>NZ_JABWQQ010000003.1:0-306976 GCF_014268555.1 Pseudomonas sp. SWRI111 | reverse complement strand
AGCCTGCTCGCGATAGCGTTGTGTCAGTCAAATATCCTGTTCTGACCCACCGCAATCGCGAGCAGGCTCACTCCTACAAGTTGACAGCGTTCTGCCTTGAGGAATGCAGTCCAAACTGTGGGAGCGAGCCTGCTCGCGAAAGCGGTGCGTCAGCCGATGAAGATGTCGGATGTGCTGACGCCTTCGCGAGCAAGCCCGCTCCCACCGGTTGACCGCGTTCTGCCTGGAGGAATGCGATCAAAAACTGTAGGAGTGAGCCTGCTCGCGATAGCGTTGTGTCAGTCAAATATCCTGTTCTGACCCACCGCAATCGCGAGCAGGCTCACTCCTACGGGTTGACTGCGTTCTGGCTGGAGGAATGCAATCACAACTGTGGGAGCGAGCCTGCTCGCGAATGCGGTGGATCAGTCAATGAAGATGTTGGATGTGATGACGTCTTCGCGAGCAGGCTTGCTCCCACAGGGTTTTGTGGTGATTTGGAAAGACATGAAAATCCAGCCCCGCGATTTTCATTAATCACGACACCACATACCCGCCAGCGACACGCCTTACCTCTCCACGAAAATTACTTTCATGCGGTTTGAAATCTCTATCTCGAAATGATTTATGAGTTTCACAACCCATTCGAACGTGACCCTTTCGAGGAGTACCGCATGACGCCTTCCTTCGGCTATTGGCTGCTGGTCTATGCCGCCGTCGCCATCATCGCTTTGATCGTGTTGATCGCCCGTTATCGGCTCAATCCGTTCATCGTCATCACTCTGATTTCCCTGGGCCTGGCGCTAGTCGCCGGGATGCCACCGTCGGCTGTGGTCGGGGCGTATGAGGCCGGGGTCGGCAAGACGCTGGGGCACATTGCGCTGGTGGTGGCGTTGGGGACGATGCTCGGCAAGATGATGGCCGAGTCGGGCGGCGCAGAGCAGATGGCGCGCACGCTGATCGAGAGATTCGGCGAGAAGAACGCGCATTGGGCGATGGTCTGCATCGCGTTTCTGGTCGGGCTGCCGTTGTTCTTCGAAGTCGGTTTCGTCTTGCTGGTGCCGATCGCTTTCACCGTGGCCCGCCGTGTTGGCGTGTCGATTCTGATGGTCGGTCTGCCGATGGTCGCAGGCCTCTCGGTGGTACACGCGCTGGTGCCGCCGCATCCGGCGGCGATGCTCGCGGTGCAGGCCTATCAGGCCTCGGTCGGGCAGACCTTGCTGTACGCCATCGCGATCGGCATTCCGACCGCGATCATTGCCGGCCCGCTATACGCCAAGTTCATCGTGCCGCGCATTCAATTGCCGGCAGATAATCCGCTGGAAAAGCAATTTCTCGACCGCGAACCGCGCGACAAATTACCGGGTTTCGGAATCACCATGGCGACCATTCTGCTGCCGGTGCTGTTGATGTTGATCGGCGGCTGGGCCAATCTGATTTCTACCCCCGGCAGCGCTTTCAACCAGTTCCTGTTGTTCATCGGCAACTCGGTCATTGCGCTGCTGCTGGCGACCTTGCTGAGCTTCTGGACGCTGGGGATTGCCCAAGGTTTCAACCGTGAATCGATCCTCCGATTCACCAACGAATGCCTGGCGCCAACCGCCAGCATCACCTTGCTGGTGGGGGCTGGTGGCGGCTTGAACCGGATTCTGGTCGATGCCGGTGTGACCGATCAGATCGTCGGCCTCGCCCACGAATTTCACCTGTCACCGCTGCTTATGGGTTGGCTATTTGCGGCGCTGATGCGTATCGCCACCGGTTCGGCGACAGTCGCGATGACTACCGCATCAGGCGTCGTCGCTCCGGTGGCGATCGGTCTGGGTTATCCACACCCGGAGTTGCTGGTGCTGGCGACCGGCGCGGGCTCGGTTATCTTTTCCCACGTCAACGACGGCGGCTTCTGGTTGATCAAGGAATACTTCAACATGACGGTCGCGCAGACATTCAAGACTTGGACTGTGCTTGAGACGTTGATCTCGCTGGTCGCTTTCGCGCTGACCGTCGGCCTTTCCTACCTGCTGTAACCGGAGCCCGCCGCCCATGGATATTCTCTACCAGATCCGCGCCCGCCAGGATTCCTTCAGTGCCGGCGAGGGCCGCATCGCCCGGCTGATGCTCGACGATGTCAGATTTGCCGCCAGCGCCAGCCTCGAAGACCTCGCGCAACGCGCCGAAGTCAGCACCGCCACCCTGTCGCGGTTTGCCCGCACCGTGGGTTGCCGTGACCTGCGCGATCTGCGCCTGCAACTGGCCCAGGCCAGCGGTGTTGGCAGCCGTTTTCTCGACCCGGCGGGCACGCCTGAGCAGTCGGCGTTTTACGGGCAGATCGTCGGCGACATCGAAACCACGCTGCGCCAGCATCTGGCCGGTTTCGACGAATCGCGTTTCGCCGATGCAGTGAAATTACTCGGCCAGGCGCGGATGATTCACGCCTTCGGCATGGGCGGTTGCTCGACCCTGTGCAGCGATGAATTGCAGGTGCGCCTGGTGCGCCTTGGCTATCCGATTGCGGTATGTCACGACGCGGTGATGATGCGCGTCACCGCCGCCAGCCTCAACGCCGAACAGGTGCTGATCGTCTGCTCGCTGACCGGCATCACCCCGGAGCTTTTGGAAACGGTGGAGCTGGCGCGCAACTACGGCGCACGCATTCTCGCCATCACTCGCGGCGATTCACCACTGGCGGAATTGGCCGACGTAGTGCTGCCGCTGCAAGGCGCGGAAACCTCCTTCATCTACAAACCGACAGCCGCGCGCTACGGCATGCTGCTGGCCATCGACGTGCTCGCCACCGAGCTGGCGCTGGCAAGCCCTGAAGACAATCAAGAACGTCTGCGGCGGATCAAACTCGCCCTCGACGAATACCGTGGCGGCGATGATCACCTGCCGCTGGGAGACTGACATGCAGTACGACACCCTGATCCGCAACGCCTTGGTCATCGACGGCAGCAACACGCCCGGCTATAAGGCCGACGTGGCGATTCTCAATGGCCGCATCGAGCGCATCGGCAATCTCCACAATGCCAACGCCAGCGAAGAAATCGACGCCGCCGGCCGCGTGCTGGCACCGGGTTTCATCGACGTGCACACCCACGACGACACCGTGGTGATCCGCCAGCCAGAGATGCTGCCCAAGCTCAGCCAGGGCGTGACCACAGTGATTGTCGGCAACTGCGGGATCAGCGCTTCGCCGGTCAGCCTGAACGGAAATCCGCCGGATCCGATGAACCTGCTCGGCAGCGCAGCGGCGTTTATTTATCCGCGTTTCAGCGACTACCGCGCAGCCGTCGAAGCGGCCGACACCACGCTGAACGTGGCCGCACTGGTCGGTCACACCGCGTTGCGCAGCAACCACCTCGACGACTTGTTCCGCACTGCGACGCCCGGCGAAATCACCGCCATGCGCGAACAGTTACGCGACAGCCTCGAGGCCGGCGCGTTGGGTTTATCCACAGGTCTGGCCTACGCCAGCGCCTTCAACGCCTCGACTGATGAAGTCATGCAACTGACCGAAGAACTGACGGCGTTCGGCGCGGTGTACACCACTCATTTGCGCAGCGAATTCGCCCCGGTGCTGGAGGCGATGGATGAAGCGTTTCAGATCGGCCGACACGCGCAGTCGCCGGTGATCATTTCCCACCTCAAATGTGCCGGCGTCGGTAACTGGGGACGCAGTCCGCAATTGCTCGCAGCGCTGGAAGAGGCAGCGAAAACCCATCCGGTCGGTTGCGATTGCTATCCCTATGCGGCGAGTTCTTCGACGCTGGATTTGAAGCAAGTGACCGACGCCCACCGCATCACCATCACCTGGTCGACAGCGCATCCGGAAGTCAGCGGGCGCGACCTGATCGACATTGCTGGCGAGTGGAACGTTTCGCTGGAGGCCGCCGCGAAACGCCTGCAACCGGCAGGCGCTGTGTACTACGGCATGGACGAGGCCGATGTCAGAAGAATCCTCGCCCATCCGCTTTCGATGGTCGGCTCTGACGGACTGCCGGAAGACCCGTTCCCGCATCCGCGCCTGTGGGGCGCTTTCCCACGGGTGCTCGGCCATTTCAGCCGTGACGTCGGGCTGTTTCCGCTGCACACCGCTGTGCACAAGATGACCGGTCTGTCGGCGGCGCGTTTTGGTTTGCAGGAAAGAGGCGCGATACGTGAAGGACATTGGGCGGATCTGGTGTTGTTTGATCCGCAAACCGTGCGCGATGTGGCCGATTTCAATGATCCGCAACGTGCCGCGCAGGGGATTGACGGGGTGTGGGTCAATGGCGTGTTGAGCTATCGCGACGGGCAGGCGAATGGGAGCAGGGCAGGGCGGTTTCTCGCGCGTCAGGGTGATCTGCGCGGCAACTTTCGTTAAGGATTCGTGGCGTGCGTCACAGTGATGGCACTATGAGATTAAAGAAAGCCATCCACAAGCCGATTTGCTGACATCCTCCCCGTCTACACTGTGGGGCCAATCAGTCAGGGAGCACCCCATGAGCTTGGGCAAAACCACCCCGATCCTGCGGATCTTCGATGAGGCCAAGGCTGTCGAGTTCTACGTCGATTTTCTCGGTTTCAAGGTCGACTGGCAGCATCGCTTCGAAGCGAATTTTCCGCTGTATCTGCAGGTGTCGCGGGGTGAGTGTGTGTTGCATTTGTCCGAGCATCACGGCGATGCGTGTCCGGGTTCGGCGCTGCGTATCGAGACCGATGAGCTGGAGGCGCTTCAGCAGCAGTTGATCGCCAAGAACTACACGTTTTCGCACCCGCAGATTCAGGCGATGCCGTGGGGCAGCCAGGACATGACCATTGCTGATCCGTTTGGCAATCGGTTGGTGTTTACCAATGCGATCAGTCTTTGAGCTGAAGGCCCGATAGCCCGTTTACCGCGCAGAAACAGCCCGCAAGCCCTCCATCGGAATCGCTTGCGGGCCGTCACCTCATTCCGTCGGCACCAACCGATCCAACACCCGATTCACCGCCATCTCCGCGACCATCACAATCTGCGCAATGCCCTGCAAGGTCTTGCGCTGCGAGCCGTCTACCAGCCCTGCCTGATTGTTGAGCATCACCGTCGCTGACCCCAGCGTTTCGCAGGCATCGGCCAGCAGCGATTCGTTGTCGGCCTCGGGATTGGCCATGTACAGCGTATTGGGTGTGTAGGGTGGAGCCATGAATTCAGCGCTGGACGTGCCGAGGTAATGGTCGAGGGCGCGGTCGGCGGCTTCGTGGAATTTCTTTGAGTCGGGGGATTGGTAGGGGGATGCCGGGTCGGTGGTTGGCGGGTTTGGGGTTACTTTGAAAATATCCAGATCCTCATTTTGGCTGGCCACCGCTTCCCTACTAAAGGAAATGGAGGCAGCTGTGCGCAGGTTAGTAGACCGGGGATCTGGGAAACCGGCGCGCCCGAAGGCGCCCTGCACACAGCCACCATAAAGTTCAGGCGAGACCTGACTGTCTGATGAGCTATGCACCCCAAATATTCCGGGCTACTAAACCCGATCACTGATGGGCAGTGACGCAACCACAGTAGCGATGAGGTCTGGGGCACACAAGCCGGCGGATTCTGGCGCAGGCGTAGGCAGCGGCGCAAGGAATTGTGGGTGGTTTCGCGGAATGATGGGTTGCTTTAAACAGTAGTGGCAGGGCTTGTTTAATGGGTGTAGCGGCTGGCCTCATCGCGAGCAGGCTCACTCCTACAGTTGATCTCGGTGAACGCAAATTTTGCGTACACCACAAAACCTTGTAGGAGTGAGCCTGCTCGCGATAGGGCCCGCACATTCACCGCCGATTCCGCAGCCGAAACTCCCCCGGCGGCATCCCGCGCCAGCTCTTGAACGTGCGATGAAACGAACGCGGTTCGGTAAACCCCAGATACTGCGCAATGTCCTGAACCGGCAACGTGCTGTTGAGCAAATAGTGCTCCGCCAGCTCCTGACGCAGCTCATCGAGAATCTGCTGATACGACGTCCCGACCTGCTGCAATTGCCGCTGCAACGTGCGCACCGAAACGCAAAGCTGTTCGGCCACTTGCTCCTTGCGCGGCAGGCCTTCCTTGAGCAATCCGCGCAAAATGTTTTTCACCTGCTCCCCGAGCGACGCCTCCTCCAGCGTCGCCAGCAAACCCATCGCGTGTTCTTCCAGCGTTCGCAGCAATTGCGCATCGGCCTGGCGCAGCGGCAACTGCAAATAAGCCAGCGGCACCACCAGCGCCGAATACGCCTGATCGAACAACACCGGGCAACCGAAAAACGCTTCGTACTCGGCTAGCGTCACCTCATTCGGTCGCGAATGCTCCAGCCACACGCAGGCCGGCGACAGCTGCGTGTCGGCGATCCAGCGCGCGTAGTGCAGCCATGAACCGAGCACGTTTTCCACCAGATGCCGACGAATCCGGGGCCGCTCGTAGCGGCAGGTCCAGATGAGATGAACGTGATCGCCATGCACCTCGGCGCGGCTGATGCCCATGTCGCCGACCAGTTTTTCGAACGGCATGATCCGGCTCATCGCATCGCCCAACGTCGCGCAATTCATGGTGATGTAACCGAGCACGCTCCAGGAATTGGGCAGGACAAAATTCGCCGCATGCAGCCCGAACAATGGATCGTCCGAATGCTCGCAGAAATAATCCAGCAAGCGCTCGTGAGCCTCGCCGGGCAGACGCAGGGTGTTGTCGTTCAATTGCTGCGCGTCCAACCCGGCCGCCGCCAACGCAGGCTCGATGGTCATGCCCAACTGTTCGGCATGGCGCAGGTATTTGAGCAACGGCGGAACGGAGGTGAAGCCGAGCGATGGCATGTTCGCGGTCCTTTGATCGACGGCGCTTTGGTGAATGAGTGCCCGCAAGGTAAGTGGATTGCCCGGCGAAAGTAAATGGCCTGACGTCTGACGCCATTCGCTACAGGATCTGGCCGGAAGCGACCGTGACACTTTCCCAGCGCTGACTAGTATGGAGGCTTGATCCGACGGCGAAAGAAGGACACACGCATGCGACGCTGGAACGGCTGGGGAGAGGCAGGCACGGTGGTCGAAATGCCGGTCCAGGGCACGACATTTCTCCATGAACGCTTGGGCGCTGGCCGCGCGTTGCCTGATGCCACACTGGAAGCGGCATTGGCGCAAGTGCCGACCTCGCGTCTGGTGCCACATCGTCTGTACAGCGTCGATACCCACGATCGCCTGCTGCACGCGCGCGGCCAGAGCCTGCCGGACTGGCTGGCGTTGCGCGAAGGCGCGCTGGGCACTTATCCCGATGCCGTGGCCTTTCCCGAAACCGCCGAACAGATCCGTCAATTGCTGGCGCTCGCCCATGACCGGGACCTGTGCCTGATTCCGTACGGCGGCGGCACATCAGTGGCCGGGCATATCAACCCGCCAAGCTCCACGCGCCCGGTGCTGACGGTGTCGCTGGCGCGGATGAATCGCCTGACCGACCTCGACGAACAGAGCCTGCTGGCGACGTTCGGCCCCGGTGCGACCGGGCCGCAAGTGGAAAGCCAGTTGCGCGCACGCGGCTACACGCTCGGGCATTTCCCGCAGTCGTGGGAGGTGTCGACGCTGGGCGGTTGGGTGGCCAGTCGTTCCAGTGGCCAGCAGTCGTTGCGCTATGGGCGGATCGAGCAGTTGTTTGCCGGCGGCACCCTGGAAACTTTTGCCGGGCCTCTGCAGATTGCAACGTTCCCGGCGTCGGCGGCAGGTCCTGATCTGCGTGAGGTGGTGCTCGGTTGCGAGGGCCGTTTCGGGATCATTTCCGAAGTCAAAGTGCGGATCAGCGCGTTGCCGGAGGACGAACGTTTCTACGGAGTCTTCCTGCCCGACTGGGCGCAGGCGTTACGAGCGATCCGGCAACTGGCGCAGGCGCGCGTGCCGCTGTCGATGCTGCGCCTGTCGAACGCGGTGGAAACCGAAACGCAACTGGCGCTGGCTGGTCATCCGCAGCAGATTGCCTGGCTGGAAAAGTACCTCAAGCTGCGCGGCGCAGGCGACGGCAAATGCCTGCTGACCTTTGGCGTGACCGGCAATCGCCAGCAGAATGCACTGTCGCTGAAACAGGCGCGTCAGCATCTGAAAGCCTTTGGCGGTGTGTTCACCGGCACCCTGCTGGGCAAGAAGTGGGCGCAGAACCGCTTCCGTTTTCCCTACCTGCGGGAGAACCTGTGGAATGCCGGTTACGTCGTCGACACCCTCGAAACCGCCACCGACTGGAGCAACGTTGATCACTTGCTCTACCTGATCGAAAACAGTCTGCGCGACGCCTTGGCCGCCGAGGGCGAGCGCGTGCATGTGTTCACCCATTTGTCCCACGTCTACGGCGAAGGCTCGAGCATTTACACCACCTACGTGTTTCGCCCGGCGGCGGACTATGCCGCGACGCTGGCGCGCTGGCGGGCGCTCAAACACGCCGCCAGTCAAACCATCGTTGATAACCACGGCACCATCAGTCATCAACACGGCGTCGGCAAGGATCACGCGCCGTATCTGCTACGCGAAAAAGGCCCGCTGGCGATGCAGACCTTGCAGGCGCTGAGCGAGCATTTTGATCCGGACGGGCGCCTCAATCCCGGCACGTTGTTGCCAGAGTCGCGGCCATGACGGCGGACTGGAACTCGCAATGGCGCGAGCAGATTCTGCCGACGCTGGCGGATGAAACCTGGGATGTAATCGTCATCGGCGGCGGTATCAGCGGCGCCGGGATTGTCCGTGAAGCGGCGCGCCGGGGCTGGCGTTGTCTGCTGCTGGAGCAGCGTGATTTTGCCTGGGGCACTTCGAGTCGATCATCGAAAATGGTCCACGGCGGTTTGCGTTACATCGCCAAGGGCCAGTGGCGGCTGACCCGCGATTCGGTGCATGAGCGCCAGCGTTTGCTCGACGAGGCGCCGGGGCTGGTGGAGCCGATGAGTTTCATGATGCCGCACTATCGCGGCGGCTTTCCCGGGCCGCGCGTCATGGGCGGCTTGCTCTCGGTGTACGACGCCTTGGCCGGGCGCCGTAATCATCGTTTTCACGACGCGCAGCAGCTGCGTTTTCTCGCCCCTGGGGTGAAGGAAAATGGCCTGCTGGGCGGCAGCTGTTTTGTCGATGCACTGACCGATGATGCGCGGCTGGTGATGCGCATATTGCGCGAGGCTAGGGCCGATGGCGCGGTGATTGTCAGTGGTGTGCGGGTCACACAACTGCTGCGTGACGGCGGGCGAGTGAGTGGGGTTCAGGTCGACGATGGCGAGGGCGGCGCGACGCTGCAATTGCGCTCTGGCGTGCTGGCCGTGGCTACCGGCGCGTGGGCTGAGCGCTTGCGGCCAACCGAGGCACCACGGCAATTGCGACCGTTGCGCGGCAGTCATTTGTTGCTGCCCGGTTGGCGTCTTCCGGTGGCTCAGGCGTTCACGTTTCTGCATGAGCGCGACCGGCGGCCGGTGTTTGTTTTTCCGTGGGAAGGCGCGACGGTGGTTGGCACCACGGACCTGGATCACCGCGAAGATCTGGACCAGAGCGCGCGCATTTCCAGTGAAGAACTCGACTATCTGCTTGCCGCTTGCCAGCAGCAATTTCCAGGTGCAGAAGTGGGCGTTGATGATGTGCTTTCGACTTGGTCAGGCGTGCGTCCGGTGGTGGGCAGGGCGGTGGGTGCGCATCAGGACAAGCCGTCAAACGAAACCCGCGAACATGTGCTGTGGCAGGAGCCGGGTTGCGTGACCTTGGCCGGCGGCAAACTGACCACGTTTCGTCCGCAAGCGATTGAAGTGCTCAAGGCCTGCGCGGCGATGTTGGGGCGCTCCTTTATCGACGACGGCGCGCCAGTGTTCGCCACGGTGCCACCGCTGACCATTCCCGGACTGAGCGCCAGTCAATGGCGGCGACTGGCTGGGCGTCATGGTCGAGACCTGCCGAGGCTGGCGCAACTGCTCGCCGAACTCGGCCAGGAAACGGTCGGCGTCACCGATACGTTGTGGGCGGAACTGGCGTTTGCCTGCGAGGCGGAAATGGTTGTGCATCTGGATGATTTGTTGCTGCGGCGAACCCGGTTGGGCCTGTTGCTGCCGCGCGGTGGTGAAGATTATTTCCCCGCGATCCGCACGCTCTGCCAGCCGCGATTGGCCTGGGACGATGAACGCTGGCAAGGGGAGATTCAGCGTTATCGTTTGCTGTGGCTGCGCGATCACGGGTTGCCGGAGATCACGTCATGACCGAGAAAAAGTACCTGCTGGCCATTGATAACGGCACCCAAAGCGTGCGCGCGTTGCTCTTCGATCTGCAGGGCAATCTGCTCGGCAAAGGCAAAGTCGATCTGCAGGCTTACTACTCGACGCAACCCGGTTGGGCCGAGCAGGATCCGGAGTATTACTGGGCGAAGCTCGGCGAGGCCTGTCAGCAACTCTGGCAGCAGACCGGCATCGACCCTGCGCAGATTGCCGGCGTGTCCCTCACCACCCAGCGCGGCACCGTGATAAATGTCGATGCCGAGGGCAAGCCGCTGCGCCCGGCGATCGTCTGGCTCGATCAACGCCAGACTGAAGTCGAGGGCGGCATCAAAGGGCCGTGGGGCTGGCTGTTCAAACTGGTCGGCGCCAACGCGACGGTGGATTATTTTCGCGCCCAGGCCGAAGCCAACTGGATCGCCCGCCATCAGCCTGAAGTGTGGGCGGCGACCGACAAGTTTTTATTGCTCTCGGGCTTTCTCACTCATCGCCTCTGCGGGCGTTTCGTCGATTCGGTCGGCTGCTGCGTTGGCTATCTGCCCTTCGACTTCAAACGGCTGAAATGGGCAGCGCCGACTGACTGGAAATGGCAGGCGTTGGCGGTGCGTCCAGAGCAGTTACCGACCCTGCACAAACCCGGCGAAACCCTCGGCCACATCACGGCCGAAGCCGCCCGCCGCACCGGCATTCCCGAAGGCCTTCCATTAATTGCCGCAGGCGCGGACAAGGCCTGCGAAGTGATCGGTTCCGGCGTGGTCGATGCGAGCACCGTTTGCCTGTCCTACGGCACCACCGCGACCATCACCAGCACCCGCTCACGCTACCTGGAAATCGTCCCGCTGATCCCGCCATACCCCTCGGCCGTGCCGGATCAGTACAACTGCGAAGTGATGATTTATCGCGGTTACTGGATGGTCAGCTGGTTCAAGAATGAATTCGGCCTGCGCGAAATGCAGCAGGCGAAAGAGCAGGGCATCGAACCAGAGCAACTGTTCGACGCACTGGTTAACGCCGTGCCGCCGGGCTCGATGGGCTTGATGCTGCAACCCTACTGGTCACCAGGCATCCGCGAACCAGGTGTGGAAGCCAAAGGCGCGATGATCGGCTTCGGCGACGTGCACACCCGCGCGCATATCTATCGGGCGATTCTTGAAGGCTTGGCGTATGCGTTGCGTCAGGGCATGGAAAATATCGAGCGGCGTTCGAAAGTCTCGATCAAGCGCCTGCGCGTGGCTGGCGGCGGCTCGCAAAGTGATGCCGCGATGCAATTGACCGCCAATATTTTCGGCCTGCCGGCTGAGCGGCCGCATGTCTATGAAGCGTCTGGGTTAGGTGCGGCGATTTGCTGTGCGGTGGGGTTGGGGCTGCACAGGGATTTTCCATCGGCCATTGCGGCGATGACTCGCGTCGGTGCGGTCTTCAATCCACAACCCGAGGCGCAGAAGATCTACGAGCAACTGTACAAAGACGTCTATCTGCGCATGTATCGACAGCTCAAACCGCTGTACCAAAGCATTCGCAGAATCACCGGGTATCCCGCCTGATCGGCACATCACAATTCTGGTGTGAACCATAGAACCCCCTGTGGGAGCGGGCTTGCTCGCGAATGCGCAGTGTCAGTCAGCAATGTTTTTCCTGACCCACCGCGTTCGCGAGCAAGCCCGCTCCCACAGGAGATCTGCGGTGTACTTGGCAATCAGACAATATGCTAGCCTGCCATCAATGATTTCATTGATGGCAGGAGGGCGACATGGCCAGCATCACCATTCGAAACCTTGACGAGAAGCTCAAAGAGCAGCTGCGCATCACCGCCGCGCACAACGGGCACTCCATGGAAGAAGAGGCTCGGCTGATTCTGGGCCGGGCACTCACGACGGTTGATCGAGCCGGGGGGCTCGGCAGTCGTATTCGCCAGCGTTTCAGCAGCGCGGGCGGAGTCGACCTCGATTTGCCCTCACGTGCTGAGAAGCCGGTCGGGGTGGACTTCTCTGAATGATAGTCCTCGATACCAATGTTCTATCCGAATTCATGCGCATCGAACCCGAGGCCCGAGTGCTCGCCTGGGTGGATGCGCAGCCGGCCATGGACCTGGCCGTCAGTGCGATCACCGTGGCGGAGATACTTCACGGCATCGCTCGATTGCCTTCCGGCAAGCGTAAACAAAAACTGCAGGCCCATGCCTTGGCAATGTTTGAAGAGGATTTTGCCGGACGCATTTTGCCATTCGATGCGCACGCAGCCGTCGAGTACGCGGCGCTGGTAGCCGATGCAGAGGCGAAGGGGCGGGGGATCGCAATGGCCGATGCGCAAATCGCGGCGATCTGCCGAGGCCGCGGCGCCTCGATTGCTACGCGCAATGTCCGGGATTTCGAGTTTTCCGGGATTGAAGTGATCAATCCGTGGCAGGTCTGAACCTGTGGGAGCGAGCCTGCTCGCGAATGCGCAGTATCAGTCAGCAATGTTTTTCCTGACCCACCGCGTTCGCGAGCAAGCCCGCTCCCACAGAGTTTTTGCGGTTTGATCAAAATCCGGACTGCCACACAAATCCCGTGTGGGAGCGGGCTTGCTCGCGAATGGAGTGTCAGGCACCGTTGATTTTGCTGATCCACCGCTTTCGCGAGCAAGCCCGCTCCCACAGGGTTTTGCAGGTTGGTCAAAATCCGGAGTGCCACACAAATCCAGTGTGGGAGCGGGGTTGCTCGCGAATGCGGAGTGTCAGGCACCGTTGATTTTGCTGACCCACCGCTTTCGCGAGCAAGCCCGCTCCCACAGGTTTTTGCAGGTTGGTCAAAATCCGGAGTGCCACACAAATCCAGTGTGGGAGCGGGGTTGCTCGCGAACGCGGAGTGTCAGGCACCGTTGATTTTGCTGACCCACCGCCTTCGCGAGCAGGCTCACTCCCACAGGTATTTGCGGGTTGATCAAAAATCGGGGGTACCACCAAAATCCAGTGTGGGAGCGGGCTTGCTCGCGAATGCGGAGTGTCAGCCAACCTTGATTTGATTGACTAACCGCCATCGCGAGCAGGCTCACCCCTACAAGGGTTCCGAGGTGTTCACACATGTTGTGTTCGACCTGGACCCTGTAGGAGTGAGCCTGCTCGCGATTGTTTTTCAGCCTCAGCGCAAGACGAACATCAAACGCGGAAGTGGCTGACCATCTGCTGCAACTGACCACCCAGGCGCGCCAGTTCAACACTCGACGCAGCAGTCTCATCACTCGCCGCTGCGGTCTGCTCCGACACGTCACGCACGTTGATGATGCTGCGGCTGATCTCTTCGGCCACGGCGCTTTGCTGTTCGGCGGCGGCAGCAATTTGCTGGTTCATCGACTGGATATTCGACACCGTGCGGGTGATGTTTTCCAGCGATACGCCAGCCTTGCGCGTCAGGGCGACGCTGCTGTCGGTCAGCGCGCGGCTGTTGTTCATCACCGCCGAAACTTGCTGAGTGCCGTTCTGCAGACCGGCGACTAGACCTTCGATTTCCTCGGTGGATTTCTGTGTACGCTGGGCCAAACCACGCACCTCATCGGCAACCACAGCAAAACCACGACCGGCTTCACCGGCACGCGCCGCTTCAATCGCGGCGTTGAGCGCGAGCAGGTTGGTCTGTTCGGCAACCGCCTTGATCACGTCCATGACGCTGCCGATCTTGTCGCTTTCCTGTTGGAGCACGCTCATCGCTTCGGTCGAACGCACCACTTCGCTGGCCAGACGCTCGATCTGCGCAATGGCTTCGTTCACCACCTTGTCGCCTTCACGGGCTTCGCCATCCGCAGCAGCGGCGGCTTGCGAGGCTTCTTCGGCGTTGCGCGCGACTTCCTGCACGGTGGCAGTCATCTCGTGCATCGCGGTGGCGACCTGATCGGTCTCGATCTTCTGGCTGTTCACGCCGGCGCTGGTCTGCTCGGTCACGGCCGAGAGTTCTTCGGCGGCGCTGGCAATCTGCGTTACGCCATCGCGAATGCCGCTGATCAAGTCACGCAGGGTCACGCCCATGCGGGCAATGCCTTGTTGCAGCACGCCGAGTTCGTCACGACGGGTGACGGTGACGTTCTGGGTCAGGTCGCCGCTGGCGATGCGTTCGACCACGGCCAGGGTTTCGCGCAACGGACGGGTGATCTGACGGGTGATGATCACGGCAGCAATGATGCCCACCAGCAGCGCCAGCAACGTGCTGATCAACTGAAAGGTGCGCGCCTGGGCGCTTTCGACATCACGACGGTCAAGTTGAATCTGATACAACTGCTCGCTCAGGGCGACGATAGTCGTGCCCTGATCGGTCATTTCCTTACGCGCCTGCACGGCCTCGGTATTGGCGTTCTTGTACGCCATCAACGCGCTGCGATAGCTGGTCAGCGCGGTTTCCAATTGGCGCAACGCGTCTTGTTGAGTCGCGGCAAATTGCGCATTCAGCGGTTTGAGGCTGGCGATGGCCGCGTCAATCTGGCCGACGGCTTTCTGCTCGGTGTCGGCGTTACTGGTCGCGGTGTAACCACGCACTTCATAGCGCGCAAGGATGAACGCTTCCTTCGCGGCAGTGACGGCCGAGAACTGCTCGAAACGCTGATCGCTCAACTCCATCTGCTGCACACGCTGGCTGATCGATTCGATCAGGTTGTACGCGGTCTGGGCGTTGGCACTCATGGTGTCGCGCGCGCTGTTGCCGGTGCGATAGGCGTTGCGCATTTTGTTCAGCGAGGTCTGGTATTCAGCGATGGTCGCCGCCTGCTGCTTGAGCAGCTTGACGTTTTCCGGGCTCTTGAATTTGCTGATCAGCGCCTGCTGCTGGGCAGCAAAGCCTTCAAGGGTGGTCTGTACGTTCTGCGCGGCGGTTTCATCGCCGTTGGTCAGCATGTACTGCAGACGCACTACGCGCAGTTTGGTCAGCCCGGAGTTGAGCTGAGTGATGTCGCTCATCCAGTTGCTGCGGTCGATCAGGCCACCGAGGCTGGTCCAGCCGGTCAGCGCCAGGATGCAGGTCAGGGCCAGGACCAGGCCGAAGCCCAGGCCGAGTTTCATGTTCACGCTGATGTTACCGAACCAGCTATTCATGCAAATCCTCCAGAAACGTTGGGTTTCTTGTCGTCGGTTAGGCTGGAAGATTGTTGTTCTTTTGAGCCAGCAGGGGTGTTAGCAGGTCTGTATCGGCCGCAAATCCGAGAGCTGAAAGGTTTTTGTCGAATGGAGTTCACAGCAGCCCATCCCAAGAACTTTTTCACATGGCTTTCACTGACTGACCACGCGCGTCTGCGTACCTTCGCCGCATCGAATGACCTGCGAAGCAAAGCGGCGAGGCGTTTTTTGTGGAATTGAGACTGAGTCTGTTTGGCATCAAACGCTCGATCGACCTGAGCGGTCTGGCGCGTTTGCGCGATACATGGGTGGTGCTGGCGGCATCGATACTGGTCATCCCGCTGACCCTGTGGTTGCTGGCACCCAACGCAGTACCGGACCTGGCCCACGGTAATATTGCGGGTGCGCAGGCTTTGGCGGCAGGGTGGGCCAAAGGCGAGATGATTGTGCTGGTGCGCCACGTCGAGCGTTGCGATCACTCCAAAGCTGCGTGCCTGAGTGGCAATGACGGCATCACCGACCGCTCGCGCAGTGTCGCGGTGGCAGTCGGCGCCCGGTTCGAGCAACTGGGCCTGGCCAACGCTGACATCTATAACAGCCCGTCAATGCGCACGGTGCAGACGGCCGGTTATATGTTCAACCACGCCGCCAGTGGCGACGACTGGCTGATCAACTGCAGAGGTCGCATGCTGCAGGATGCGCTGGCGCACAAGATCCCCGGACGCAACCTGATTCTGGTGACCCACAGCGAGTGCATGGCGCAGATCGAGAAAGACCTCAAGGCACCGGCCGCGAACATGGGCTACGGCTCGTCACTGTTTGTCTCCGCTGCCAACCCGGCGGCTCCGGAGATGCTCGGCTTCATCGAAGCCTCCGACTGGCGCACGGTAACTACCCAATGAAATCCCGTTTCTACGCGTATAACGTCGGCATTCCGTTGGTCTGTGCGGCCGTCGTGTTTCTGATGTTCGACATGACCCGAATCGACATCGCCTTCAGCAATGTCCTGTTCGACCCGCTCACGCAAACCTTCCCGATCGATAAAATCCATTTTTTCGAAAAACTGACCCACAAATGGGCGCGGATCATTCCGAACTGGACGGCAGAAATCGCCTTGATCGGCGCGATGCTGTCGCTGGTCTGGCCACTGGTCAATCCGCACAAACGCCCGCGACTTGGCGCCTTTCTGGAACGCAATAAAGTCGCGCCCGTGCTGCGCTTTACCGCAAATCACCGTAAGGATTTTTTCTTTGTCGTGGTCGCGTTCGCGCTCTGCACGGGCGTGATCCACTTCCTTAAATCCCACACCAGCGTTTACTGCCCGATCGAAACCACGTTGTACGGCGGGAAAATGCCTCACATCGAGTGGTACAGCAATTTCCAACTGTTCCATGAAGCCGGGAGTGGCCGCTGCTGGCCAGGCGGCCATGCGTCGGGCGGTTTCACCATGCTGGCGCTGTACTTCGTGGCGCGCCGGTATCAGTGGCGTTTTTCCAGCGCGATCCTGTGGGGCTCGCTGCTGCTGGGTTTGATCTATGGCACCACCCGCGTCCTGCAAGGTTGGCACTACATGTCCCACACGTTCTGGGCGGGAATCTTCGTATGGCTGACCTGTTTGCTGACGGCGTTGGCCTTCTACGGACGCGCGCGGTTGGAGCTGCCGGTAGTGAACAAGCGCACACAGAAAGTCTTTAGCGCTCAGCCTGAAGTCTTGCTCTGAACGCGTTCAGAAAAACACGGGTTGAACGTCAGCCAAGGCGCCGCGACCAACGCTGATCCGGCGCCTCGAAACCGGGATTGACCAGCGCCGTCAGCACATGGTCCTGCCAGCGCCCGGCAATGTTCAGATAATCCTTTGCGTAGCCCTCACGTTCAAAACCCAGGCGCTCAAGCAGCCGCGCACTGCGCTCATTGCCAGGAATGTAATTGGCCATGATCCGGTGCAAGTTCTGCGTATCGAACATGTAACCGATCCCGGCCTCCAGCGCCTCCTGCATTAAACGCTGCCCTTGATGGGCCTCATCGATGTGATAACCCAAATAACACGCCTGAAACGCCCCGCGAATGATCCCGCTGAAATTGCAGGCGCCGATCATTTGCTGGCCGTCCGGCGTTAGCAACGCGAAATGCATGGCCAGGCCTGCTTCGAAAGCACTGGCCTGGATTTCCAAGCGCCGGCGAATGTTGGCGGTGGAGAAGTAGTCGGTGGTGCGGATGGGGGACCACGGGGCGAGGTGGCGCAGGTTGCGTTGGTAGAACGCGGTTTCCAGCTCGGCTTGATCGGGGGAGAGGATGGCCAGTGTCAGGCGCGGGCAGGGCAGGGATAACAGCGGCATCGAGCGATCCTTGGCGAGGGCGGGATGCTGGCAGAGTCGCGCATATGGTGGGGGGCGGCAAGATATGGAGAAGCAGAGGCGAAAAAAAGCCCGCTAGGAGCGCGGGCGAACCGTAGTTTCTTGAATGAGCGAGTGGACTTTACAGGCTGGCCGGGCTGGGCGCAGTGAAGAAAAATTCATCTCGCTTCAGCCTGTTTAGTGGGCGCCCCACAGTCTTCATTCAGCTCGTAATGAAAATATCAGCGCCCATACAGCACCGTATTCATCAACGCATTGACCTGATTTGGCATCGTGTGGATCAACCAGTCGAACGCGAGACCCGAGGCGAGCAGGTACGCGAGAACCAGCAAGATCGGCATGAAAATGATGTTTTTGCGCAGATTGGCGTACTTACGGGTTTTTCTGGAAAGCCATGGTTCGTGAGTGCCATTGTTATTGGCATGAGCACCCGCAACGATGAAGTAGGTTGAAAAAAACATCATGCGAAAGCTGGTATAGATAAACAGCATTACGCCTATCAGGTGTAGCAAGAACCAGTGCATGTCTAGCAAGACAAAATATTTTTTTATCCCCGTCAGGCCCTGCTCATTGATGATCTGCTGGCTGTACTGAAAGTTTTGCGGCGCCAGAGTAGGCGTAAAGGCTTCGTCGGTGATGAAGGTGGCGGCCACGCAGAATGCCAAGGAGAAAAACAGCGCAACGACCCACTGACTGCCCGCGAAGAAGCCCCGGTAAAGGCTATGCAGCGTTCCTCCAGCCCACAGTGAAATAGTGAACAGCGTGATCCAGGAAAGCAGGTTGAGTATTTCAACCCTGAAAAACAGATAAATGAGTCCGGCAATCACCATCATCATCCAGATGACCGGGGTCATATCTTGGTTTGTGCTTGCGGCGTTCACGCCCGGCGGTGGATTTACCACCGTGTTGAAGGTCAGGTTTACAGAATGGCCTGGCTGATGAGCGGATTGCGGTGCGCTGCCTTTCAGGAATCGATCCAGAATGGCGCCCAGAAACAGGCCGAGGATAGTGAAGAAAAGCGATATGTAGATATCGACTTCTTTGGATTGAATTGTTTCGATGAAGCTCATGTTTTGTCGCCTTCCTTGTGCAGGTTGAGTGTTCCACGTGCCAACCGGTTTTCTCTGCGAGGCATCCAGCCAGCCGCGGGATGGTAAAGGGATGGCTTTGGTTTGGCTATCTTCGGGGTTTTTTTCGGGGTTGTGTTGGCTGACCCTTGGGGGCGCGACGGTTGTGGATGGGTATGACCGCTCCAAGGAGTCAGGTGCTGCGGTTTTCCAAAAGGTTGATGCGACGAAGCCCGCACTTCGTGGCCCTTATGGGGCTGCTCTGATGTTCATAATGATGCGCTTACTACTACTGATGGTAGTGCTCGTGGTCTGTTAGGTTCTCAGCGTCCGAAAACGCATTGGATAAAAAAAGTCCTGTCTGAGCAAAGCTTTAGCGGCTCAATACAGGACTCTCTCTTTTGCCATGAATATTCAATAAGCAACAGATCGTTTTTTGAGCTAGATCTGTTTTGACGCTGATCCTGCTTACTTCACCAGCTCCATCAGCTTCCCGAAGCTGTTCACCACATCGTACTTGACGTTCTCGGGGGCATACTTCCTATTGATCTCGTCGAAGAATTTCCGTGCGCATTCAATTTTTGTAGCCTCAATCGGGCGCAAATCCATTGATGACATTGAGCCCTTGGTTTCAGCCACAAAGTACACATGCTTGATTGTTCCTTCCTTGAACGAAATCGCCCAGTCAGGGTTGTAATCGCCAACCGGCGTGGGGATCAGGAAGCCTCGCGGTAATTTGGCGTACACGACCACGTCGGTACAGGTGTCCAGCTCTTTGACAAAATCGCGTTCAGTGCCGGAGTCGGTGATTACGTAGTCGTAGATGTGACGGTTGAGCTTGTCACCGGCCTTACTGAAGTCCTGTTTGGTCTGGCCAGAGGTGAAGATGTCCAAATCAAACTTGTCTTCAACGGGGTCGTAGGCCAAGTGCTGAATGATCATCGTCGCCTTCTGCTCATTGATCAGTCGAATTGCTTCGGCGATGAAGCTTTCAGGATTGGTACGAAACTGCGCAAATATCGCAACACTTATGCCTTTAAGGATGTCCGCCGTCGTGCGTCGCGTCAGTTGCGTACCCTCGGCAACCTTACCAATGAGGTCGTACTTCACCGTTGAATGAATTGACTGCTTGTCGTACTCAACAGTCGTTTCAGAAACCTTAAAACCATCACCGCTCTTCAGCGCATCGGATGTCACCTGATCGATCTGCTCACCTTTCTGAATCGTGTACTGCAAGGGCGTCACTCGTAGGCTCTTGTCCAGCTCCTCGACCGCTTTCTTGACCAATTCCACCGAATCAAAGTCAACACTGTAAGCTGCCTTGCGATTGATCCGATTCCACAGCTCCTTGAACTCCTGTTTCTCGAAGTTGCTGTTGAGCGGATTTTTCTTCGGCCGACGGTCGTCGCTGATGTCGAACATCTGGCTGTCGCTGAAGACGCTGTCGATCAGCTGGTACACCTGCTCGGCATGAGGCTGCAGTTCCGGGGGCAGCGGAGCAAGGGTGCCTTCCTTCTTGGCGTCGTGGTACGAGCCTGTAATGCGGTCTGCATCGTCGCTGTAGTCGTTCTTGAGCAGGTATTTGTAGATCTGCTTGGCCAATTGCGGCGTGACTTCAATATCGCCAGTTGGGGTCTTGAGTACCTTACCAGTGAAATAGGCTTCGTCAGCGACCTTAGGACGCGCTGACAAAGACTCGCTGATGTCTTTCTGCAGCGCAGATACGAAGTCCTTATAGCTCTCGCTTGCCACCACGGTTAGCACGTTTACGTCATGGACGATGGCGGGGTGATCCATTCGGTCTCCGCTCTGGTTAACGGACAAGCGTAATCCACGACCTACCTCCTGCCGTCGCGAGATGGTGTTGTCGCTGTGCTTGAGCGCACAAATAACGAACACGTTAGGGTTATCCCACCCTTCACGCAAAGCTGAGTGCGAAAAGATAAAACGCACCGGCTCGTCGAGTGACAGCAAGCGCTCCTTGTCCTTTAGGATCAGGTCGTAGGCGTCCACATCATTGGACAGCCCTGCGTTTTCTCCGCGTTTCTCCACATTTGGATCGGCCAGCCGCTTGGTCTTTCTGTCGATGGAGAAGTAGCCGCTGTGCGTCCTGCCTGCATCAATACCCTTCAGGTACTTGATATACGGCGTTTCATCCAGATCCAGCACCTCATTCAGGTACTGGCGGTACTCCTCTTCAAAGATACGTGCGTAGTTGCCTTTCTCGTCCGCTGTCGAGTAATCGCGGTACTTGGCCACCTCATCGATGAAGAATAAGGTCAACACCTTGATACCTTGTTGGAATAGGGCCAGCTCTTTATCGAAGTGTGCCTTGATGGCTTCCCGAATCTGGATGCGGCGCAGCGCTTCTTCGTTGACATCCCCAATGGCCTCGCCAACAAAGAGCTCAACGCCGTTCGTAAAACTCAGGGTATCCGTGTTGGCATTGATGTCCGCGACCACATAGCCACGGTACTGATCCAGCTCGTTTGAAAAACCTTCAGAGAATAGGTTGTCGCCCTTGGAGAGCTTGCGCACTAAACGCTTGATCTCGCCGCTTTTCAGCTTCTGCTCGAACTCAACACGGGCCACAGGTGCCTTGCTCGAAATATCGATGGATTGCAGGTACAGATAGGCATTGGAGCCCGCCAGCCCCTTCACTGAGATGCCGCGTACTGAGATTTTCTTCACCAGCTTCTGATTGTAGGCATCCAACGCGTCCAGCCGATGGATCCTGTTGTTTGTGGTCTTGTGAGTGGCCGAATAGCGCAGCACCATCAGCGCCTTGAATTCCTCCAAGGACTTCAGGGTTGCCGCACCCTCCATTTTTTGTGGCTCGTCCAGAATCAAAATCGGTCGATTGGCGCTGATCACATCAATCGGGCGGCGCGACTGGAAATCATCGAGCTCGTCATAGATGCGCCGATTGTCAGCGCCACGGGCAGCAAACGCCTGCACGTTAATCACCATCACGTTGATCCCCGCATCCGACGAAAAGCTCTCCAGATGGTGTAACTGCTTGGAGTTATAGATGAAGAAACGCGCCTTCTTGTGGTACGTCTCCAAGAAATGCTCTGCGGTGATCTCGAGTGACTTGGCCACGCCTTCACGGATCGCAATGCTGGGCACCACGATGATGAATTTGCTCCAGCCAAACTGTTTATTAAGCTCGAATATGGTCTTGATGTAGCAGTAGGTCTTGCCGGTGCCGGTTTCCATCTCGATGTCGAGGTTGATCTTGCTGACCCTGGTCTTCACCAACTCGGTGGACTGCGGCAGGTTTTGCTGATGCTGCACCCGGGTGATGTTTTCCAGCACGGCAAGGTCAGTCAGCTTCAGATCGGCGTTCTTGAATCCGCCCTCTGCAAACAGGTCCTCAATTCCTTTCTTGGCCTTGCCCGGGTCGATGCGATAGCTGATAGCCTCCGCTGATACAAGTGGTTGCCCCTTGAAGCAGTCAACCACAGCTTGCACCGCTGCCGTCTGATAGGCCTGTGTCTTGAATTTGAGTTTCATTGCTCGTCCCTCAAATGCATTTGACTTCAGTGGCGGGCGACAAGAGCTTAAAAATCTGCTCGACGTTGATCTTGACCGAGCTGTCCCTATAGCCTGCATCGCGGAACACCACACGAAGGGGCTGCTGCTTGGCCAGTTCCTTTACAAAGGCTTCGTCGATGCTGCCGCTAGCGTCGAAGCAGGCGGCAAGCACATTGCCATCGACAAAAAACACGTCTTTACCTTGAATGGACTGATTAGTAATGGGTAGGGCCAGATCGACGCCCCAGTCCAGCATAACTTGAAACAGCAGATCTTCTGGAGTGCGGTCGGGCTTAATGTTGTCAACAAACAAGTCGAAATTGGCTTTGTCCAGTAAATCGGGCACGTAGTAGATGTCGGCCATGTTGGACGTGTCGATCTTGAGAGTTCTGAACCCGATGTCTTGGTCCCATGCGTCATTTACTTCGCGTTCAAGGATCTTCTTCCCAGCACGGCGTATGCGCTCTTTTCCTATATCTGCTATCGAAAGCAAACCCGCGTTTGAAGCAGAAGAATCAGCGCTTACTTGCTCCGGTAGCTGAATCATGATGAATCTTCTATTTCCTCCATCGTCGGCATTGACCGCCATAACCGCTTCAGCGGTAGATGCCGATCCAGAGAAGAAGTCCATGACTATTGAGTTTGAATGACTTCCAATGCGAACAAGCTTCGCCATGAGTTCGGGGGATTTCGGGAAATCCATGACAGATGCGCCGAAAAGATCCTTAATTGCTTTTCTGCCGTAGTCGTTTGTTATTTCCTTGTCTGTCCAGAGCGACTTCACCAGGGTCTTTGCGACATCGCCGCCCTCGCTGTGCAAGTAGTCTTTTCGGTAAATGCGCCATTCGTCACCAGTCCGTTCTGCGCAAAGAAGAGCCCCCTCTTTTTTGACCTTATCTTTACCCCATGTCCAGCATGTCTTTACTCCGTTAGGCGCGTCAGGCCAGACTTCAGCTTGATGGGCGTCATTCCTAACGAGGGAAACTGCGCCTGTTGTGTTATCGACGTACAGCGGATAATAGAGTTTTGGACGCGTTGTTGGGTTGAACGCTTGATTTCGGTTTCGCAACCCAAGTAGTCGATAAGGGCCTTTGTCATCTTTCTTGTTGTATTCCTCAACCATTCGCCCTTCTTTTTCGAGGCCTTGAATCGATGCGACGTTCAGACCATCTTTGACAAATACGAGAATTGCTTCATGCGTTTTTGCAACGAAGCGATCAAGATGCCTTCCTCTTGGATTCAACTGCACAGCGAGTTGCGCCACAAAATTTTCAGACCCAAAGATTTCTGAGCAGATCGAAATAAGGTTGTGAGTTTCGTTGTCGTCAATACTCACAAAAAGGACACCATCGTCAGTAAGCAACCGGTTCGCAAGTCGAATTCGGGAGTACATCATGGTTAACCAATCGGAATGGAATCGGCCATTGGCTGCCGTGTTGGCTACCAGCCTATTGCCTTCTTCATCCTTTTGATTTGAACGGCGCAAGTAATCGTAAGCGTCTTCAGAAAAGTCATCCTCGTAGATGAAATCGTTCCCTGTGTTGTACGGCGGGTCGATGTAGATCATCTTGACCTTGCCGAGGTAGTTCTCCTGCAACAGCCTCAAGGCATCAAGGTTGTCACCTTCAATAAAGATGTTCTTGGTGGCATCGAACTCCACGCTTTCCTCGCGGCAAGGCCGCAGCGTTTTGGCAATCGGCGCATTTGCGGCCAACAGCGCCTCACGCTTTCCTGGCCAGTTCAAGTGATAACGTTCTTGAGGTCCCTCGACAATCGTCTCAGTAAGCTCCTGGCGGAGTTGGTCAAAGTCCACCGCCAGTCTCACATTGCCGTCCTCACCCTTGGCTTCGGTAACACAATTCGGGAACAACTCGCGGATACGGGCGACGTTTTCCTGCGTAAGATTGGGTGAGTGCATTTTCAATTTTTCCATGATTTTTCCTCTAGCTGCCGTGCTTCCGTGAAAGAAGCTCAGTGGCTCAATTGTTCAAGTTCGTTTTTAAGCTGCCGCAAGAGCGCGTTGATCTCCACCTTGCGGTTGAATTGTTTTTCTTTGGCAAGCTTGCTGGCGACCTTCTCGATCTCACGCTGCTTCGCCGAAACCAGTTCGACACGAGCGACCAAGTCACCAAGGCCTTCTTTCTGGCGTGCAGGTGTTGGAATCAAGCGGTGAAGTAACTGTTCATACAAGCCACCCAAATCGAGCGCCAATGGCATGACGGTGCGGTCCACATCGCTCGGCACCCAAGCCGTCGCAAAGTAATCGCTCAACACCCAACGGCTCGCGTCTGATTCGTTCGGGCGCTTGAATGCGGCGACTACCTGCGTTCGTCCGTCAAAGCTCAGCTCGAAGATGATGGGGAACTGCACCGCATCATCTATGCAGCGCAACACATCCAAATTTAGCTCCGACGTCTTGAGCAGGATGGCGAAGATCTGAAGCTCCGGCACATTGGGTCTAGCGGGCAGGTTGATCGTTTCCGGTGCCAGCTTGTATTGCCAGACGATTTGTTCCACTTGCTCGACGAACAAGTCTTTCAGCCGTGTGTTGGCTCCGCTGTGTTCGTAGATCTTGTTCTTTGGTAGGTTGCGGCCAAAAGCGGCCTGCTTCGGGTAGCTGATGAACGCGGAGTTCGACTCCATTGGCGACATATGACTCATCCGGCTTCCTGAATTACCAAGAAGGTGATGAGTTCGAAGTCGTCCAGACCGGCAATGGTGTTGACCAGCGCAGTGGTTTTGCCGCCGCTGAACAGGCTGTCCAGATCCTTTTCCTCCTTCACCTCGATCATCGAGCGAATGGTCTTGCCAAGCAGGTCGGAATACACCTGCATCTGCCGCCCGTCAGCAGTTTCCTTGTTAAACAGACTGCAAGCCTCCGGAATGGGCTGCGCTTGGCCCTTGCAGCAACTGCGCACCAGATCGAGCAGGCGTTTGACCTCGGTGTGATCATGAATGACCTCACCCTCACGGCTGATGTAGACGAGGTAATACGGATGCAGACGGTTATGTTGGCTAACGCTGACGCTCGAGTTGCGGTTCCGCAGTGTAAAGATCACGCCTGGACGCAGGCCAAGCTCAGGTTTGGCTGATACAGCGGCGTGCATGCCGCTCGGTACGTTGCTCAAGTCGCCATTGGCTTTGACATAGTTGAGCAAGTCCATTCGGAAGTCATTGAGCCCGAGATCTGTGATCGAAACGCCCGTTTTTAGGTCTTCCAGTTCGATGACTTCGTCTTGTAAGCGGCGCAACTGCTCCTTGCGGTAGGACACGTCGTTGGCTTGGGCGCTGAGCACATTGTCGTCACCCGTGGCAGTGACGTCGGCAATCATCATCCGGCTCTCGACACGCTCCTTGAGGTTGATGTACTCGTCGAGCGAGATGTCGGGCCAGTAATTGACCAGTTGGATGCTGCTGTTAGGCGATCCAATCCGATCCACCCGGCCAAAGCGCTGGATGATGCGCACGGGGTTCCAGTGGATGTCGTAGTTGATGAGGTAATCGCAGTCCTGCAGGTTCTGGCCCTCTGAGATGCAGTCGGTGCCGATCAGCAAGTCAATCTCTGCCAGTTCGTTGGGCAGCACGATGGCTTTTTCTTTGGATCGTGGCGAGAAGAGGGTAAGCAGCTCTTGGAAGTCGTAGCTTTTCTTTTGAGCTGTGTTTTTTAGCGTCGACTGAGGCGCGCTACTACCAGTGACCTTCGCTGTATGCAGGTTCTGATTGGCGAGCAGCTCAGTAGCCAGATTGTCATAGAGGTAATTGGCCGTATCAGCGAAAGCCGTGAAAATCAGTACTTTTTTATTGCCCGGATTAATGGGATTGGCAATCTTGTCGAGCACTAGCGATTTCAGGTGCTGTAACTTGGCGTCTTCGGCTGGCGTGATTTTGCTCATCGAGGCCAGTAAAGCGGCGATGATTTCCAAGTCAACCTGGAGCTCATGCTCCCAAGAAGGCAGATCCATATCTGCCAGCTTTATCCGAATAGTGTTGCCGATTTCCAAGTCATGAAACGAAGGGATGCCGTCTTCTTCAGCGTCAATTGAGTCCATGGCTTCCGTAAGGCTGGCGACTTCTGTAACTCCGCCCCGACTCTCGAACTCCTTAATCAGGCCGAGAACGCGCTGGTGGTTTTCTTTCAAAGCGTTAAGTGTGCTGCGGAATGCATAAACAGAGCTTTCAAGGCGCTTCAGCAAATTCGTTGTCATCAGTGCAACCAGGCTTTTTTCCCGGTCTACCTGACGCAGCTTGCCTCGACCGCCTTCAACCTGCGTGTCGTACATCTCTTCATACTTCGCCAATCGGCTAGGCAAGATGTAGCTGATAGGGGCATATACGGCGAGCTTGAGCAGAGACAGCTGCTCGAAAATCTCGTTGAAGCTCATTACATCCGCTCGTTGCTCAGCATCTACAACCAGTGGGCTACGAAACGACAAAGGCTTGCGTCGCTCAGGGAATTGCCCGATATCCGTGGTGTCGTAGAAGGTCTGAATGTGTTTGCGCGAGCGTGCGATCGTGACGCTATCGAGCAACTCGAAGAAATCGAAGTCGAGCGAGTCCAAGATGGCACGCGCGGTGCGTTCCTCGGGCGGAAGTTTTGACCAAGCGTTAAAACTGGCCTGCGCACCACGGAAAATTTCCTCGACAGTTTTGCCAGTACGCAGTTTCTTGCTTAGGTTTTCGGAGTCGCCTTCGTAGGCTAGGGCGAGCTGGTTGCGCAAGTCATTGAAACGGTTGTTCACTGGGGTAGCTGAAAGCATCAGCACCTTGGTTTTCACTCCCTCCTTGATGACTTTGTTCATCAGCTTTTGGTACCGGGTCTCCTTATCCTTGAAGGCATCGTTGTTGCGGAAGTTGTGCGATTCATCGATGACGACAAGGTCGTAGTTACCCCAGTTGATGCGGTTGAGCGGAGTGCCAAACGACTCGCCACTGGTGCGAGTGAGATCGGTATGACACAACACGTCGTAGCTGAATCGGTCACGCGCAAAGATGTTGGTCTTGAGGTTACGGTTGTAGTTGAGCCAGTTGTCCGCCAGCTTTTTGGGGCAGAGCACTAGCACCGACTTGTTGCGCAGTTCGTAATACTTGACGACGGCTAGCGCTGTGAAGGTTTTCCCCAAGCCAACGCTGTCCGCCAGGATGCAGCCGCTATAGGTTTCTAGCTTGTTGATGATCCCGGTGGCCGCATCCTTCTGGTAGTTGAAAAGCTTCTTCCAGATGAGCGTGTCCTGGTAGCCTGTACGGTCGTTGGGTAAAACGTCCTCATCGATGTCGTCCAGAAACTCGTTGAAGATGTTGTAAAGCATCAGAAAATAGACGCTCTCGGGCGAGTTCTCCTGGTAGACAGCCGCAATGTGCCCGCAGATCTGCATGGTGACGTCTTCCAGTTTTTCCGGGTCGCTCCAGATCTGATTGAACAGGCTTAGGTAAGTTGCCGTGAAGGTTGGCTCATCCATTTTGTTGACGAGGTTGGAAACAGCATTGCCTTGCTGGTAACCGAGATCGACGGCCGTAAAGCCATATAATGGCATGTAAGAGATGTCCGCTTCAGCAGATTGCACGCAGGCGAACTGCTGCATCGGGGCCTTGCTGCGGTTGGACTTGAAGGTCGCCTTGCGCCGCATCCATTCTGCGCACTCTTTGGCCACCGCTCGCTGGGTTAGCTTGTTTCGCAACTGAATTTCGAATTCGCTACCGTAAAGGCTGCGCTCACGATCCAGCTTAGGAATGTGGAATTCCTTTCGCTCTTTGCGGACCTTGTCGGCAACCTCGCTGGCAACGAAGGTCGGTGAGGTGAAGATGAAGTTCAGCTCGTCGATCTTTTCCAACTCAGCTTTCAGCGCTTCGAATGCATACATCGAAAAACAAGACGCTGCGATACTCAGGCGGGAACCGGGTTTTAGCGTCGCTTTGAGATCGTCACCCAACAGCCTTGTGATATTGTCAATGAGCTCCATCGTTTCCCTTACCTTTTGTTCGTCTCTTCCACTGACAGCGCTTCTGTCTGCAGACCCTGCTCCTGAGCATATTTCAGGATTAATGCCTCTATCATCGAGGCAATCGAACGCCGCTCTCTTTCCGCTGCAATTCGCAGCAGCTGCTTGATGTCTCTAGAGGTACGGACAGGCTTTCGTCCTTGGGGCGCTTCAGACTCAGGCCTGCAGTTTTGGTGCTGCAAATGTACTGCGTGGTGCCATCAATAGCGACTCAAAAAATCCCAGCGTTAGCCTTAACACGAGTGGATGGCTTGACGTCTCAACTTTTAAAACACCTTATCAAAGTGGATGTCTGTCCAGCGCTTGGGTGAGGTCTGCGCTCGCCGGGTCATAAAATGAGCTTATTCGATGAACGCTATGGAGCTAGTGGTGCTAATTTGCTCGGAAATACCAATGTTCACCGAATCCCAGCCAAAAAAAAGACGCCCTAAGGCGTCTTCTTTCATCGAGTTGGTGGAGCCGGGGGGATTTGAACCCCCGTCCGCCAGTACTCCGCTGTCGGTACTACATGCGTAGCCGTGTCTATTAAGTTAACCCTCAGCGACCCGACGGGCAGGGTGCTTTGGGCGAGTTGTGTAAGTTTTAGCCGCTTCGTCCACAACGTACTGCACGGCGATTCTGTTCTATATGACAATCATTTTGGGTTTACAGACATCCCCTGATGATTGCTGGACCCGAAGGTACCAGAAGGGAAGGCTAAGGCTGCTTACGCAGCGAGAGCGTATTCCCCGTAGGTTTCGTCATTGGCAACTATAAGAAGTTGCAACAGTGGATTTACGAGTTCTGTTACCAACTCGGCATGCACCTAAAGTTTCGCAACCGGCGTCGAATCCTAAACGGCCCCGAACTCATTGCTCAGTACAGCTGTTTGAGCAACAAGCCTGCACAGTGTACGCCAATCAGCCCGCAAGGCCAACCCGCAGGTTGGCCCCGCGTTGATCAATTGTTGGTACCGGTGGCTTTGCGCATTTCCACGATGAGTTGCGAGGTTTCCGCAACGCAGTCGTCGATTTTGCCTTCGGCTTTGAGCGACTGGGCTCTGGCCACGCTGGTTTCAGCGCGCTGAACCAGCTCTGGTTTAGACGCCAACTGCGCCTTGGAATTGTTGATCGTCTGAATGTTGGCATCACACAAGTCAGCAGGCTTGTCAGCGGCGAACGAAGTGGAGGCCATCATCGAGGCAGTAACGAACAGACCTAACAGTACAGAACGCTTCATATGTATCTCCTTGAACTGAGGGATCCAGGCTTCGCTGACCGCAGGGCGAGCCACCGAATGGAGGAAAAGCCCCGATTTGTCGGGGCTTACTCTGTGGACTACCGCCTCGCTCAAGGGTTCTATTTTTCTTCAGGCGGTTCTCGCCTGTGTCACCCGATCCACCAGATAAACCAGCCCGTGATAGTCAATCCCGCCGTGTTGCGTCAGGCCGATTTCGCACGTGCGGCTGGTGGAAATGCCTTCGCTGCAATGCTGCACCGCGCCCTTGAGTGTACGCAACGAATGACCGTTGAGTTCCGGTGTGGTGAAGCCCTTGTCGCCGGCAAATCCGCAGCAGTGAATGCCCTCGGGAATCACCACGGTTTTGCTGCATTTGCGCGCCAGATCGATCAGCGCCTGGCTTTCGCCAAGATGCTGCGTGCTGCACGTTACGTGCACGGCAATCGGCGCGTCCTGCGGTGTGAAATCGAGGCGATGCATCAGATGCGTACGAATGAAACGCACCGGATCGTACAGATCCAGTCGCGTTTCGCCGATGTCCTGAACCAGCCGTAACGTACACGGGCTGGTGTCGCAATAGATCGGATCCAGGCCGCCGCGACTGGCGTGGAGCAGGGCGCTGATCAGTTCCTGGCGCTTGTGCTCGGCTTGTTCGGCGTAGCCTTTCGAGGCGAAGGGCTGACCGCAGCAGAGATTGTCTTGATTGTCGGGAAAGACTACTTGGTAGCCGCCCTTTTCCAGCAGGCCACGGGTTTTGTCGTACAGCGACATTTGCTCTTTGTCGCCCGCCGCCGGGCCCATGACGCGCGACACACAAGCGGCCAGATAAACTACTCGCGGACGCTCGTCCGCCACGCTCGGGCTGAAGCGAATGGCTTTTTCCGGTTGCGGCGTGGCGTTGGTCCACAACGGCACCTGGCCTTTGGACAAGCGCGTAAGCGTTGCCGACAGCTTTGCCAGACGCGGCGCACCGAGCATCATTCGTGCGCCGTTGGCGACGTGCAGAGTGAAGCGCGCGCCTTGCAGGGTTTTGGCGAAATTTCCTTCAATCCAGTCAGCGGTTTTCTGATGCGTGGCGTGTCGGCCACGGAGCTTTTTCACCAGTTCGCCGGTGTTGATGCCTACAGGGCAGCGTTGCGCACAGAGACCGGTCGCGGCGCAGGTGTCGATGCCTTGGTAGTCGTAGGCTTTTTCCAGGTCGGTGGTGTCGACGCCTGCGCGTTTTTTCGCCTGGATATCGCGCCAGATCACGATGCGCTGGCGCGGGCTCAGGGTCAGGCCTTTCGACGGGCAGACCGGCTCGCAGAAACCGCACTCGATGCACTTATCCACAATCTCGTCGGCCGCCGGCAGCGGTTTCAGGTGCTTGAGGTGGATCTGCGGATCTTCACTGAGTACCACGTCCGGATTGAGGATGCCGTTCGGGTCGAGCAGGCGTTTGAGCTGCCACATCAACTGATAGGCATCGCTGCCCCATTCCAGTTCGACGAACGGCGCCATGTTGCGTCCGGTGCCGTGTTCGGCTTTCAGCGAACCGCCGAATTCAACTGCGACGAGTTGTGCGACGTCGTCCATGAACGCTTGATAGCGTGCGACTTCTTCCGGGTTGTTGAAGCCTTGGGTGAAGACGAAGTGCAGATTGCCTTCCAGTGCGTGACCGAAAAGGATCGCTTCGTCGTAGGCGTGTTTTTCGAACAGCTCTATCAGGCGGTTGACGCCGATGGCCAGTTGCTCGACCGGGAAGGTCACGTCTTCGATGATGACTGTTGTGCCGGTTTTGCGCACGGCGCCGACGGCAGGGAAGGTGTCTTTGCGGATGGCCCAGAGGCGGGCGTTTTCCACCGGATCTTCGGTGAAATCGACTTGTTTCTCTACGGGGAAATTGCGCAGGGACGCCATGATCTGCGCCAATTGTTCCTGCAGCAAAGTAGACGAAGCCGCGCGGGATTCAATCAGCAGTGCGCAGGCATTTTCCGACAGCAGTTGTACGAAAGCGGGCATGCCTTTTTTGTGCTGTACCGAACGCAGGCTGCGTCGGTCCAGCAACTCGACCGCGGACACCGGTTGGCTTTTCAGCACGGTAACCGCGTTGCAGCACGTTTCCACATCCGGAAACACGATCAGCGCCGAGGCCTTGTTCGGGTGGTCGATCACGGTGTCGTAGGTCACCGCGCTTATAAAACCGAGCGTGCCTTCGGAGCCGACCAGCAGGTGGCTCAAGATATCCACAGGCTCGTCGAAATCCACCAGGGCATTGAGCGACAGGCCGGTGGTATTTTTCAGACGGTATTTGTGGCGGATTCGCGCGGCCAGTTCGGCATTGGCGCGGGTCTCGCGGCCCAATGTCGCCAGGCGTTCGAGCAGATCGCCGTGGCTCGAACGAAACGCCGCAACGCTGGCAGCGTCTTCGGTATCCAGACGCGTGCCGTCAGCCAGCACCAGACGAATCCCGGCCAGCGTGTGATAGGTATTCTGTGCGGTGCCGCAGCACATGCCGCTGGCGTTGTTGGCGACAATGCCGCCGATCTTGCAGGCATTGATCGACGCCGGATCGGGACCGATCTTGCGCCCGAACGGCGCGAGCCAGGCGTTGGCTTGCGCGCCGATCACTCCGGGTTGCAGGCGGATCTGCGTGCCCTGGCCGCGAATCTCCCGCGCGTTCCAGTTATCCCCAAGCACAATCAACACAGAATCGCTGATCGCCTGCCCGGACAGGCTGGTGCCGGCGGCGCGGAAGGTCACCGGCACGTTGTCGCGCTGGGCCAGTTGCAGCAGCGCCACCACTTCGTCTTCGGATTCGACGCGGATCACCAGTTTCGGGATCAGCCGATAGAAACTCGCATCGGTGCCAAAGGCCAGAGTCGACAGCGGATCGTCAAAGCGGCGGTCCGCCGGAATCAGTTGCTCGGCGTCACGCAGGAAAGCGGCAGGAAGACTCATTGATCCTCCAGAATCAGCACCACAAGGTCTTTCGGGCCATGCGCGCCGTACGCGAGGACCTGCTCAATATCGGCGGTTTTCGACGGGCCGGAGACCAGCAGCGCGTTGGTCGGCATGCCTTGCGCCCATTCGAACTCTTGCTGCACCTGATAGAAGTTGTCGCGGATCTCGCTGGCCTTGAGCAGGGCGAAATGGATGGGTGGCACCAGGCTCATCAAGCGCGGTTCTTCGCGGGTGGGCCAGATGATGAGGCTGCCGGTGGCGGCGATCGCACCGAGGGTGCCGGTGAGGCTGGCCGGGGTGTCGTTGAACAGCTCGGCTTTCCACTCTTCCATCGGCCGGTCGTAGGATTTCAGTGCCGGGAGATCAGGATTATTCGCCCAGTGCTGTGTGATGCGTTGCCCATGCGGCGTGGTCGGTGCGATCAGCAGGCTCGGCAATTGGCGGTCACGCAGCAGTTGCGCAAGCAGCGCTGGCCACTCGGCACCTGAGGTCAGGTGGATTTCGGTGTGCACCGCTTCCATCAGTTTGCGCAGTTGCGGGATGCGTTGCTCGGGACTGTAGGTATAAGGCTGCGTCACCAGATCGACATCGAAGTCGTCAGCGATCGGTGTGGTGCCCGTCAGACTTTTTCGCAGTTTGCCGAGGATATTTTGCTTGGCGCTCATCAGCGATCTCCCTGTTTGGCCTGATGCTCGCGGGCCATGTCATGCAATGAACGCGCGGCGGGTTTTGGTGCGCTGTGGTTCTGCGTCCAGGGACCGACGTTTTTCGGCGTCAGTGCGCGCAGGCGGGTGGCGAAAAAAATGAACAGTCGGTACAGCGTCGGCGAGCTATTGAGCTTCGCCCAGGCGTTCCAGATAAAACGTTCCTTGCGCGAATACTTGCTGCCTTGACCGCGCATGACCTGGTGAGGCGAGTCCGGGGCTTTGACGTTTTCTTCGCGCAGACGCCGCAGGATGGCCGGGATCGGAATTTTTACCGGGCAGACTTCACCGCATGCACCGCACAGCGAGGATGCGCTCGGGTGATCTGGCACTTTCGCGAGGCCGACCATGTGCGGGGTGATGATTTTGCCGATCGGACCTGGATAGACCTCGCCGTAGGTGTGACCACCGACGCGGGTGTAGACCGGGCAATGATTCATGCAGGCGCCGCAGCGGATGCAATTGAGGGTCTGGCGCAATTCGCTGTCGGCGAAGGCCTGGCTGCGACCGTTGTCGAGCAGCACCAGATGCACTTCTCGCGGGCCGTCGAGTTCATGCTCCTTGCGCGGTCCGGAGATCATGTTGACGTAAGTGGTGATCGGAATGCCCAGCGCCGAGCGCGTCAGCAGTGACAGCAGCGGCACGACATCGCGAAGGTTTTCCACGACTTTTTCGATGCCGGTGACGGCGATGTGCACGGGGGGCACGGTGGTGGTCATGCGCCCGTTGCCTTCGTTTTCCACCAGCAGCAGGGTGCCGGTTTCGGCCACGGCGAAGTTGACGCCGGAGACGCCAATGTCCGCTTCGAAGAATTTCTGCCGCAGGACCCTGCGACCGATCTGAATGAGTTGGTCAACGTCCTTGGTGTATTCCACGCCAAGTTTGTCGTGGAACAAGGACGCGACCTGACCGGCATTCTTGTGGATCGCCGGCATAATGATGTGTGAAGGCTTCTCGTGGTCGAGCTGGACGATGTACTCCCCCATGTCGGACTCCAGACATTCAATGTCCCGAGCCTCGAGGAAATGGTTCATCTCCATCTCTTCGCTGACCATCGATTTGCCCTTGATCACTTGCCGCGCCTCGTGAGCGCGGATGATCGATAAGACGATGCCATTGGCCTCGTCCACCGTTTCCGCCCAGTGCACTGTCACACCGTTGCGGGTCAGGTTCTGTTCCAGTTGCTCAAGTAAGTCGGGCAACCTGGACAGCGCGCGGGCCTTGATCGAATTGCCCAGTGCGCGCAAGTGTTCTCTTTCGTGGGCATCGCTGAAAGCCGCTGCCCGCTTGGTCATCAGTGAATCCATGGCCGTGCGGAAGTTGTTCCGCAACTGCGCATCGCCCAGGGCATTGTGTGCCCGGGTGCGAAAATCTTCTTCTACGGCGACCGTAGGAATTATCGCTGAGGTGCTCATTGCGCACCTCCGGTTCGCTGCCAGAGGAAGCTCGCCAGGTGTTGGCCGCGCAACGCTTCCTGCTGTTTCTCCAGTGCGCCGTTGATGTTCATCAAACAGCCGCAGTCGGCGCTTAGTACCTTGTGCGCGCCGGATTCCTTCAACGCTCGGGTCTTGTCAGCCACCATCGCGCCGGAAATGTCTGGCATACGGACACTGAATGTCCCACCGAAGCCACAGCATTCGCTTTCGTGATCGTGGTTGACCCGCTCCACGTTGCTTAACTGCGCCAACAACTCGCGGCCGTGCAGGTGGGTGTTCATTTCGCGGCGCGCCGAACACGAGGTGTGCAGCGCGACTTTCACCGGTTCGCCGCTGTCCTTGAGCTGCACCTTGCAGACGAACAGCAGAAATTCGGCCAGTTCATAAGTGCGCGCTGCGAGAGCCTGCACCTGTTTCAACGTTTGCGGCTCGTCCTTGAACAAGTCGGCGTAATGTTCGCGCAGCATGCCGGCGCAGGAACCCGAAGGCACCACCACCGGATAATCCCCGGCGAACAGCGCCAGTTGCGAGCGCGCCACCGTCCGCGCCTGCTCGGTGTAACCCGAGGTGTAGGCCGGTTGCCCGCAGCAACTCTGCCCTTGCGGGTACTCGACCCGAATCCCTTCACGCTCCAGCAGACGGATCGCGTCCATCCCGGCTTCGGGGTAGAACAGGTCGACCACACACGTGCCGAACAGATAGACCCGCGACGGTTTCTCGCTGGGGTATTGCCGAGGTTCGGGCAGTGGCGGTGCCACGCGAGTCGCGTTCGGCACAGCGTTGTAAAAAAGCTCGCTCATCAGGCGTGTCTCCGGGTGGGCCCGGTTATCCGTCTGCTGCGGCTGCTGAATATAAAGCGCGTTGCTTTCAGCAGCCTTACAGACCCGGTGGTGAATGGCTGACGCTGGATCACGGGCCGGCGTCGGTTTTTTCCGTGTTGTATGTAGTCTTAATGCACCAGCATGCCGGTGAACCAGTAGGCCTGAGCCAAGGTGATCAAACCGACAATCGTTGCAAAGAATAGGCTGTGCTTGAGGGTGAAGCGGAACAGATCCGATTCCTTGCCGACCAGACCGGTCGCGGCGCAGGCCACGGCGATCGATTGCGGCGAAATCATTTTGCCGGTCACGCCGCCGCTGGTGTTTGCCGCCACCAACAGGGTGTCGTTGACGCCGATCTGGTGAGCGGTGGTCGCTTGCAGCGAACTGAACAGCGCGTTGGACGAAGTATCGGAGCCGGTCAGGAACACGCCCAGCCAGCCGAGGAACGGCGAGAAGAACGGGAACGCAGCGCCGGTTCCGGCCAATACCAACGCCATGGTCGAGGACATGCCGGAGTAGTTGGTGACGAAGGCGAACGCCAGCACCATGCCGATCGACAGGATCGGCCAGCGCAGCTCGTAGAAGGTCTCTTTCAAAGTGGTCAGACCAGTTTTGAAATTGATCTTCAACACCAGCATCGAAATCAGTGCGGAGAAGAAAATCGCCGTGCCGGTCGCGGAAATCGGATCAAGTTTGAATACCGCCGGGATGGCCGTCGGGTTGGCTACGATTGGCGCGGTTTTGATCACCAGTTGATCAAGATGTGGAATCGCGAAATTGAAGACCCAGCTGTACATCGAGCCGCCGGCAGCGAACATCGCCTTGAAAGGCTTCAGCGTCCAGATGGTCACCAGCACGGTGAGGATCAGGAATGGCGACCAGGCCTTGATAATTTCACCTAGGCTGTAGGGCGAAGCCACGGTCGTGCGCTTCTGGCCGAAACCGCCGACGCTGGCGCTGACCACCGAGGCGGACACGGCGCCGACGATGTGCTGGCCGGCCGCGCGTCGGGGTTGCCACACTTTCAGAAACAGGGTCAGGGAAATCAGGCTGGCCAAGGCCGAGGTGATGTCCGGGAGTTCCGGGCCGATGAAGTTGGACGTGAAGTACTGAGTGATGGCGAAGCTCAAGCCTGCCACCAGCGCGGCCGGCCAGGTTTCCCGCACGCCGCGCAAGCCATCCATCATGAACACTAGCCAGAACGGCACGAACAACGACAGCAGTGGCAGTTGGCGGCCGGTCATGGCGCCGATCTTGAACGCGTCGATGCCGGTGACCTGGCCTGCGACGATGATCGGAATCCCCAGAGCACCAAAGGCCACGGGCGCAGTGTTGGCAATCAGGCACAGACCGGCGGCGTACAGCGGATTGAAGCCCAGTCCTACAAGGAGTGCGGCAGTAATCGCCACCGGCGCGCCAAAACCGGCAGCACCTTCAAGAAATGCGCCGAAGCAGAAACCGATCAGCAACACCTGCAAACGCTGGTCGTCCGTTATCGACAGGACCGAGCTGCGGATGACTTCGAACTGACCGCTTTTCACCGTCAGTTTGTACAGGAACACCGCCGCGACAATGATCCAGGCAATCGGCCACAGACCGTAAGCGAAGCCATAGCCGGCAGCGGCGAACGCCATGTCCACCGGCATTTGGAAGGCAAAAATTGCCACGGCAATCGATAGGGCGAGAGTGATGCTGCCGGCCACGTGGCCTTTGAGGCGGAACACCGCCAGCGCAAGGAAGAAAAACACGATGGGGATGACGGCCGCGAGAGCGGAGACGCCGAGACTGCCGAGCGGGCTGTAGAGCTGTTGCCAGGTTTGCATAGTGGGGTGGCCCCTAATTGTTGTTGGTCAGGCACTGTCAGCGTTCTTGGATAATTGGTAAGACCAATTTACAATCGCTGTTGGCTAGGGTAAAAGCCTTGATGGCGGTGTGTCAATTTGCCGCTCTGAAACTTTCGTCGAAGATGCGGTGCAGAAGACAACTGATCCGGTTTGGCGAGGTGGCGTCTGGCAGGTGTCGGCGGCGCGCGGATAGGCCAGAATAGACAGCCCGGCGAGCGGTCGGGATCGTGGAGAAATGAGTTATGGGCTTTGATCAGATTCGGCAGCGCCGTTTGTCTGACGATATTGTCGAGCGCCTTGAGGGGATGATCCTCGAGGGCACGCTGAAGTCGGGCGAGCGGCTTCCGGCGGAGCGCACGCTGGCCGAACAATTTGGCGTATCACGCCCGTCGTTGCGTGAGGCGATCCAGAAACTGGCGGCCAAAGGCTTGCTGGTCAGTCGTCAGGGCGGAGGCAACTATGTGGTGGAATCCCTCGGCTCGACGTTCAGTGATCCGCTGTTGAAATTGCTCGAAAGCAATCCCGAGGCGCAACGGGATTTACTGGAATTTAGGCATACTCTGGAGGCATCGTGCGCCTATTACGCCGCATTGCGCGCCACCGATGTTGATCGCGAGCGGCTGACCGCCGCGTTCGAAGAGCTGCAGGATTGCTATTCGCGTCATGACGAAGTGAGCCGGGCGGAGGAAGGCGCGGCGGATGCGAAATTTCATTTGGCGATTGCCGAGGCCAGTCATAACGCCGTGTTGCTGCACACCATTCGCGGGCTGTTCGATCTGCTCAAGCGCAACGTCGTGACCAACATTGGCGGCATGTACAAGCAGCGCACGGAAACCCGCGACATGCTGATTACCCAGCACCGCGAATTGTATCTGGCGATTATCGAAGGACGGGCGGAGCAGGCGCGGGAAGTGTCCAGTCGACATATTTTGTATGTCCAGGAAGTGCTGGAAGAGGTGAGACAGGAGGTTCAGCGCATGGCTCGGGCGGAGCGGCGCAAGGGGATGTGAGGTGGCAGATTAATTGTGGCGAGGGAGCTTGCTCCCGCTGAGGCGCGCAGCGGCTCTCGCTTTTATCGATAATCGCGAGAACCAAATGCGCCTGCTGCGCAGTCGAGCGGGAGCAAGCTCCCTCGCCACAGGCCGGGAATCAGTCTTCCTTGCCCTTGTTGCGCACCGCACGTTGCAGTTCACGACCGGCATCGCGCTCGCGCTCGGTGTCACGCTTGTCGTATTCCTTCTTGCCCTTGCCCAGAGCGATCTCGCACTTGACCATGTGCTTGCTCCAGTACCAGGACAGGCAGACGCAGGCGTAACCCTTTTGCTGCACGGCGGCGGCGAGCTTTTCCAGCTCGCGGCGGTTGAGCAGCAGCTTGCGCGTGCGCACCGGGTCGGCGATGACGTGGGTACTCGCGGTCATCAACGGCGTGATGTGGCTGCCGAGCAACCATGCTTCGCCGTCCTTGAGCAGCACATAGCTGTCGACCAGCTGTAGCTTGCTCGCCCGCAGACTTTTTACTTCCCAGCCGGCCAGGACCAGACCAGCCTCGAACTTGTGCTCGATGAAGTAATCGTGTCGCGCCTTTTTGTTCTGCGCGATGGTCCCTGTTGGGTGTTTCTTCTGTTTAGCCATAGGGGCGGCATTATATGGAGTTGTTCGGCTGTCGGCTACGGTGTTGCTGCGTGCTTGAGCAGGTTGAGTGAATCCCGGACAATGCGGCCTCTTTTTCTAACGCTTGGGCGTGATAAACGATGTCGACAGACAAGGTTTCTGTCCACGGCAGTTGGGCTAGCCGCTGGGTATTCATACTCGCCGCGACCGGTTCGGCCGTGGGACTGGGTAGTATCTGGAAGTTCCCGTACATGGTCGGGGTCTACGGCGGCGGTGCGTTTGTACTGATGTTCCTGGCGTGCATCGCGCTGATCGGCGTCCCTGTCATGCTCGCCGAAACCCTGATCGGCCGGCGTGCGCGGCAAAGTCCGGCGAATGCCCTGAAGGTCCTGGCGCTGGAAGCCGGGCACTCGGCCAAATGGTCGTGGGGCGCGTTTGCCGGGATGATCACGGCGTTGCTGATTCTGTCTTTCTATAGCGTGGTTGGCGGCTGGTCGCTGGATTACATCGTCGATATGGGGCGCGGAGATTTTCAGGGCGCGACGGCTGATCAGGTCGGCGCGTACTTCGGCAATGTCATCTCCAATCCGTGGCGCCTGACACTTTGGCATACGATTTTTATGCTGCTGTCGGCCTATGTGATCGCCAAAGGCGTCGTCGCCGGGCTTGAGCGGAGCCTGCGGATCATGATGCCGTTGCTGTTTGTGATGATTCTGGTGCTGCTGGGCTACAGCATGACCACCGGGCATTTCATGGAAGGCGTGCATTTCATGTTCGACTTCCACCCGGAAAAAGTCCTCGACGGCCTGCTGCCGGCGATGGGGCACGCGTTCTTCTCGCTAAGCGTCGGGGTCGGCTCGATCATGATCTATGGCGCCTACATGCCGAAGAACACCTCGCTGTCGGGCACGGTTGTTGGCGTGGCGTTGCTGGATACCTTCGTTTCGCTGGTGGCCGGTCTGGCGCTGTTTCCTATTGTGTTCGCCGCTGGCCTGAACCCAAGTGAAGGCCCGGGCCTGATGTTCGTCAGCCTGCCATTTGCTTTTGGTAATGTATTTTTCGGCCAACTGATGGGCGTGGTGTTCTTTGTGCTGGTCGCGGTGGCAGCCTGGAGTTCGGCGATTTCCTTGCTCGAACCGATGGTGGCTTATCTGGTTGAACGCACGAAAATCAGCCGCACCTGGGTGACTTTCTGGCTGGCGTTCACCTGCTGGTTCGTTGGTCTGGGCACCGTGTTCTCCTTTAATATCTGGAAGGAGGCCAAGTTTTTCGTGAACGAAGGCGGGGTATTCAGCCTCTACCAATGGGGTGCGCAGAGCGGCCTGGACTTCTTCGGCGTGATCGATTTCTTCACCTCGCGGATCATGTTGCCGTTGGGCGGCCTGTGCTTCGTACTGTTCGCCGGGTGGGTGATGGGGCGCGAAGCGGTACGTGACGAATTGTCGATCCGCAATCCGTTGCTGTTTGCCCTGTCTTTGTTCTTGATGCGCTACGTGGCGCCTATCGGCATTCTTGTAGTATTTGCCGCTCAGCTCTGGAAGTAACGCTTACATGACGACACATATTCAACGATCGGCGCTGCTGCCTTACCCGGCGCAATTTCTCTACGACTTGGTCAACGACGTGGCGCGTTATCCGGAATTTCTGCCGTGGTGCTCGGAGGCCGAAGTGCTGGAAAGCTCGCCGGAGCACATGCGCGCCAGTGTCGGCGTGGCGAAGGGCGGCCTCAGTCAGCATTTCGTCACGCGCAATACGCTGGTGCCGGGGCAGTCGATCGAAATGAACCTTGAAGAAGGTCCTTTCAATCAATTGCACGGCGTCTGGGTATTCAAGGCGCTGAACGAAAAGGCCTGCAAGATCAGTCTGGATTTGTCCTTCGATTACGCCGGGCCGCTGGTGCGCGCTACGTTGGGCCCGCTGTTCAATCAGGCCGCCAATCAGTTGGTGGATGCTTTCTGCCAGCGCGCCAAGCAGATGCACGGTTGAGCCGATGATCGACATAGAAGTTGTCTACGCGGCGGTTGATCGGCAGGTTTTACGCGCGGTCAGCGTGGCTGAGGGCGTGACCGTTCGCGCGGCGGCGCAGGCATCAGGAATCGCGGCAGAGTTTCCTGAGCTGAATCTGGCGGAGTGTCCGCTGGGTATTTTTGGCAAAGTGGTTGCCGATGCCGATTCACGCGTGGTTCAAGCGGGTGATCGCATCGAAATCTACCGACCGTTGCTGGCCGATCCTAAAGAAGTGCGACGCTTGCGCGCGGCGAAAGCGGCCGAGGCCAAATCTCGGAATACTTGATCAGCACGAACGGCAGGCAATAAAAAACCCGGAATCTCCGGGTTTTTTATTGCCTCGCGAATTACTGCGGCGAGGTGTCCAGCGGCTCTGGCGTTGGAACCGGTACGGTTTCCACACCATCGACTTCTTTCTGGATCTGATCCAGCATCGAACCGGGCTTGGCCGGTTTTTCCGCTGCTGGCTTCTCGGCGTTTTCAGCAGGCGCGGTCACAGTTGTGCCACTGTCCTTGCCGAGAATGGCTTCGTCACGGCTGACGCCCGGCATGAAGTCACCGGACAGGCTGACAAGCTGGTCGTTGGAATTGAAGATAACGCTGATGCGTTCCTGTTGGCGTTCACCGCCACCCGGTTGCAGGCTGTACAGATAATCCCAGCGATCGGCATGGAACGTGTCGGCAAGCAGAGGGTTGCCCATGATAAACCGTACTTGCGGCCGGGTCATTCCCGGGCGTAACTGGTCTATCATGTCCTGCGTGACGACATTGCCCTGCTGGATGTCGATTTTGTAAACCCCGGGGAATGAACAACCGGCGAGTGCGAGCAGTCCCACAAAGGTGAAACTGGTTAGCAAGAGCTTGGTGTTTTGCATCGGTGGGCGACTTCCACTATCTTGGCTGGGACAACGTAAACGCCGATCATACCCGCATTAAGAGAAGCTGCGAAGCAGCATCGCGAGAAAGCTGACCATGGTTGAAAATAGCGAACTACGCAAAGCCGGCCTCAAAGTGACCCTGCCACGGGTCAAGATCCTGCAAATGCTCGACTCCACCGAGCAGCGCCACATGAGTGCCGAAGACGTCTACAAGGCGTTGATGGAAGCTGGTGAGGACGTCGGTCTGGCCACGGTTTACCGTGTTCTGACTCAGTTCGAAGCGGCTGGCCTCGTGGTCCGCCACAACTTCGACGGCGGCCACGCGGTCTTCGAACTGGCTGATGGCGGCCACCACGACCATATGGTCAACGTGGAATCGGGTGAAGTGATCGAATTCTTCGACGAAGAAATCGAGAAACTTCAGAAATCGATTGTCGAGAAGCATGGCTTCGAGATGGTTGATCACAACCTGGTGCTGTACGTACGCAAGAAAAAGTAAGCATGTCGCGCGAATTTCACATTCGCGAAACGAACGAAGGCGACCCAAGGGTCGCCTTCGTGCTTTTTATTGCTTGTTAAGCCTTCGCGGTCACTACCATTTTTTTAGCGTGGGCCAGGGACTCCTTGGTCAGATCGATACCACCGAGCATCCGCGCGACTTCTTCGATGCGCTCATTCTTGCTCAGCTTCGCGACGGCCGTGTGAGTCGCTTTTTCATCGCGAACCTTGTGCACGAACAGATGCTGATGTCCCTGCGCCGCCACTTGGGGCAAGTGGGTCACGGTCAGCACTTGGCCACGATCACCGAGGCGCCGCAGTAACTGGCCGACAATCTCGGCAGTCGGGCCGCCAATACCTACGTCGACTTCGTCGAATACCAGCGTGGGAACGCGAGACGTCTGTGCGGTGATCACCTGAATCGCCAAGCTGATCCGCGACAGCTCACCCCCGGATGCCACTTTTGCCAAGGCTTTGAGCGGTTGACCAGGGTTGGCGCTGACCAGCAGTTCGACCTGCTCCAGTCCGTTCGGCAGCAGTTCGTCGCTGTTATTGGCTTTCAATTCGATGGTGAACCGACCGCCAGGCATGCCCAGTCGCTGAATTTCCTGTTCCACCGCACTGGCGAGACCGCCCGCCGCCTGATGGCGAAGGTCGCTGAGTTCGCGTGCTTTCTGTTGATAGTGGCGGGCATAGGACGCCAGCTCTTCTCCCAGGCGCTCGATGGATTCGTCATTGGCGTTGAGGGTTTCAATTTCATCCAGCAGCTTCTGTTGCATCTCGGCGACTTCGGTGGGCTGGATCCGGTGTTTACGCGCCAGGGTATAGATCGCGTCGAGGCGTTCCTCCAGGTATTGCAGGCGCGCCGGGTCGGCGTCGAAATTGTCGAGGAAGCGGTTGAGCTCGCCGACCGCTTCTTCAACCTGAATCTGCGCGCTGGTCAGCAGACTGCTGGCTTCGCCGAGTGCACCGACCGAGTTGTTCACGCTGGACAAGCGGTTGAGGCTCGCGGTGAGTGCATTGAGCACGTTGCCGGAATCGCTCTCGCTGCATTGCTCGACCACTTGTCGGCAAATGCCGAGCAGGGCTTCGGCGTTGGTCAGGTTCTTGTGTTCCTGCTCCAGTTGTTCCAGTTCGTTTTCGCCGAGGCCGAGGTTTTCCAGTTCTTCGAGCTGATAGCTGAGCAATTGATGGCGGGCGCGTTGCTCATCGCCGGAATTGGAAAGGCGCTCCAGCTCTTGCCGGGTCTGGCGCCAACGCTGGGCGGCGAGTTGCACCTGGCGGGCCAGGTCGGTGGCGCCAGCGTATTCGTCGAGCAGGCGGCGATGGGTGTCGGTTTTCAGCAGCGACTGATGTTCATGCTGGCTGTGGATGTCGATCAGCAATTCGCCAAGGGCTTTGAGATCGCCAAGCGGGCAGGGCGTGCCATTGATATAGCCGCGCGACCGGCCCTCCGAGGTAATGACCCGACGCAGGATGCACGGCCCGCCGATGTCCAGATCGCGCTCGGCCAGCCAGGCGCTGGCTTCGGGGATGTCCGCCAGGTCGAAGGTCGCCAGAATATCGGCCTTGTCGGCGCCCGGCCGCACCACGCCGCTGTCGGCACGATCGCCCAGGGTCAGGCCCAGCGCATCGAGCATGATCGACTTGCCGGCGCCGGTTTCCCCTGTGATCACGCTCATCCCGCGATCGAGTTCGAGATCGAGATGTTCAACGATGGCGTAGTTATGTACAGACAGGTGCACCAGCATGACGGCCGCTCCCAGGCTTGAGGTCTGGTTATTTATACAGTGTTTTGTTTCGCCCTGACAATCACCTCCTTTAGCTCGATTTGCTTGAATTGGAGATCTTCTTAGCGCGTTCGGGAATGAGAAAGCGGCACTTTTTTGTAGGGTTAATTTTTCAAAGCCCTTGAAGCCTGATTTTGCGGCCCCATATACCGGGGCAGAAGCGCGAGTCAGGCTCGCGGACGAAATTGAAAGGAGAATTCCATGGCTGACGAACAGACAGTAGATACGCAAAACCCAGAAGCCAATCAGGCGCCGGAAGGTTCGGGGGATGACCTGGCGACCCGTGTGCAAGTGCTCGAAGAGCAATTGGCCGCCGCGCAGGATCAGTCTCTGCGTGTAGCTGCCGATCTGCAGAACGTCCGCCGCCGTGCCGAACAGGATGTCGAGAAGGCCCACAAGTTTGCGCTGGAAAAATTTGCCGGCGACCTGCTGCCGATCGTCGACAGCCTGGAGCGCGGTCTCGAACTGTCGAACCCGGACGATGAAAGCATCCGTCCGATGCGCGAAGGCATCGAGCTGACCCTGAAAATGTTCAACGACACCCTCAAGCGTTATCAGCTTGAAGCGATCGATCCGCATGGCGAACCGTTCAACGCCGTTCTCCATCAGGCAATGGCCATGCAGGAAAGCGCTGACGTCGAACCGAACAGCGTCCTGAAAGTGTTCCAGAAGGGCTATCAGCTCAATGGTCGCCTGCTGCGCCCGGCCATGGTCGTGGTCAGCAAGGCCCCTGCGCCAGTTTCGCCTTCGATTGACGAACAGGCTTGAAATTAGCCGCAAGGCCCCCATTTAGAAGTCAAGCGTTTAAGTGCTACCGCAGTTAGCCACCACTGCTGCGGCAACAAAATCCAAAGTTTCGGGAGAGTGAACATGGGCAAAATTATCGGTATCGACCTGGGGACTACCAACTCCTGCGTCTCCGTGCTGGAAAACGGCAAGGCCAAAGTTATTGAAAACGCTGAAGGCGCGCGTACCACGCCGTCGATCATCGCTTACGCCAACGACGGCGAAATTCTGGTAGGTCAGTCGGCCAAGCGTCAGGCTGTGACCAACCCGCACAACACCCTGTACGCAGTAAAGCGTCTGATCGGTCGTCGTTTCGACGAAGAAGTTGTGCAGAAAGACATCCAGATGGTCCCTTACAAGATCGTCAAGGCTGACAACAATGATGCCTGGGTTGAAGTGAACGGCCAGAAAATGGCACCGCCACAAATCTCGGCTGAAATTCTGAAGAAGATGAAGAAGACCGCCGAAGACTACCTCGGCGAGGCAGTGACCGAAGCGGTGATTACCGTTCCGGCCTACTTCAACGACAGCCAGCGCCAGGCGACCAAAGACGCCGGCCGCATCGCCGGTCTGGACGTAAAACGTATCATCAACGAACCGACCGCAGCCGCGCTGGCTTACGGTATGGACAAGGCCAAGGGCGATCACACCGTGATCGTTTATGACCTGGGTGGCGGTACGTTCGACGTTTCCGTGATCGAGATCGCTGAAGTTGACGGCGAGCATCAGTTCGAAGTGTTGGCCACCAACGGTGACACTTTCCTGGGCGGTGAAGACTTTGACATTCGTCTGATCGACTACCTCGTTGACGAATTCAAGAAAGAAAGCGGCATGAACCTCAAGGGTGACCCGCTGGCCATGCAGCGCCTGAAAGAAGCCGCTGAGAAAGCCAAGATCGAGCTGTCGTCCGCTCAGTCGACCGACGTCAACCTGCCGTACATCACTGCAGATGCCACCGGTCCCAAGCACCTGAACGTGAAGATCTCGCGCGCCAAGCTCGAAGCGCTGGTTGAAGACCTGGTTCAGCGCACCATCGAACCTTGCCGCATCGCCATGAAAGACGCCGGTATCGACGTTGGCGCGATCAACGACGTGATTCTGGTCGGTGGTCAGACCCGTATGCCACTGGTGCAGAAGCTGGTGACCGATTTCTTCGGTAAAGAAGCACGTAAAGACGTCAACCCTGACGAAGCCGTTGCCATGGGTGCCGCGATTCAGGGCGCTGTTCTGGCCGGTGATGTGAAAGACGTTCTGCTGCTCGACGTCAGCCCGCTGACCCTGGGTATCGAAACCATGGGTGGCGTGATGACCGCGCTGATCGAGAAAAACACCACGATTCCTACCAAGAAATCGCAAGTGTTCTCGACTGCCGACGACAACCAGGGCGCTGTGACCATTCACGTTCTGCAGGGCGAGCGCAAGCAAGCCGCACAGAACAAATCGCTGGGCAAGTTCGACCTGGCCGACATTCCACCTGCTCCACGTGGTGTGCCGCAGATCGAAGTTACCTTCGACATCGACGCCAACGGCATTCTGCATGTCGGCGCGAAAGACAAGGCGACCGGCAAGACTCAGTCGATCGTGATCAAGGCCAACTCCGGTCTGTCCGACGAGGAAATCGAGCGCATGGTGCGTGACGCCGAAGCTAACGCTGAGGAAGACCGCAAGTTCGAAGAGCTGGCCGCTGCCCGCAATCAGGGCGACGCACTGGTTCACTCGACTCGCAAGATGGTCGCTGACGCCGGTGACAAGGTCACTGCCGAAGAGAAGACTGCAATCGAAGCTGCAGTGGTTGCCCTGGAAGCCGCCGTCAAAGGCGACGACAAGGCTGCCATCGAAGCCAAGGTTGAAGAGCTGTCGAAAGTCTCCGCTCCGGTTGCTCAGAAGATGTACGCCGAACAGGCTCAGCCAGCTGATGGCGCGGCCCCGCAAGGCGAATCGGCTGAGAAGGCTGACGACGTTGTCGATGCCGAGTTCGAAGAAGTCAAAGACCACAAGTAAGTTGTTGGTCGCCCGGTTGACTGCCTTGCGGCGGTGACTGGTAGGATGTCGCCGCGCGGGAGCTTGCCTCCCGCGTTGGCGTATCTGGAATACGCGAATTTTTACAGCGTGCGACAACGCTCGCTTGCTGGCGGTATGGCTGAAAATGCTCCTGCTTTTCTCGCCGCAGATACCGCATCAATCAAGACCAGGATCGTTGAATTGACGTGAGTTGGGTCCGGGCCTTAATGGGGGCTCAACGAGTTTGGCGAGGCTCAGGAGAGGTTTGCCGAACGTCCTTAAGGGTGCAAAGAAACTTATGGCAAAGCGTGACTATTACGAAGTATTGGGTGTCGAGCGGGGCACGAGCGAAGCGGACCTGAAGAAGGCCTATCGCCGCCTGGCAATGAAGCACCACCCCGACCGTAATCCGGGCGACAAAGCTTCGGAAGAGGCGTTCAAAGAGGCCAACGAGGCCTATGAAGTGTTGTCCGATGCCAGCAAGCGCGCGGCCTACGACCAATATGGCCATGCCGGCGTCGACCCGAGCATGGGCGGCGGCGGTGCCGGTTTTGGCGGGCAGAACTTCTCCGACATTTTTGGCGACGTCTTCAGTGACTTCTTCGGCGGCGGTCGCGGCGGTTCCCGTGGCGGCGCCCAGCGTGGCAGCGATTTGCGCTACACCCTGGAGCTGAATCTGGAAGAAGCGGTGCGCGGCACCACCGTGAACATCCGTGTGCCGACGCTGGTCAATTGCAAACCGTGCGATGGTTCGGGCGCCAAGAAAGGTTCGTCGCCTTCGACCTGCCCGACCTGCGGCGGTATCGGCCAGGTGCGCATGCAGCAGGGCTTCTTCTCGGTGCAGCAGACCTGCCCGCGCTGCCATGGCCAGGGCAAGATCATTTCTGATCCGTGCGACTCCTGCCACGGCGACGGTCGCGTCGAAGAATACAAAACCCTTTCGGTCAAAGTGCCGGCTGGCGTCGACACCGGCGACCGCATTCGTCTGTCCGGCGAAGGCGAAGCGGGTACCCAGGGCGGGCCGACTGGCGACCTGTACGTTGTCATCAATGTACGCGAGCACGACATCTTCCAGCGTGACGGCAAGCATCTGTTCTGTGAAGTGCCGATCAGCTTCGTCGATGCGGCGCTGGGCGGCGAGCTGGAAATTCCGACCCTCGACGGTCGCGTCAAACTGAAAATCCCTGAAGGCACCCAGACCGGCAAGCAGTTCCGCGTGCGCGGTAAGGGCGTTGCGCCAGTGCGTGGCGGTGGTGCCGGCGATCTGATGTGCCGTGTGGCTGTCGAAACGCCGGTCAATCTGAACCGTCGTCAGCGCGAACTGCTGGAAGAATTCCGCAGCTCCCTGGCCGATGACAACAGTCACTCGCCGAAAACCACCGGTTGGTTTGATGGTGTGAAACGCTTCTTCGGCGATTTGTAAGGAGTCGGCATGCGACGTATTGCAGTGATGGGCGCCGCCGGGCGCATGGGCAAGACCCTGATCGAAGCGGTGCAGCAAACGCCGGGCGCCGGCCTGACCGCAGCGGTGGATCGTCCTGACAGCACGCTGGTCGGTGCGGATGCCGGTGAGCTGGCAGCGCTGGGGCGTATTGGTGTGCCGCTGTCCGGTGATCTGGATCGTGTGGTTGAAGAATTCGACGTACTGATCGACTTCACCCATCCGACCGTGACCCTGAAAAATCTCGCGTTCTGCCGCAAGCACGGCAAGGCGATGATCATCGGTACGACCGGTTTCAGTGTCGAAGAGAAGCAATTGCTGGCGGAAGCGGGCAAGGACATTCCGATCGTCTTTGCCGCCAACTTCAGCGTTGGCGTCAACCTGTGCCTGAAGTTGCTCGACACCGCTGCGCGGGTGCTGGGTGATGATGTCGATATCGAAATCATGGAGGCTCATCACCGCCACAAGGTTGATGCGCCGTCGGGCACGGCAGTACGTATGGGAGAGGTGATTGCCGATGCGCTGGGTCGCGATCTGAAAAAGGTCGCGGTCTACGGTCGCGAAGGACAAACCGGTGCGCGTGAGCGTGAAACCATTGGTTTTGCCACTGTGCGTGCCGGCGACATCGTTGGTGACCACACCGTGCTGTTTGCTGCTGATGGCGAGCGCGTCGAGATCACCCACAAGGCTTCTAGCCGCATGACCTTCGCCAAGGGCGCGGTGCGTGCGGCGCTGTGGCTGGATGGTCGCGAGCCAGGCCTGTATGACATGCAGGACGTGCTCGACCTGCGTTGAGCTGTTGCTGAACCCGGCGCAAACGCCCTGTTTGCGCCGGTTTTTACCGCTTGGCGACGGCCTGTCGCATTCTCCGGCCTTTAAGGCTCTTTAGCGGTGGACCAAAAACGCCCTTTTCTGTAAGCTACAGCTTTAGTGTGTCCACTAAAAGCGCGCAGAATAATTTCAGTGAAGAAGCGGGGTGACGTGTCCATACGTCACTCCGCTTTTTTACAACCTGCGATTGCCCTTTCATGCGTTATTTACGGGAGGTCTTCTTGACTAAGCCAGCCATACTCGCCCTTGCTGATGGCAGCATTTTTCGCGGCGAAGCCATTGGAGCCGACGGTCAGACCGTTGGTGAGGTGGTGTTCAACACCGCAATGACCGGCTATCAGGAAATCCTTACCGATCCTTCCTACGCCCAGCAGATCGTTACCCTGACTTACCCGCACATCGGCAACACCGGCACCACGCCTGAAGACGCCGAGTCTGACCGCGTCTGGTCCGCTGGCCTGGTCATCCGTGACCTGCCGCTGGTCGCGAGCAACTGGCGTAACACGATGTCCCTGTCCGATTACCTGAAAGCCAACAATGTCGTGGCGATCGCCGGTATCGACACCCGTCGCCTGACCCGCATCCTGCGTGAAAAAGGCGCACAGAACGGCTGCATCATGGCCGGTGACAACATCTCCGAAGAAGCGGCCATCGCCGCTGCGCAAGGCTTCCCGGGCCTGAAGGGCATGGACCTGGCGAAAGTCGTCAGCACCAAGACTCAATACGAATGGCGCTCGACTGTCTGGGATCTGAAAACCGACAGCCACGCGACCATCGAAGCTTCCGAGCTGCCTTACCACGTGGTCGCTTACGACTACGGCGTCAAGGTCAACATCCTGCGCATGCTGGTCGAGCGCGGTTGCCGCGTCACCGTGGTACCGGCGCAAACCCCGGCCGCCGACGTGCTGGCGCTCAAGCCAGACGGCGTGTTCCTGTCCAACGGTCCGGGCGACCCTGAGCCATGCGACTACGCGATCCAGGCAATCAAGGAAGTGCTGGAAACCGAAACTCCGGTATTCGGCATCTGCCTCGGCCACCAGTTGCTGGCCCTGGCTTCCGGCGCCAAGACCCTGAAAATGGGCCACGGCCACCACGGTGCCAACCACCCGGTGCAGGATCTGGACACAGGCGTGGTGATGATCACCAGCCAGAACCACGGTTTTGCAGTAGACGAAGCGACCCTGCCAGCCAACGTGCGCGCGATCCACAAATCGCTGTTCGACGGCACCCTGCAAGGTATCGAGCGCACCGACAAGAGCGCGTTCAGCTTCCAGGGCCACCCTGAGGCGAGCCCGGGCCCGAACGATGTTGCGCCACTGTTCGACCGCTTCATCAACGAGATGGCCAAGCGACGCTAAGCGTTCGCCTTGAGACTGTAGAGAGAAGCGCTCGAGGGTGGCCCCGTTAACGGCGGCCCCTTCGGGGCTTCAGAAATCGATCAAGACGGCTTGCCGACTGACCTGCGGATTTGAGTGACAACCCATGCCAAAACGTACAGACATTAAAAGTATCCTGATTCTTGGCGCTGGCCCGATCGTGATCGGCCAGGCCTGCGAATTCGACTACTCCGGCGCCCAGGCCTGCAAAGCCCTGCGCGAAGAGGGTTACCGCGTCATCCTGGTGAACTCCAACCCGGCCACCATCATGACCGACCCGGACATGGCCGACGCCACCTACATCGAGCCGATCAAGTGGCAGACCGTGGCCAAGATCATCGAAAAAGAGCGTCCGGACGCCGTGCTGCCAACCATGGGTGGCCAGACTGCGCTGAACTGCGCGCTGGACCTGGAGCGCGAAGGCGTTCTGGAGAAGTTCGGCGTAGAGATGATCGGTGCCAACGCCGACACCATCGACAAGGCTGAAGACCGTTCGCGTTTCGACAAGGCGATGAAGTCCATCGGCCTGGCGTGCCCGCGTTCCGGTATTGCCCACAGCATGGAAGAAGCCAACGCGGTCCTCGAGACTCTGGGCTTCCCGTGCATCATTCGTCCGTCCTTCACCATGGGCGGCACCGGTGGCGGTATTGCGTACAACCGTGAAGAGTTCGAAGAAATCTGCGCCCGTGGTCTGGATCTGTCGCCGACCAAAGAGCTGCTGATCGACGAATCGCTGATCGGCTGGAAAGAATATGAAATGGAAGTTGTCCGCGACAAAAAGGACAACTGCATCATCGTCTGCTCGATCGAAAACTTCGACCCGATGGGCGTGCACACCGGTGACTCGATCACCGTTGCGCCGGCGCAGACCCTGACCGACAAGGAATATCAGATCCTGCGTAACGCCTCCCTGGCGGTACTGCGCGAGATCGGCGTCGAAACCGGCGGTTCCAACGTGCAGTTCGGTATCTGCCCGAACACTGGCCGTATGGTCGTGATCGAAATGAACCCGCGCGTTTCGCGTTCGTCGGCACTGGCCTCGAAAGCCACCGGTTTCCCGATCGCCAAGGTCGCGGCCAAACTGGCTGTGGGTTACACCCTCGACGAGCTGTCGAACGACATCACCGGCGGCAAGACCCCGGCGTCCTTCGAGCCGTCCATCGACTACGTCGTCACCAAGCTGCCACGCTTTGCCTTCGAGAAATTCGCCAAGGCTGACGCGCGTCTGACCACGCAAATGAAATCGGTGGGCGAAGTCATGGCCATCGGCCGGACCTTCCAGGAATCCCTGCAGAAAGCCCTGCGTGGTCTGGAAGTCGGCGTTTGCGGTCTCGACGAGAAGCTCGATCTGAGCAATCCGGAAAGCATGAGCGTGCTCAAGCGCGAGCTGACCGTACCGGGCGCCGAGCGTATCTGGTACGTGGCGGACGCCTTCCGCGCCGGCCTGTCGGTCGAAGACATCTTCGGCATGAACATGATCGACCCGTGGTTCCTGGTGCAGATCGAAGATCTGATCAAGGAAGAAGAGAGGGTCAAGACCCTCGGTCTGTCCTCGATCGACCGCGACCTGATGTTCAAGCTCAAGCGTAAAGGCTTCTCCGATCAGCGTCTGGCCAAGCTGCTGGGTGTGACCGAGAAGAATCTGCGCACGCACCGTCAGAAACTCGAAGTGTTCCCGGTCTACAAGCGCGTTGACACCTGCGCCGCCGAGTTCGCCACCGACACTGCTTACCTCTACTCGACCTACGAGGAAGAGTGCGAAGCCGCGCCGTCGGGTCGCGACAAGATCATGATTCTGGGTGGCGGTCCGAACCGTATCGGCCAGGGCATCGAGTTCGACTACTGCTGCGTTCACGCTGCCCTCGCTCTGCGCGAAGACGGCTACGAAACCATCATGGTCAACTGCAACCCGGAAACCGTTTCCACCGACTACGACACTTCCGATCGTCTGTACTTCGAGCCGGTAACCCTGGAAGACGTGCTGGAAATCTGCCGCGTCGAGAAGCCGAAAGGCGTGATCGTCCAGTACGGCGGTCAGACTCCGCTGAAACTGGCTCGCGCCCTGGAAGCGGCCGGCGTACCGATCATCGGCACCAGCCCGGACGCCATCGACCGCGCTGAAGACCGTGAGCGTTTCCAGCAAATGGTCGAGCGCCTGAATCTGCGTCAGCCGCCAAACGCCACCGTGCGCAGCGAAGACGAAGCGGTTCGCGCTGCAGCGAAAATCGGTTATCCGCTGGTGGTGCGTCCGTCCTACGTGCTGGGCGGCCGCGCGATGGAAATCGTGTACAAGGAAGACGAGCTCAAGCGTTACCTGCGTGACGCGGTGCAAGTGTCCAACGACAGCCCGGTGCTGCTCGACCACTTCCTCAACTGCGCCATCGAAATGGACGTGGATGCGGTGTGCGACGGCAAAGACGTGGTAATCGGCGCGATCATGCAGCACATCGAACAGGCCGGTGTTCACTCCGGCGACTCCGCCTGCTCGCTGCCGCCGTACTCGCTGCCAGCGCACATCCAGGACGAGATGCGCGAACAGGTCAAGAAAATGGCCCTGGAACTGGGCGTTGTCGGCCTGATGAACGTGCAGCTGGCTTTGCAGGGTGAAGACATCTACGTCATCGAAGTCAATCCGCGCGCTTCGCGTACCGTGCCGTTCGTGTCCAAGTGCATCGGTGTGTCCCTGGCCATGATCGCTGCTCGCGTGATGGCCGGTAAGACCCTGAAAGAAATCGGCTTCACCAAAGAAATCATCCCGAACTTCTACAGCGTGAAAGAGGCGGTGTTCCCGTTCGCCAAATTCCCTGGCGTTGACCCGATCCTCGGCCCAGAGATGAAGTCGACCGGTGAAGTGATGGGCGTCGGCGACACCTTCGGTGAGGCGTTCGCCAAAGCCCAGATGGGCGCCAGCGAAGTGCTGCCGACCGGCGGTACCGCGTTCATCAGCGTGCGCGACGACGACAAGCCACTGGTTGCAGGCGTGGCCCGTGATCTGATCAACTTGGGCTTCGAAGTGGTCGCCACTGCCGGCACTGCCAAGCTGATCGAAGCGGCAGGCCTGAAAGTGCGCCGCGTCAACAAGGTGACCGAGGGGCGTCCGCACGTGGTCGACATGATCAAGAATGACGAAGTCACGCTGATCATCAACACCACCGAAGGTCGTCAGTCGATCGCCGATTCGTATTCCATTCGTCGTAACGCCCTGCAGCACAAGATTTACTGCACCACGACCATTGCTGCGGGCGAAGCGATCTGCGAAGCGCTGAAGTTCGGTCCGGAAAAGACCGTGCGCCGCTTGCAGGATCTACACGCAGGATTGAAGGCATGAGCATAACCAAGTACCCGATGACTGTTCAGGGCGCCAAAGCCCTGGAAGAAGAACATGCTCACCTGACCAAGGTCGTTCGTCCGAAGCTCAGCCAGGACATTGGTACGGCCCGCGAGTTGGGTGACTTGAAAGAAAACGCTGAATACCATGCTGCGCGTGAACAGCAAGGCATGGTCGAGGCGCGGATTCGTGACATCGAAGGCCGTATGCAGAACGCTGTGATCATCGACGTCACCACCATTCCGCACACCGGCAAAGTAATTTTCGGCACAACCGTTGAAATCGCCAATGTCGAGACGGATGAAAGCGTCACTTACCACATCGTGGGTGAGGATGAGGCTGACTTCAAACTCGGCAAGATTTCTGTCGGTTCGCCGCTGGCCCGCGCCTTGATCGGCAAGGAAGAGGGCGACGTGGTCGCCGTCAAAACGCCAAGCGGCGTGATCGAGTACGAGATTGTCGAAGTTCGTCACATCTGAAAGAAGGCGCCCGCTGCATGCGGGCGCCATGCTTTGGCAACTGACCCAGATGCTTTGGGTCGGTGGTCTATGGTTGATTCACATCGGTTTGCAGCCGGCGTTGGGCCAGATCGGTCTGGCGCCGCTGTTGATCGACGAAGTAGCCAGTGCATTTGAAGTGCTGGTGGTGGGATTCGCCGCTCTCTGCGTGGTCTTTCAGGCTTTGGTGCTGGTACAGGCCGAGGGCCCTGGCAGTCTATGGCGGGATTTTCGCGGGCAGGTGCTGTTAATCGCGTTGTACGCGTGCGCGATGTATATCGCAGTGCGTGTCGGCTGGCCGGATGCGCAGCGCTGGCAGGTGTTCAGTTATCTGGTGCTGGGCTTTTCCGGGCTGGTACTGGTGATGCAGCCAGTGCCGGGATGGAGTGGCAGGGTGCGCGAAGCACACCCCTGACCCCGGTCATCACTTGAAGCGATGAACGTTCGACAGCTGCTTGTTGACGCTGAAGTTCTTGCGGTAAATCAGTGCCATCTTGCCGATGACCTGAACCAGGTCCGCTTTGCCGACCTTGCACAGTTCGGCGATGTGCGCCAGGCGCGACTCGCGGTCGAGGATATTGAGCTTGACCTTGATCAGCTCGTGATCCGCCAAGGCGCGTTCAAGTTCGGCTAACACACCTTCAGTCAAACCGTTGTCCGCCACCGTCAACACTGGCTTGAGGTGGTGGCCGATGGATTTGTACTGTTTCTTCTGCTCTGGAGTGAGCGGCATAATCTGACCCTTTCGTCTGGATTCTGTAAAATGGCGGCCATTTTACCCGAGGGTTCGTGGATCCGCCCAATTAATCACGACCCTTATCATCGAGGTGCCCAATGGCGCGTTCCAAGACAAGCCTTGGTTGGCTGAAAAGACATGTCAACGATCCTTATGTGAAGCAGGCGCAGAAGGATGGCTACCGCTCGCGTGCGAGTTACAAGCTTCTGGAGATCCAGGAAAAATACAAACTGATCCGTCCGGGCATGAGCGTGGTCGACCTCGGCGCCGCGCCGGGTGGCTGGTCGCAGGTCACCAGTCGGCTGATCGGCGGGCAGGGACGTTTGATCGCCTCGGACATTCTGGAGATGGACAGCATCCCTGACGTGCATTTCATTCAGGGCGACTTCACTGAGGATGCCGTGCTTGCCGAGATTCTCGAGGCCGTGGGTAATTCACAGGTGGACCTTGTGATTTCCGATATGGCCCCCAATATGAGTGGTACGCCCGAAGTGGACATGCCCAAAGCCATGTTTCTCTGCGAGCTGGCCCTTGATCTGGCGGAGCGGATACTCAAGCCCGGTGGCAATTTCGTCATCAAGATTTTCCAGGGCGAAGGGTTCGATGTTTATCTGAAGGATGCTCGCAAGAAATTCGACAAGATCCAGATGATCAAGCCAGACTCCTCCCGTGGCAGCTCCCGTGAGCAATATATGTTGGCTTGGGGCTACCGCGGCGGTAATGAATAAAACGGGTTTTTTCGGTGGGGCGATAGGTTTTTCATATTTCGCTCTGCCTGCATAAGCGAATATTGTGTAGAAAGTGTTTCACAAAGGGTTACAGACGGCGCCTGCCAGAGTTGTAGGTAATGTAGTAAGTTAGGCCGGTGAATATCATGCGAAGCGCGCGCCAGTAGCGGAGCTTGCTTCAGAGGGTAGTTAATTGAACGATATGGCAAAGAATCTGATCCTGTGGTTGATCATCGCGGCTGTCCTGGTGACGGTGATGAACAACTTCTCCAGCCCTAACGAGCCGCAGACCCTCAACTATTCCGACTTCATCCAGCAGGTCAAGGATGGCAAGGTCGAGCGCGTAGCCGTTGATGGCTATGTGATTACCGGCAAGCGCACCGATGGCGACAGCTTCAAGACCATTCGTCCGGCCATTCAGGACAACGGCTTGATCGGCGACCTGGTCGACAATCATGTAGTGGTTGAAGGCAAGCAGCCTGAGCAGCAAAGCATCTGGACCCAGCTTCTGGTCGCCAGCTTCCCGATCCTGGTGATCATCGCGGTGTTCATGTTCTTCATGCGCCAGATGCAGGGCGGTGCCGGTGGCAAGGGCGGGCCGATGAGTTTCGGCAAGAGCAAGGCGCGCCTGCTTTCCGAAGATCAGGTGAAAACCACCCTGGCTGACGTTGCCGGTTGCGACGAAGCCAAGGAAGAAGTTGGCGAACTGGTTGAATTCCTGCGTGATCCGGGCAAGTTCCAGCGCCTGGGCGGTCGCATTCCGCGCGGCGTGCTGATGGTTGGCCCACCGGGTACCGGTAAAACCTTGCTGGCCAAGGCGATTGCCGGCGAAGCGAAAGTGCCGTTCTTCACCATTTCCGGTTCTGACTTCGTCGAGATGTTCGTCGGTGTCGGTGCCAGCCGTGTCCGTGACATGTTCGAACAGGCCAAGAAGCACGCGCCTTGCATCATCTTCATCGATGAGATCGACGCCGTAGGTCGCCATCGTGGCGCCGGTATGGGCGGCGGTCATGACGAGCGTGAGCAGACTCTCAACCAGTTGCTGGTAGAGATGGACGGCTTCGAAATGAATGACGGCATTATCGTGATTGCTGCGACCAACCGTCCAGACGTACTCGACCCTGCGCTGCTGCGTCCGGGCCGCTTCGACCGTCAGGTGGTGGTGGGCTTGCCGGACATTCGTGGTCGCGAGCAGATTCTCAAAGTGCACATGCGCAAAGTGCCTATGGGTGACGACGTCGCTCCGGCCGTGATCGCACGTGGTACCCCGGGCTTCTCCGGTGCCGACCTGGCCAACCTGGTCAACGAGGCCTCGCTGTTCGCTGCGCGCAGCGGCAAGCGTATTGTCGAGATGAAAGAGTTCGAACTGGCCAAGGACAAGATCATGATGGGCGCCGAGCGCAAATCCATGGTCATGTCCGAGAAAGAGAAGCAGAACACTGCTTATCACGAAGCCGGTCACGCCATTGTTGGTCGTGTCGTGCCTGAACATGACCCGGTGTACAAGGTCTCGATCATCCCGCGCGGTCGAGCGCTGGGTGTGACGATGTTCCTGCCGGAAGAGGATCGCTACAGCCTGTCCAAGCGTGCGCTGATCAGTCAGATCTGCTCGCTGTATGGCGGCCGTATCGCTGAGGAAATGACCCTGGGCTTCGACGGGGTTACGACCGGTGCCTCGAACGACATCATGCGTGCCAGTCAGATTGCGCGGAACATGGTCACCAAGTGGGGCCTGTCGGAAAAGCTCGGTCCGCTGATGTACGCCGAAGAAGAGGGTGAAGTGTTCCTCGGCCGCGGCGGTGGTGGTCAGGCTGCCAGCTTCTCCGGTGAGACAGCCAAATTGATCGACTCTGAAGTGCGCAGCATCATTGATCACTGCTATGGCACCGCCAAGCAGATCCTCACGGACAACCGTGACAAGCTCGATGCAATGGCTGATGCGTTGATGAAGTACGAAACCATTGATGCCGAACAGATTGATGACATCATGGCAGGTCGTACGCCTCGCGAGCCGCGCGACTGGTCAGGTGGTACCGGTACGCCTCCGCCGCCCGTCGTGCAGGACGAGCGTCCGGAAAAACCTATTGGCGGTCCGGCTGCTGACGTTTAAGGCTTGAAATGACTTCTGTACAGTCCCTGACCCGGTTGCCTTGCGGCAACCGGGTTCTTGATTTGGCCCAGACGCATGTCATGGGCATTCTCAATGTCACTCCTGATTCCTTCTCAGATGGTGGCCGCTACAGCCAGCTCGATGCGGCGTTGCGTCATGCTGAAGCGATGGTGCTGGCCGGTGCGACACTGATCGATGTCGGTGGCGAATCGACCCGACCGGGTGCGCGAGCAGTTTCGCCGCTGGAGGAGCTTGAGCGCGTAGCGCCGGTCGTCGAGCTGATCAGTCGCGAGCTGGATGTCATTATCTCGGTCGATACGTCGACCCCTGCCGTCATGCGTGAAAGCGCGCGGCTTGGCGCCGGATTGATCAATGATGTGCGCTCGCTCAGGCGCGATGGCGCACTGGACGCGGCGGCGGCAACCGGGCTGCCGGTCTGTCTTATGCACATGCTGGGTGAGCCTGGCGATATGCAGGACAATCCGCAGTATCAGGATGTCACCCGCGAGGTTGGCGAGTTTCTTGTTGAGCGAATGGCACAATGTGCGCTAGCGGGTATTCCTGCCGAACGTATCATCCTCGACCCCGGTTTCGGTTTCGCCAAAACCCTGCAGCACAATCTAAGCTTGTTCAAGCATATTGAAGACCTGCATGCGCTGGGGCGACCGCTGTTGGTCGGCGTGTCGCGCAAGAGCATGATCGGGCACGCCTTGAATCGTCCCGTGGGCGAGCGACTGTACGGCGGTCTGGCGCTGGCGGTACTGGCATCGGCCAAGGGTGCGCGTATATTGCGCGTCCATGATGTGGCGGAAACGGTAGACGTGGTGCGGATGATCGCGGCCGTGGAATCAGCCGAATAAGAATGATGGAGTACTTATGAGCAAGAAATATTTTGGCACCGACGGCATTCGTGGTCGTGTCGGTGTTTACCCGATTACACCTGACTTCATGCTCAAGCTCGGCTGGGCGGCGGGCATGGCGTTCCGCAAGATGGGCGCCTGCAAGGTACTGGTTGGCAAGGACACGCGAATTTCCGGCTACATGTTCGAATCTGCACTCGAGGCAGGTCTGACATCGGCAGGTGCTGACGTGATGCTGCTGGGCCCGATGCCGACACCGGCCATTGCTTATCTGTCGCGTACGTTCCAGGCCGAGGCCGGCATTGTCATCAGTGCCTCGCACAACCCTCATGACGATAACGGCATCAAGTTTTTCTCTGGCAAGGGCACCAAGCTGCCGGATGAGGTCGAGTTGATGATCGAGGAATTGCTCGATGCACCGATGACCGTGGTCGAGTCGAGCAAGATCGGTAAGGTGTCGCGAATCAACGACGCGTCCGGGCGCTATATCGAATTCTGCAAGAGCAGCGTGCCGACCGGTACCAGCTTTTCCGGCCTCAAGATTGTCCTCGACTGCGCCCATGGTGCGACCTATAAGGTGGCGCCCAGTGTTTTCCGCGAGCTGGGTGCGGAAGTTGTCGTGTTGTCGGCACAGCCAAACGGGCTGAATATAAACGACAACTGCGGCTCGACCCATATGGATCAGTTGCAGGCTGCAGTGCTGGCCGAACACGCCGACCTGGGTATCGCGTTCGATGGCGACGGTGATCGGGTCTTGATGGTCGATCACACAGGCGCCATTGTTGATGGTGACGAACTGCTGTTCATTATCGCCCGCGATCTGCATGAGCGCGGAAAGCTGCACGGCGGTGTAGTAGGGACCCTCATGAGTAACCTGGGGCTCGAACTGGCCTTGGCGGATCTTTCGATTCCGTTCATTCGCGCCAACGTCGGCGACCGCTATGTGATTGCCGAATTGCTGGAGCGCGACTGGCTGGTCGGCGGTGAGAATTCGGGCCATATCGTTTGCTTCAATCACACGACCACCGGCGATGCGATCATCGCGGCGCTGCAGGTGTTGATGGCACTGAAGACTCGCAATGAAGGCTTGGCGCAGTCTCGTCAGGCATTGCGCAAATGCCCTCAGGTGCTGATCAATGTGCGTTTCGGTGGTGGCGAAAGCCCGCTGGAGCATCCCGCTGTCAAGGAAGCCAGTGCGCGTGTTACCCAGGCCATGGCGGGGCGCGGTCGAGTGCTCCTGCGCAAGTCCGGGACAGAGCCGCTCGTGCGTGTGATGGTCGAAGGCGAGGACGAAACACAGGTTCGCGGCTACGCCGAGGAACTGGCAAAACTGGTAACTGAAGTTTCTGCCTGATACGGCTTGCCAGCCATGATTGTGTTGGGTAACATCTGCGCCCACTTTGACCGACGAGGTACAGCATGCGTCGCCCTATGGTAGCTGGTAACTGGAAGATGCACGGTACCCGCGCCAGCGTCGCTGAGCTGATCAACGGCCTTCGTCATCTGGCCTTGCCAAGCGGTGTTGATGTCGCGGTATTCCCGCCTTGCTTGCATATCAATCAAGTGATTGATGGCTTGAAAGGCAAGTCGATTTCGGTCGGCGCGCAGAATTCTGCGGTGGAAGCCATGCAAGGCGCATTGACCGGTGAAATTGCGCCGAGTCAGTTGGTGGATGCAGGTTGTTCCCTCGTGCTTGTCGGGCACTCCGAACGCCGCCAGATTCTGGGCGAGCGAGACGGGATGCTGAATCGCAAGTTCGCAGCGGCGCAGGCATGTGGCTTGATCCCGGTGTTGTGTGTAGGGGAAACCCTCGAGCAGCGCGAAGCCGGGAAAACTCTTGAGGTTGTCGGGCGTCAGCTGGGCAGCATCATCGAGGAGCTGGGTGTCGGTGCCTTTGCCAAGGCAGTCATTGCTTACGAGCCGGTCTGGGCCATTGGTACCGGACTGACTGCAACGCCGCAACAGGCTCAGGATGTGCATAAAGCCATTCGCGAGCAGTTGGCGGCAGAGAATTCTGAAGTCGCACGAGGTGTGCGGCTTCTATACGGCGGCAGCGTGAAGGCGGCCAATGCGGTCGAACTGTTCGGCATGCCGGATATCGATGGGGGGCTCATTGGTGGAGCTTCCCTGAATGCAGATGAGTTCGGTGCGATCTGTCGCGCCGCGGGAAACTGAAAAAATGCTGGAAACAGTCGTAGTCGTTTTTCATCTGCTGGGTGCATTGGGCGTAGTTGCTCTGGTTTTGCTGCAGCAGGGTAAGGGTGCGGACGCTGGCGCGTCTTTCGGAGCAGGTGCTTCAAATACTGTGTTCGGAAGCCAAGGTTCCTCTACCTTTCTTAGTAAGTTTACTGCTATACTTGCCGCCGGTTTCTTCATAACCAGCTTGGGGTTAGGTTACTTTGCTAAAGAGAAAGCTCATCAGCTGACTCAAGCAGGATTGCCAGATCCAGCAGTGTTGGAAGTACCTAAGCAACAACCGGCTTCTGATGATGTCCCGGTGCTTCAAGAGCAAAAGTCGGCTACTCCAGCGACTGACGTACCTCCAGCTCAAGAGCAGAAGTAAGAAGGGTTTCAAACGTAGTTTTGCCGAGGTGGTGGAATTGGTAGACACGCAACCTTGAGGTGGTTGTGCCCATAGGGTGTAGGGGTTCGAGTCCCCTTCTCGGTACCAATTAGTCAGGAGAGCCCGCTGTTGCGGGCTTTCTTGCAGGTGGAAGGTTACATTGACCCTAAAAGGGATCGGTCGTATACTTCCGCCCCAGCTTTGTCGCGGGGTGGAGCAGTCTGGTAGCTCGTCGGGCTCATAACCCGAAGGTCGTCGGTTCAAATCCGGCCCCCGCAACCAGTTTCAGGAGCCCCTTTTAAGGGGCTTTTTGTTAGCTGGACACTTCAACGCCGCTGTTCGACGGCGTTTCAAGGATGGGCGTTATGCCCATTTTTTTATTTTGCAAAGCATGCACATATCATGCACTAGGGGGTTCAGGTGTCGAGCAAGCTAGAAGAGTTGCAGGCCTTGCTGGCCCCGGTGGTCGTGGCCCTGGGCTATGAATGCTGGGGTATCGAGTTTTCGTCTCAGGGTAAACACTCGATGTTGCGCGTTTATATCGATAAAGAGGGTGGCGTGCTGGTGGACGATTGCGCCATTGTCAGCCGCCAGATCAGCGGTGTTCTGGATGTTGAAGACCCGATCACCAGCGAATACACCCTTGAAGTTTCCTCGCCAGGCATGGAGCGCCCACTGTTCACTCTTGAGCAGTTCGCCCAGTTCGTTGGTGAACAAGTGAAGATCAAGCTGCGCTCGCCTTTTGAAGGTCGACGCAACTTTCAGGGCCTTCTGCGCGGTGTAGAAGAGCAGGACGTCGTGGTGCAGGTAGAAGACCACGAGTTCCTGTTGCCGATCGATATGATCGACAAGGCCAACATTATTCCCAGTTTTGACTGAGACGCGGATCCCGCGGATCCAATGGCTTGCGAAAGGCGAGGCGTACGATGAGCAAAGAAGTACTGCTGGTTGTTGAGTCGGTATCCAATGAAAAGGGTGTACCGGCAAGCGTAATTTTTGAAGCGCTGGAGCTGGCCCTGGCCACTGCTACCAAAAAGCGTTTTGAAGACGAAGTTGACCTGCGTGTGGAAATCAACCGCCACACCGGTTCTTACGAAACTTTCCGTCGCTGGACGGTCGTCGAAGAGAATGATCTCGATGATCCGGCCATCGAAACCTGGCCAAGCAAGGTTGCTGAAACGCATCCTGGTGCCAAGGTTGGCGACGTCGTCGAAGAAAAAATCGAATCGATCGAGTTCGGCCGCATTGCTGCACAGACTGCCAAGCAGGTCATTGTGCAAAAAGTGCGTGAAGCCGAGCGCGCACAGGTGGTTGACGCCTATCGCGAGCGCCTGGGGGAAATCATCTCCGGCACCGTGAAGAAAGTCACCCGCGACAACGTGATCGTCGATCTGGGTAACAACGCTGAAGCGTTGCTGGCCCGTGAAGACATCATTTCTCGCGAAACCTTCCGTGTCGGCGTGCGTCTGCGTGCGCTGCTCAAGGAAATCCGCACCGAGAACCGCGGCCCGCAGTTGATCCTGTCGCGTACCGCGCCGGAAATGCTGATCGAGCTGTTCCGTATCGAAGTGCCGGAAATTGCTGAAGGCCTCATCGAGGTCATGGCTGCGTCCCGTGATCCGGGTTCGCGCGCCAAGATCGCCGTTCGCTCCAAGGACAAGCGCATCGATCCACAAGGTGCCTGCATCGGTATGCGCGGTTCGCGCGTCCAGGCAGTATCGGGTGAATTGGGCGGTGAACGTGTTGATATCGTGCTGTGGGACGACAACCCGGCGCAGTTCGTGATCAACGCCATGTCCCCGGCCGAGGTTGCGGCAATTATTGTTGACGAAGATGCCCATGCCATGGACATCGCCGTTGGCGCAGACAATCTGGCTCAGGCCATCGGTCGCGGTGGTCAGAACGTACGTCTGGCCAGCCAATTGACTGGCTGGACCCTGAACGTGATGACCGAATCGGACATCCAGGCTAAGCAGCAAGCGGAAACCGGCGACATCCTGCGCAACTTCATCGACGAGCTGGAAGTCGACGAAGAACTGGCTCAGGTGCTGGTTGACGAAGGCTTCACCAGCCTGGAAGAGATTGCCTACGTACCGGTGGAAGAAATGCTCAACATCGACGGCTTTGACGAGGACATCGTCAACGAGCTTCGCGCTCGCGCCAAGGATCGTTTGTTGACCAAAGCCATCGCTACTGAGGAAAAGCTGGCAGACGCCCATCCGGCCGAAGACCTGCTCTCGCTTGAGGGTATGGACAAGGATTTGGCGATGGAACTGGCGGTGCGCGGCGTAATTACCCGCGAAGACCTGGCCGAGCAGTCTATTGACGACCTGCTCGACATCGACGGCATTGACGATGATCGTGCCGGCAAGTTGATCATGGCCGCCCGAGCCCACTGGTTCGAGTAATTAGGCGCGGCCTGAGGAGAGAAGTGCATGACGCAAGTCACGGTGAAACAACTGGCCGATGAGGTCAAAACACCGGTAGAGCGCCTGTTGCAGCAGATGCGTGAGGCAGGTCTGCCGCACACCGCCGCCGACGAAAATGTGACTGACAGTGAGAAGCAATCCCTGCTGACTCACTTGAAGAGCAGTCACAAGGCGAAAGTGGAAGAACCACGCAAGATCACGCTGCAGCGTAAAACCACCAGCACCCTGCGTGTGGCTGGTAGCAAGAGCATCAGCGTTGAAGTTCGCAAGAAGAAAGTTTTCGTACAGCGCAGCCCGGAAGAAATCGAGGCCGAGCGCAAGCGTGAACTGGATGAGCGTCGCGCAGTAGAAAATGCTGCCCGTCAGAAGGCTGAAGAAGAAGCCAAGCAACGCGCCGAAGAAGAAGCGCGTCGCCAGCCTGCTGCCGCGCAGAACGCTGCCAGCAACGCCGTTTCGGCGCCGGCTGCCGCAGCCGAGCCTGTTCGCGAAAGCGCACCGGTGGTTGCCGCTGCTCCAGCGCCATCGGCTGACGTTCGCAACAAGCAGAACGAACAGCGCCGTCCGGACAAGCCACGTGCAGACGACAACAATCGTCGCAGCGGTGGCGGCGATGGCGAGCGCAAAAACGCTCCGCATCGTGCTTCGGTCAAAGAAAAAGCCCCGGCGCCACGTGTGGCACCTCGGACCACCGACGAAGAAAGCGATGGCTTCCGTCGTGGTGGTCGCGGCAAGGCCAAGCTGAAGAAGCGCAACGCCCACGGTTTCCAGAGCCCGACCGGCCCTGTCGTGCGTGACGTGCAGATCGGTGAGACCATCACTGTTGGCGATCTCGCCAATCAGATGTCGGTCAAGGCTGCTGAAATCATCAAGTTCATGTTCAAACTGGGTACCCCAGCGACCATCAACCAGGTGCTTGATCAGGAAACTGCTCAACTGGTAGCCGAAGAACTGGGCCACAAAGTGACCCTGGTCAGCGACACCGCCCTGGAAGATTCCCTGGCCGAGTCCCTGAAGTTTGAAGGTGAGTCGTTCTCCCGTGCTCCAGTCGTGACCGTAATGGGCCACGTTGACCACGGTAAAACTTCCCTGCTCGACTACATCCGTCGTGCCAAGGTAGCGGCTGGCGAAGCCGGCGGTATCACCCAGCACATCGGTGCCTACCACGTTGAGACTGATCGCGGCATGGTCACTTTCCTCGACACCCCGGGTCACGCTGCGTTTACCGCAATGCGTGCCCGTGGTGCCAAGGCGACCGACATCGTGATCCTCGTGGTTGCAGCGGACGACGGCGTGATGCCGCAAACCATCGAAGCGGTTCAGCATGCTCAGGCTGCTGGCGTGCCTCTGGTGGTTGCGGTGAACAAGATCGACAAGCCGGGCGCCGATCTCGATCGCATCCGCAGCGAACTGTCGGTTCACGGCGTGACTTCCGAAGAGTGGGGTGGCGACACACCATTCGTTCCGGTTTCGGCGAAGATGGGTACTGGCGTGGACGAGCTGCTTGAAGCCGTTCTGCTGCAAGCCGAAGTTCTCGAACTGAAGGCAACCCCGTCGGCTCCTGGCCGTGGTGTTGTGGTTGAATCGCGTCTCGACAAGGGCCGTGGCCCGGTTGCGACCGTGCTGGTTCAAGACGGTACCCTGCGCCAAGGCGACATGGTTCTGGTCGGTTCGAACTATGGCCGCGTGCGTGCCATGCTCGACGAGAACGGCAAGCCAATCAAGGAAGCCGGTCCTTCCATCCCAGTCGAGATTCTCGGCCTGGACGGTACCCCGGACGCTGGCGACGAGATGAGCGTGGTTGCCGACGAGAAGAAAGCCCGTGAAGTGGCTCTGTTCCGTCAAGGCAAGTTCCGCGAAGTCAAACTGGCTCGGGCTCACGCCGGCAAGCTGGAAAACATCTTCGAAAACATGGGTCAGGCTGAGAAGAAGACGCTTAACATCGTCCTCAAATCCGACGTCCGTGGTTCGCTGGAAGCGTTGAACGGTGCCTTGAATGGCCTGGGCAACGACGAAGTACAAGTGCGCGTAGTGGGTGGCGGTGTCGGTGGTATCACCGAGTCCGACGCCAACCTGGCACTGGCTTCCAACGCTGTACTGTTCGGCTTCAACGTCCGTGCCGATGCTGGCGCTCGCAAGATCGTCGAGCAGGAAGGTCTGGATATGCGTTACTACAACGTGATCTACGACATCATCGAAGACGTCAAGAAAGCCCTGACCGGCATGCTCGGCAGCGATGTTCGCGAGAACATCCTGGGTGTGGCCGAAGTGCGTGACGTTTTCCGTTCGCCGAAGTTTGGCGCGATCGCCGGTTGCATGGTGATCGAAGGTGTTGTGCACCGTAACCGTCCGATCCGCGTACTGCGTGAAGACATCGTTATCTTCGAAGGCGAGCTGGAATCCCTGCGCCGCTTCAAGGATGACGCTTCCGAAGTCCGTGCCGGCATGGAATGCGGTATCGGCGTGAAGAGCTACAACGACGTCAAAGTCGGCGACAAGATCGAAGTCTTCGAGAAGGTTCAGGTTGCTCGCAGCCTCTGACTCGCGCACTTCAAGGGCCACGATGGGCCGTAGCATGCAAATGCACGGCACAGCGTCCGGACTCTAAACGCAACGCCCGGTCTGGCTTTTGTCAGGCCGGGCGTTTGCCGCTTTCAGACCTTGCGGATCTCACCGCTGGGCAGTAACAGGTAACAAATCATGGCAAAAGAATACAGCCGTACCCAACGTATCGGCGATCAGATGCAGCGCGAGCTGGCTCAACTGATCCGTCGCGAAGTCAAGGATCCGCGCGTCGGTCTCGTCACCATTACCGCTGTGGAAGTGTCCCGTGATGTCGGTCACGCGAAAATTTTCATCACCGTGATGGGCCAGGACAACGCTGAAGACATCGCGCAAAGCATCAAGGTGCTGAATGCCGCCGCAGGTTTCCTGCGCATGCAACTGGCCCGTGAAATGAAGCTGCGCAGCGTGCCGCAATTGCACTTCCACTACGACGAGTCCGTCGTGCGTGGCGCGCACCTGTCGGCATTGATCGAGCGTGCCGTGGCTGAAGACAATCAGCACGTTGCCGCTCCTGCACCTGAAGACACCAAGGAGTAATTCGGTGGCTCAGGTCAAACGTATCCGTCGTAACGTCAGCGGCATCATCCTGCTGGACAAGCCGTTGGGGTTCACCTCCAACGCCGCCTTGCAGAAGGTGCGCTGGCTGCTCAATGCCGAGAAGGCCGGGCACACCGGCAGCCTCGACCCGCTGGCCACCGGCGTGCTGCCGTTGTGCTTTGGCGAGGCGACCAAGTTCTCGCAATACCTGCTCGATTCCGACAAGGGCTACGAGACTCTGGCGCAATTGGGCAAGACCACCACCACGGCCGATGCTGAAGGTGAAGTTTTGCAGGAGCGTCCGGTGACCGTTGGTCGCGCCGATGTCGAAGCGGTGCTGCCAAAATTTCGCGGGCAAATCAGTCAGATACCGCCGATGTACTCGGCGCTCAAGCGTGATGGCCAGCCGTTGTACAAACTGGCACGTGCAGGCGAAGTAGTGGAGCGCGAACCGCGTTCTGTTACTATTGCGCGCTTGGAATTGCTGGCCTTCGAAGGCGATACTGCGCGGCTTGCGGTGGACTGCAGCAAGGGCACCTATATTCGCACCCTGGTGGAGGATATCGGTGAGCAACTCGGTTGTGGTGCGTACGTCGCAGAACTGCGTCGGACCCAGGCCGGGCCTTTTACCCTGGCGCAAACCGTGACCCTCGAAGAGCTGGAAGCGGTACATGCCGAAGGCGGCAACGAAGCGGTCGATCGCTTCCTGATGCCATCGGACAGCGGCCTGCAGGATTGGCCGTTACTGCACTTCTCCGAAGCGAGCGCGTTCTACTGGCTCAACGGCCAGCCGGTGCGTGCCCCGGATGCGCCGAAGTTCGGCATGGTGCGGGTACAGGATCACAATGGTCGCTTCATCGGTATCGGTGAAGTGAGCGAAGACGGGCGCATCGCGCCGCGTCGCTTGATTCGGTCAGAATGACCGGAACCGGTCTGCGAAAGCGGGCCGGCGAGTGTGGCTGTTAACAGGCATGGTCACTACTCATTTATAGATACAGGGATTTGTCCCTGGCCTGTTGAAGCTGTTTCCCTGAAACAGTTTCCTGATAAGGAAGGATTGCCTCATGGCTCTCGACGTTCAAGAAAAAGCTCAAATCGTTGCTGACTACCAGCAAGCTGTTGGTGACACTGGTTCGCCAGAAGTGCAGGTTGCACTGCTGACCGCCAACATCAACAAACTGCAAGGTCACTTCAAGGCCAACGGTAAAGATCACCACTCCCGTCGTGGTCTGATCCGCATGGTAAACCAGCGTCGCAAGCTGCTGGACTACCTGAAAGGCAAGGACGTGAGCCGTTACGCTGCTCTGATCGCTCGCCTGGGTCTGCGTCGCTAATCAGCGATTGCGCTATGAGGTTGGTTGTCTGCCAGACGTCAGCGGTTTTCCGCTGGCGCCTTGCAGGCTCCCAGCCTCAAGTTTTATCTGCAATATGGCTTTACCTGTAACACCCGGACAATTGCCCTCGGGCCGATTCCCGAGATTGCCCAAGAATTCGCAAGAAACCGTTTCCCCCAAGAGCCACAAAGAAGGTAGGACACCGTGAACCCGGTAATCAAAAAATTCCAGTTCGGTCAATCGACCGTTACCCTCGAGACAGGCCGTATCGCCCGTCAGGCCTCCGGCGCAGTATTGGTCACCGTTGACGACGACGTCAGCGTGTTGGTGACTGTCGTCGGTGCAAAACAAGCCGATCCGGGCAAGGGTTTCTTCCCTCTGTCCGTTCACTACCAGGAAAAGACTTACGCTGCCGGTAAGATCCCTGGCGGTTTCTTCAAGCGCGAAGGCCGTCCTTCCGAGAAAGAAACCCTGACTTCCCGACTGATCGACCGTCCGATCCGTCCGCTGTTCCCAGAAGGCTTCATGAACGAAGTGCAGGTTGTCTGCACCGTCGTTTCCACCAGCAAGAAGACCGATCCGGACATCGCTGCGATGATCGGTACCTCGGCTGCCCTGGCCATTTCCGGCATTCCATTCGACGGCCCGATCGGCGCCGCTCGCGTGGCTTTCCACGAAAGCACCGGCTACCTGCTGAACCCGACTTACGAACAGCAAGCCGCTTCGAGCCTGGACATGGTCGTGGCCGGTACTGCCGACGCTGTGCTGATGGTTGAATCGGAAGCCAAAGAGCTGACCGAAGACCAGATGCTGGGCGCGGTACTGTTCGCTCACGACGAATTTCAGGTTGTGATCAACGCTGTCAAAGAACTGGCTGCCGAAGCCGCCAAGCCAACCTGGAACTGGGCGCCTGCGCCTGAAGCCACCGAACTGCTGGGCGCTATCCGTGCCGAGTTCGGCGAAGCGATCTCCCAGGCTTACACCATCACCATCAAGGCCGACCGTTACGCTCGCCTGGGTGAGTTGAAGGATCAGGTGGTTGCCAAGCTGTCCGGTGAAGAAGGCCAGCCTTCCGCTGCTGAAGTCAAAGCTGCCTTTGGCGAAATCGAATACCGCACCGTTCGCGAAAACATCGTTAACGGCAAGCCACGTATCGACGGTCGCGACACCAAAACCGTACGTCCGCTGAACATCGAAGTCGGCGTTCTGCCGAAGACTCACGGTTCGGCGCTGTTCACCCGTGGCGAAACCCAGGCTCTGGTAGTCGCGACTCTGGGCACCGCCCGTGACGCACAACTGCTGGACACTCTGGAAGGCGAAAAGAAAGACCCGTTCATGCTGCACTATAACTTCCCGCCGTTCTCGGTGGGCGAGTGTGGTCGCATGGGTGGCGCCGGTCGTCGCGAAATCGGCCACGGCCGTCTGGCCCGTCGTTCGGTGTCGGCGATGCTGCCAGCCGCTGACGTGTTCCCGTACACCATCCGCGTGGTTTCGGAGATCACCGAATCCAACGGTTCGAGCTCGATGGCTTCCGTATGCGGCGCTTCCCTCGCGCTGATGGACGCCGGTGTACCGATGAAGGCACCCGTTGCCGGTATCGCCATGGGTCTGGTTAAAGAAGGCGAGAAATTCGCCGTCCTGACCGACATCCTCGGCGACGAAGATCACCTGGGCGACATGGACTTCAAGGTAGCCGGTACCGCCAAAGGTGTGACCGCGCTGCAGATGGACATCAAGATCAAGGGCATCACCGAAGAGATCATGGAAATCGCTCTGGGCCAGGCCCTGGAAGCGCGCCTGAACATCCTCGGCCAGATGAACCAGATCATTGGCCAGTCGCGTACCGAACTGTCGGCCAACGCACCGACCATGATCGCGATGAAGATCGACACCGACAAGATCCGTGACGTTATCGGTAAAGGTGGCGCGACCATCCGTGCGATCTGCGAAGAAACCAAGGCTTCGATCGACATCGAAGACGACGGCTCGATCAAGATCTTCGGCGAAACCAAGGATGCCGCAGAAGCAGCGCGTCAGCGCGTTCTGAGCATCACTGCCGAAGCCGAGATCGGCAAGATCTACGTCGGCAAGGTTGAGCGCATCGTCGACTTCGGCGCATTCGTCAACATCCTGCCGGGCAAGGACGGTCTGGTGCACATCTCGATGCTGAGCGACGCTCGTGTAGAGAAAGTGACCGACATCCTCAAAGAAGGCCAGGAAGTGGAAGTGCTGGTACTGGACGTGGACAACCGCGGCCGTATCAAGCTGTCCATCAAAGACGTGGCAGCGGCCAAGGCTTCGGGCGTTTAATCACCCCGACGCTTTAGCCCAATGAAAATGCCCCCGCCGTGCAAACGGCGGGGGCATTTTTTTGCCCCTCATAAAACCCCTGTGGCGAGGGAGCTTGCTCCCGCTCGGCTGCGCAGCAGTCGTAAAAACGCCAGCCAAAAAACATGGGGTCGCTTCGCAACCCAGCGGGAGCAAGCTCCCTCGCCACAAAGGCAAGCCACAAAGTTGCCGGAGCCCGAGACCGGTGCTAGTTTTAGCCCACTGCCCGTGTAGCTCAGCCGGTAGAGCAGCGCACTCGTAACGCGAAGGTCGCAGGTTCGATTCCTGTCTCGGGCACCATCCCCTTTATTTCACCTTGCGGCTCAGATCCTCGACGGTACGTTTGAGCTGATCCATCGCCCGATCCTGCTCGTTGAGCTTCTGTTTCAAATTCGAGATTTCACTGCTGCTCGAACTGGAGCTGGAGCCACTGTTGCGCTTGAGGTCTTCAACCTGACGGGCGAAGCTTTCCAGCTCACGGTCCTGTTCCTTGACCTTGTTTTTCAGCTCATCGATGTCCTTGCCGCTGGCGCTTGAGTTCGAACCGCTGTTGCGTTTGAGCGCTTCGATCTGACTCGATTGTTCTTTTACGGTGTCGCGCATCTTTTGCAATTCATCGATGCTGATATCGCTCCTGATCACCACGTTTTTGCCATAATCGTCATGAATCAACGAAACCTTGTCGTTATACGAGGGGCTGCTGGAGCTCAGCTCAATCGCCATGGCGCTTGCCGGAAGCGCTAGCGCGGCGATCAAAATGGTAGCGGAGGCAAAGGAGAACATCTTCAAGAAGCTGCGCATCACTGGTTTTCCTTGTGAACAGCATGGTGGGTGCCAAAGTGGCACATGGCTATGACTCGAGTCCGGCGTTTATGTTCCGCAGGTCAGCTTTTTGTGGGATAGATGTAAAGAGCCGTGTAATTCGTCATGCAAACGTCCTATATTCGGTGCCTGCATGAGCATCGCTTAGCAGTTTTCAGATGATCCCGAATGGTTCCGAAGGCCGGCCAGTCCGCGTCAGAGAGATCCTTGATGATCCAGATCCATCCTCCATTCTTAAGATCAGCGAGAACCCCATGACTGAATTGACCCAAGAGCAACGCCACGAACAAGCGCTGGAAAAATACCTTCAGGATGTGCCGGATCTGAAGGAAGAGATCAAGGACCTGAGTCCTGATGATCAGAAAGACCAGATCCAGTGGGCCTTCGAAGACGAAGCCGAAGCGCAGGGCTTGCAGCCGTGGGAGCTGACCCTCAAGTACACCAGCACGCCTGAAGAGTTCGAGGCGCAACGCCTCGTGCTGCACAAGGAAGCGGCTGAAGTGTTGGGTGTCGAGTGGGACGAGTACTGCGAGATGAATAACCTCGTCGTATAAAAGCAGCTGCGAGTTTCAAACTACAAGCTGCAAGTCAAAGCAAAAGCGCTCTGGCTTGTAGCTTGTAGCTTCCCGCTGCGTTTAAAGGCTGAGGCGCATCGACAGGTCCACCGCTTTGACGTCCTTGGTCATCGCGCCGATGGAGATGTAATCCACGCCCGTCTCGGCGATCGGCAGCAGTGTGCTTTCGTTGATGCCACCGCTGGCTTCCAGTTTCGCCTTGCCGCCATTCAGGCGTACGGCTTCGCGCATGTCATCCAGGCTCAACTCGTCGAGCATGATGATGTCGGCGCCGGCTTCCAGCGCCTCCTTCAGTTCTCCAAGACTTTCCACTTCGATCTCGACCGGTTTGCCCGGGGCGATCTTGTGCGCGGCAGCCACCGCTTCGGCGATGCCACCGCTGGCGGCGATGTGGTTTTCCTTGATCAGGAAGGCGTCGTAGAGACCGATGCGGTGGTTGTGGCAGCCACCGCAGGTCACCGCATATTTCTGCGCCAGACGCAGGCCGGGCAGGGTCTTGCGGGTGTCGAGCAGTTTGACCTGCGTTTGCGCGACGAAGTCCGCCAGGTACTGCGCACGCGTCGCCACACCCGAAAGCAACTGCAAAAAGTTCAGCGCGCTGCGTTCGCCGGTCAGCAGTGAACGGGCCGGACCTTCCAGATGAAACAACGGCTGATTGGCCTTGACCCGCTCGCCATCGACCACTTGCCAATGCACCGCCACGCGCGGATCGAGCTGGCGAAACACCGCATCGACCCACGCAGTGCCGCAGATGACCGCGTCGTCACGGGTAATGATGGTGGCTTTGGCCAGGCGTTCGGCCGGGATCAGTTGCGCGGTGATGTCGCCGCTGCCGACGTCTTCGAGCAACGCACGGCGCACGTTGGCTTCGATTTCGGCGGTCAGATCGGCGAGACGTAGATTCGGCATAACGGACTCCACAAACAAAGTGATTCGATTATAGGGGCAGGGCGCGAGCCAACCCAAGGCGAGAACGCGCGCGGCTGACTGCATCTGGTCGATTTTTCCGTAAGCCGAGTGCGCGGCGCCGTCGTCACAGAGGGGCGCAGGTATAGGGGAAACCCTGACGCCTATAGCATCGCGGACATCTTTTGCAAGATAATCCGCCTTGTATTTGACGTCATGGCTTTGACGAACCACTCCACCGGGGCAGTGTCAAAACGACGAACCGAATCACCGCTCCAGGAGGCTTGGATGCACAACGACGGGAAAGTAGTGCCTTTGCACAGGGCCGCTGGCGATCAGGCTGATCGCGCGCCGCTTGCCCGCCTGCCGGTGATTCTGCTTCAGGTTCGCGACAAGGCTGCCCAGCAGTTGCGCCACGGCTTGCAGGAGCTGTACGATAACGCTGACGACACGCTGTTTGAAATGGCCGATCGGGCGCGTAATGACGTTGATCAGAATATCTTTTTCGAAGCCATGCGCGATTTGCGCCTCAAGCGCAAAAACATCGAGCGCGGCTTTCTCGAACAATTCTTCGAAGCCTTTGCCAGCCTTACCCAATACGATCCCGCTGCCGATCGCCTGCCACGCACGCGGGTGATTGAAGAGTCGGCGCCGCGCACCGATGACAGGGAGCGTACCGTTGCCGTGCAAACCATGGTCAGCCGCGTGCTCAAGCGTGATGGCTTCGCGCTTGATCAACTGACGGCACGGTTCAGTGCGCTGCTTGGCAACCGTCTGGAAAATCCGCACAACCCGCTCGGCCCGGCGATGCTCTGCGAGTACTTCTTGCAGGCCGGACGTAACCTCGGCGTCGAAATCAAGGTCAAGCTGATCCTGCTCAAGCTGTTCGAACGCTATGTGCTGGCCGACACCGAACAGCTGTATGCCGAAGCCAACCAACTGCTGCTCGCTACCGGCGTCTTGCCGCATTTGAAACCGGCGACGACGCGGCGCAAGAGCGAGCATGCGTCGGCCGACATTTCCTTCGAAGTACACGACGATCCGCCCCCAGCGGATGACGGCGTGGAGGAAGCGTTCGCGGCGTTGCAGCAACTACTCGTGCATGTGCGTGGCCGTGTCGCGCCCACACTGGAGCCCGGCGCCCCGGCGCAACCGATCAATACGCGCGATCTGCTGCGCTTGCTCTCGCATTTACAACAATACGTGCCGGCGCTTGAGGCGCACGAAGACTTCGACCTGCGCAACCAGCTCGAACAATTGCTGACCCGGGTCAGCGTCAGGAGCGGCAAATCCCGTGTGGTCGGCACCGCCGACGAAGATGTCATCAACCTGATTGCCATGGTCTTCGAGTGCATTCTCGAGGATCGCAATGTCCCCGACTCGCTCAAGGCGCTGATTGCCCGCTTGCAGATTCCAATGCTCAAGGTTGCCGTGCTCGACAAGAGTTTCTTCAGCCGCAGCACGCATCCGGCGCGGCGCCTGCTCAATGAAATCGCCGATGCCGCCATGGGCTGGAGCGATTGTGACGGTGATGCTCGGGACAGCCTCTACGTGCGCATCGAGCAAGTGGTGCAGCGACTGCTGACGGAGTTTGTCGATGACCCGGCGATATTTTCCGAACTGCTCGCCGATTTCCTCGCCTTCACCCAGGACGAACGCCGGCGCACCGAGCTGCTCGAACAGCGCTTGCGTGACGCCGAAGAAGGCCGGGCGAAAGCCGACCTGGCCCGACGTCGCGTCGAACAAGCGTTGCAGCAGGCGCTGTTGGGTGAAGTGTTGCCGGCGTCGGTGCTTGCGTTTGTACAGCAGGCCTGGAGCAAAGTGCTGCTGTTGACCTGCCTCAAACATGGCGATCAGTCTGCCGAGTGGCAGGCCGACGTGCAGACCATGGAACAATTGATCTGGAGCGTGCAGCGTCATGACGACGCCGAGTCCAGTCTGCGTCTGCTGGCGCTGCTGCCGGGGTTGCTCAAGTCGCTGCGTGATGGCTTGAGCAGCACGGCGTTCGATCCGTTTGCTACCAGTGAATTCTTCAGTGCGCTGGAAGCGCTGCATGTACGCGTGCTGGAGCGTTCCGACGATACTGATCGCCACGCAACGGGCATGATTGAAGTGTCGCCAGAGGTTTTGCAGCAGGGCGCCGACCCTGTGGCCGCCGCGACACCGTCGGCGGGTGTGCCACAAGACGACGCCGGCCTGCGCCAGGTTGAGCAACTGCGCTTGGGCCACTGGGTGACGTTTGACGACGAGGACGGGCAGGCGTTGCGCTGCAAGCTTGCCGCGATCATTGACGCGACGGGCCGATACGTGTTCGTCGACCGCACCGGCATGAAAGTGCTGGAGCGCAGTCGCACAGACCTGGCCCTGGCGTTTTGCCGTGGCACGGTGCGCGTACTGGACGACACCTTGCTCTTCGACCGTGCGCTGGAGTCGGTGCTGGGTCATCTGCGGCGACTCAATCGCGGCAAGTGATCGCGCGGTGGGGGCGGATCGCGGCATACTGGGCGCCAACACAGTCGGCGTTGAAGGAATCGGTATGCAGTTGGATCCCGCTAGCGGGTGGTGTCACGGGGTGCAGATTTGCCCATCGCCCAACTTCAATGAGCGCCCGGCGGGCGAAATCTCCCTGTTGGTCATCCACAACATCAGCCTGCCGCCGGCACAATTTGCCACGGGCAAAGTGCAGGAATTTTTTCAGAATCGTCTGGATGTCACCGAACACCCTTACTTTGCAGGCATCGCTGACTTGCGCGTATCGGCGCACTTTCTGATTGAACGTGACGGCAAGGTCACGCAGTTTGTCTCCTGTCTGGAGCGCGCGTGGCATGCGGGCGTATCGGTGTTCGAAGGCCGCGAAACCTGTAACGATTTTTCCGTGGGCATCGAGCTGGAAGGCACCGATGATCTGCCGTTCACCGATGCGCAGTATCAGGCGTTGACTGCGCTGACCCGGCAGTTGCAGGCACGTTTTCCGGCTATCACCGATCAGCGTATCTGCGGACACAGCGATATCGCTCCGGGCCGCAAGACCGACCCGGGACCGGCATTCGACTGGGCACGCTACCGCGCCGCCCTGGCAAAAGAGGAAGGACAATGAGTTTTCTGGTGTTACTGCTGGCGGTGTGGATCGAGAAGTTTTCGGCCCTGCGCCATCGGCTTCAACGCGACGGCGGATGGATCCGCGAACTGCACAAACTCGAAGCCGGCGAGCGGCTGGCGAAACAGCCCTGGCTGGTGCTGACGATTCTGGTGCTGCTGCCGGTCGCCTTGCTCGGTTTGCTGCTGGTGGTACTGGAACCGGTGGCGTACGGTTTGCTCGCACTGCCGGTGCATTTGCTGGTGGTGATTTATAGCCTGGGCCGTGGCGATTTGCTCGGCGGCCTCGGGCCGTTCCGCGATGCCTGGCGCCGTGAGGATCTGCAAGCGGCGGCGCATGTTGCCAAGCGCGATCTGAATATCTGCGCCGACAGCGGTGAGCAGTTGCTCGAACGTGTGCAGGGGCACCTGTTGTGGCAGGCCTATCAAAGCTTTTTCGCGGTGATCTTCTGGTATTTCCTGCTCGGTCCGGTGGTTGCACTGGCTTATCGCTTGTTGGCGCTGGCCGAAGAGCACGGTCAAAACCCGGCGCTGGTCGAGCGCGCGGCACAGATGCGTCACGCCTTCGACTGGGTGCCGGTGCGATTGCTCGCGGCGAGCCTGGCCCTAGTCGGCAACTTTGTCGCGGTCAGCCGGGTGATGCTGCATGAACTGCTCAACTGGAACATCAGCGCGGCGCAGCTGATAAACAAGGTCGGCCTGGCGGCCGGAGAAATCCCGCCACCGGTGGCCGGTCCGGAAGGCATCACCACCCTCGATTGCCTGTGGGAATTGCTGCTGCGCGCGGCGGTGCTGTGGTATGCCGGGTTTGCCCTGTGGACTGTTCTGGTTCACTGATTACATCAAGATCAAAAGATCGCAGCCTTCGGCAGCTCCTACAATGGGAACGCATTTCCCTGTAGGAGCTGCCGAAGGCTGCGATCTTTTCGCTCTTGACGGTGGGGATCACTGCATTGCCATTAACCTTAAGTTACAAAACCTCCCTTCGATTTGAGCTATACAGAGATAGCGCCCGATAGTGGCTATCTGCTGTCGCCCTGCGCCTGCCAATAAAAACAAGAAAAACCAAGGGAGACTCCCCGTGAAGAGCTTGCTCTATCCCGCCGTCTCGCTGATGAACCGTCTGAGCTTCGGCATGAAGTTCAGCCTGATCAGCGTGCTGTTTCTGGTGCCGATGCTGGTGACCAATTTCTATCTGGTGCGCGACTCCTATCGCGAATTTCAAGGCACCCGCGTCGAACTGCAGAGTCTCGACCTGCTGGGCAGCAGCCTGAGCCTGCGCCGGGATCTGGAAACCTTGAACAATCTGGTACAGATCGACGTCACCCTCGGTCAATCCGGCAAGGCGGGTGATGTCGAGGCGCAGATCGGCACGCTCGAACAAGCCCTGTTGGCACGCCTGCAAGGGCTGACAGCAATGACCGAGGACCCTGAACAGATCAAAGTGTTCGACGCCAAGCGCGATGAGATGATTGCTGCGTTCAAGGCCCAGCAGGCGGAAAGCTCGCTGCAAAGCAAAAGCGCCTTGATCGGCAAGCTACTGGCCAGCGCGCAGATTTTCAGCCAGATCATCACCAGCCAGGCCGGCTTGAGCCGAGACAACCAGAGTGACATCCGTCAACTCAGCGAACTGCTGACCCTGGTGACGCCGACGGTCACACAAACCCTCGGCGAAGGTCGCGCCATGGGCTCGTATTCGTTGGGGCAGGGCTTTCTCAACAGCGCATCGAGTACCCGTTTTGATGAACTGTTGGCGCAGATTGAAAAACTCCAGGCCGAGTACGCCTTGAAACTGCACGACGCCCTCGGTTCCAGCAGCGCAGCGCGCGACACCCTCAGCGCACACGCCGACAGCAGCAAGGCCTCGCTCAAGCAAGCGAGCGAGCTGTTCGAAGAGCAAGTGGTCATGGCCGACACTCTCGATGCGCCGTGGCAGGCGTTCTACGATCAGGTCACGGTGCTGATCGACAAGACTTATCAGCTCAACGAAGCGACCCTGAAATTCCTCGACCGCCAATTGCAGCAACGCCTGTCGCAGAACCGCACGCACATGATTCTGCAGGCGTCTGCACTGTCGGTAGTGTTCGTGCTGATTTTTTATCTCTACGGCGGTTTCTACGCCTCGACCCGCACCACCCTGAAAAGCCTTGGCGCGATGATGGACAAAGTGGCGGCGGGGGACATGACGGTCAACTTCAAGGCCAGCAGTCGTGACGAACTGGGTGAGCTGGGCGAGGTGTTCAACGGCACGGTGAAGAAAATTCACGACCTGATCGAGCGGGTGGGCCAGACCGTCGGCGAGGTCGAGCGTCAGGCAGGGCAGGTCGAAGTGGTGTCGGCGCAAAGCAACCTGGCCGTTGCCGGGCAGCGCACGCAGATCGAGCAAGTGGCGACGGCGATGAACCAGATGTCAGCGACGTCGCTGGAGGTCGCGCGCAGCGCCGCCGCGGCGGTGAACAGCGCCCACAGCGTCAACGACGAGACCCTCAGCGGTCGCGGTCTGGTGCAATCGCAACAAGGCAGCATTGCCGCACTGGCCAGCGAGATCGATCAGTCGGTGCTGGTGATCAATCAGCTTGCCAGCGACAGCCAGTCGATCAGCCGCGTGCTCGAAGTGATCAAGAGCATCGCTGAGCAAACCAACCTGCTGGCGCTCAACGCCGCGATCGAAGCGGCCCGGGCCGGTGAGCAGGGACGCGGTTTTGCCGTGGTCGCCGACGAAGTGCGCACCCTGGCCAAACGCACTCAGCAATCGACCGAAGAGATTGAGCAGATGATCGCCAAATTGCATGGCGGTGTCAGCGCGGCGGTGAAGGCCATGGGCGTCAGTCATCAGATGGCCAACGGCACGGTGGGGCAATCGGAAAAGGTGCAGCAGGCGCTGGAAAACATTCTTGGCGCCGTGGGCATGATCGTCGATCAGAACCAGCAGATCGCCGCTGCGGTGGAGCAGCAAACCGCGGTGGCCCATGACATCGATCAGAACATTGTCGAAATCAACCGCGCCGGCGAGCGCACCGCGCAGGGGGCACACCAGACCGAAGATGCGAGCCGCGCATTGTCGGTGCAGGTGGTTGAACTCAAACAGCTGATCAGCGCGTTTCGCGTCTAAGTCCCACACAAATCCCTTGTAGGAGTGAGCCTGCTCGCGATAGCGGTCTGTCTGAAAAAATATCGGTAACTGACACACCGCTATCGCGAGCAGGCTCACTCCTACAAGGGCATCGGTTACCAGCCGAAGACTTCGCAGCAGTTGGCGGTGCTGGCAGCGGCGAGTTGTTCAGGAGTGATATTCATCAACTCAGCCAGCGCTGCGCAAATCGCCGGCAAATGCGCCGGGCTGTTGCGCTGGCCGGGGAACATCGCGGGCGCCATGTCCGGCGAGTCGGTTTCCAGCACCACTGACGCCAGCGGCAGTTCAGGCAAGACCCGATGCATACGCAACGCCTGCGGCCAGGTCGGTGCGCCGCCAAGACCCAGTTTGAAACCGAGCTTGATGTATTCCCGCGCTTCCTCGCGACTGCCGGCGAAGGCGTGGATGATCCCGGCGCGTTTGAGCTTGAAGCGTTTGAGCGTGGCAATCACCGCCGCGTGGCTGCGGCGCACATGGATCAGCGGCGGCAGCTCAAAGTCCGCCGCCAATTGCAGTTGCGCCTCGAAGAGCGCCTGCTGCCGCTCGCGGTCCAGGGTTTCGATGAAGTAATCCAGGCCAATCTCGCCCACCGCGCACAACTGCCGATGACCGCGCAGCCGTGTCAGCCAATCACCGAGCGCGTTTAAATCGTCGGGGCGATGCTGATCGAGAAACACCGGGTGCAAACCGAATGCGGCATACAAATCCGGATCGCTTTGCGCCAGATCCCACACCCGTTGCCAGTTATCCTCATACACGCCCAGCACGACGATGCGCCGCACGCCGAGGGCGCGACTTTCGGCGAGCAACTCTGCGCGATCGGCGTCGAAGTCGGGAAAGTCGAGGTGGGTGTGACTGTCGATCAGCTCCACGATTCAGTCCTGATGAATACGCTGCTTGAACGTACGGGCGATGGCCTGCACGCCGGGTTTGTAGTGCGACTGCTCGACGGCGGCGAGCGCCAGTTCAAGCGCCTTGTCGGCGATCAACTGGTGTTGCTGAGCCATGGCGTTGACCGGCAGCGGCAGGAAGTCCAGCAACTGCGTGTCGCCAAAGGTGCCGAGGCGCAGCGGGCGGGACTTCAGCGGGAAGTCATGCAGCGCATCGAACACGCCTTGCAGCAGCACGTAGGACGTGGTCACCAGCGCATCCGGCAAATGCCCCAGACGCTGCAAGAGTTCTTCCATCAATTGCTTGCCGCACTCGCGACTGAACGACTCGGCGTGTTCGACCAGCACTTCGCCTTTGAAGTCGCTGAGCGCTTCGCGGAAACCGGCCGCACGTTCCTGGCTGATGCTCAGCTCGGGGCGGGCACCGAGCAGCACGATCTGCTTGAGCTGCGGGTCGAGCAGACTTTGCGTCAGGTGCAGGCTGGCCTCGCGGTCGTCGCTGATCACCGAACAGAAGTGCTCAGGCTCCATGACCCGGTCAATGGCGATGATTGGCAGTCCCTTGTCTTGCAACTGACGGTAACTGTCATCGCCAGCGGGCAGGCAACTGGCGACGATCAGCGCATCGCAACGACGGGCGCGGAACAGTTGCAGCAACTGCCGCTCGCTGTCCGGCGCATCGTCGGAACTGGCGATCAGCAATTGATAACCGCGCGCCCGTGCGCCTTGCTCCAGCAGCTTGGCGATCCGCGCGTAACTGGGGTTTTCCAGATCCGGCAGGATAAAACCCAGCGTGCGCGTGTGCCGGCTGCGCAGGCCGGCGGCTTGCGGATTGGGCGTGAAGCCATGCAAATCGACCACCGCGCGCACGCGCTCGACGGTCGCATTGCTGATGCGTTGCTGTTCGGCCTTGCCGTTGATGACGTAGCTGGCGGTGGTGACGGACACGCCGGCCAACCGTGCGATATCACTGAGTTTCAACCCGGGATTTCCTTGTTTTTTCGAGCATGCCGCGAGATTTTCGCCAATCCTACCCGATTAGGGCAGGCGACTTATGGCCTACGCGCATCCGACAAGTTGGACTTCAAGGATGGGACATTATCGAGTAACGTGCCGATCAATCTAGATTAAACGTTTCAGCAAGCGTATTTTCTACGTTTCGGACGCTTTTGGCCGGTCCTGCCGTGAAACCGCCAAAACTGCCGCTGAAAAGCGCGGCAGAGCGCCTAAGCTGTGACCATTCAAAACAATACCTGGCGTTGAACTGCGCCAAAAAGGAGATCGCATGCTCGAGCTCACTATAGAGCAGATATCCATGGGCCAGTCGGCCGTGGATAAACCCGCCGCCCTGCAATTGCTCGCCAGCCATCTGGTCGCCGACGGTCTGGTCGCCGATGGCTACCTCGCCGGCCTGCAGGCCCGGGAAGCCCAGGGCTCGACCTTTCTCGGTCAAGGCATCGCCATTCCCCACGGCACCCCGCAAACCCGCGATCAGGTGTTCGCCACCGGTGTGCGCCTGATGCAGTTTCCCGACGGCGTCGATTGGGGCGATGGCCAGATCGTTTATCTGGCGATCGGCATCGCGGCCAAATCCGACGAACACCTGCGCCTGCTGCAACTGCTGACCCGCGCCCTCGGCGAGACCGATCTGGGCCAGGCCCTGCGTCGCGCCAGTTCCCCCGAAGCGCTGCTGAAACTGCTGCAAGGCGCGCCGCAGGAACTCGCACTGGACGCTCAAATGATCGGCCTCGGTGTCTCGGCCGACGATTTCGAAGAGCTGGTCTGGCGTGGCGCGCGTCTGCTGCGACAGGCCGATTGCGTGAGCAACGGGTTTGCCGGCGTGTTGCAGCAAGTCGAAGCGCTGCCACTGGGCGATGGCCTGTGGTGGTTGCACAGCGAGCAAACCGTGAAACGCCCCGGTCTGGCGTTCGTCACCCCGGACAAACCGATGCGCTACCTCGGTCAACCGCTCAGCGGTCTGTTCTGTCTGGCGAGTCTGGGCGAAGCGCATCAGGCATTGCTTGAGCGTTTGTGTGCGCTGTTGATCGAAGGTCGCGGCCATGAACTGGGCCGCGCCACCAGCAGTCGCAAAGTCCTCGAAGTGCTTGGCGGCGAGTTGCCCGCCGACTGGCCGAGCGCGCGCATCGCGCTGGCCAACGCCCATGGTTTGCATGCGCGCCCGGCGAAGATTCTGGCGCAACTGGCGAAAAGCTTTGACGGCGAAATTCGCGTGCGCATCGTCGACAGCCAGGACAGCGCCGTGTCGGTGAAAAGCCTGAGCAAACTGTTGAGCCTCGGCGCCCGGCGCGGTCAGGTGTTGGAGTTGATCGCCGAACCCAGCATCGCCTCCGACGCCTTGCCAGCCCTGCTCGCGGCAATTGAAGAAGGCCTTGGTGAAGAAGTCGAGCCGCTGCCGGCCGTGAGTCAGCAGCGCGAAGTCATTGCCGATATCGCCGAAGTGCTGGTCGCCCCAGCCTCCGGTAGCCAGTTGCAAGCGATCCCGGCAGCCCCCGGCATCGCCATCGGCCCGGCGCATATTCAGGTGCAGCAAACCATTGATTACCCGTTGCGTGGCGAGTCCGCCGCGATCGAGCGCGAGCGTCTCAAGCAAGCGCTGAGCGACGTACGCCGCGACATTCAGGGCTTGATCGAACGGAGCAAGGCCAAAGCGATTCGCGAAATCTTCATCACCCACCAGGAGATGCTCGACGACCCGGATCTGACCGACGAAGTCGACACCCGCCTCAAGCAAGGCGAAAGCGCTGAGGCGGCGTGGATGGCGGTGATCGAAGCGGCGGCGAAACAACAGGAATCGCTGCAGGACGCCTTGCTCGCCGAGCGCGCGGCGGATCTGCGTGATATCGGCCGTCGTGTGCTGGCGCAGTTGTGTGGCGTACAAACCGCGAGCGAGCCTGAGCAACCTTACATTCTGGTGATGGACGAAGTCGGTCCGTCCGATGTGGCGCGGCTCGATCCGGCGCGTGTCGCCGGGATTCTCACCGCGCGCGGTGGTGCCACCGCGCACAGCGCCATTGTTGCGCGCGCCCTCGGTATTCCGGCATTGGTCGGCGCGGGTGCGGCGGTGCTTTTGCTCGAACCGGGCACGCCGCTGCTGCTCGATGGCCAACGCGGCCGTTTGCATGTCGATGCAGATGCCGCGACATTGCAACGCGCTGCCGAGGAACGCGACACTCGTGAACAACGCCTGAAAATCGCCGCCGAACAACGCCATCAACCGGCACACACCACCGACGGCCACGCCGTCGAAGTGTTCGCCAACATCGGCGAAAGCGCCGGCGTGACCAGTGCGGTGGAGCAGGGCGCCGAAGGCATCGGCCTGCTGCGCACCGAACTGATTTTCATGGCCCACCCGCAAGCGCCGGATGAGGCGACCCAAGAAGCTGAATACCGTCGCGTCCTCGATGGTCTGGCCGGGCGACCGCTGGTGGTGCGCACGCTGGACGTTGGTGGCGACAAGCCGTTGCCGTATTGGCCGATCGCCAAGGAGGAAAACCCGTTCCTCGGCGTGCGCGGTATTCGCCTGACCTTGCAGCGTCCGCAAATCATGGAAGCGCAGTTGCGTGCCTTGCTGCGCTCGGCCGACAACCGTCCGCTGCGGATCATGTTCCCGATGGTCGGCAGCGTTGATGAATGGCGTCAGGCCCGTGATATGACCGAGCGTCTGCGTCTGGAAATTCCGGTCGCTGATCTGCAACTGGGGATCATGATCGAAGTGCCGTCAGCCGCATTGCTTGCGCCGGTACTGGCCAAGGAAGTCGACTTCTTCAGCGTCGGCACCAACGACCTGACCCAATACACCCTGGCCATCGATCGTGGTCATCCAACGCTGTCTGCACAAGCGGACGGCTTGCATCCGGCGGTGCTGCAACTGATCGACATCACCGTGCGCGCGGCCCATGCCCATGGCAAGTGGGTCGGTGTCTGCGGCGAACTGGCGGCCGATCCGCTGGCGGTGCCGGTGCTGGTCGGCCTCGGTGTCGACGAGCTGAGCGTGTCCGGTCGCAGCATTGCCGAAGTCAAGGCGCGCATCCGCGAACTCAGCCTGACCCAGGCGCAAACCCTTGCTCAACAGGCCTTGGCCGTGGGCAGCGCCAACGAAGTGCGCGCATTAGTGGAGGCCCTGTAATGGCCAGGATTCTTACTCTGACCCTCAACCCGGCGCTCGACCTCACCGTCGAGCTGGCGCGGCTGGACGCCGGTCAGGTCAATCGCAGCGACGAGATGCACACCCATGCCGCCGGCAAGGGCGTGAACGTCGCGCAGGTGCTGGCCGACCTCGGCCATCAAGTCACCGTCAGCGGCTTTCTCGGTGAGGACAACCTGCAAGCCTTCGAAACCCTGTTTGCCAAACGCGGTTTTGTCGATGCGTTTATTCGCGTGCCGGGCGAGACCCGCAGCAACATCAAAGTCGCCGAGCACGACGGACGCATCACCGACATCAATGGTCCTGGGCCCAACGTTGACGCGGCGGCGCAGCAGGCGTTGCTCGATCGCCTCTTGCAGATCGCACCGGGGCACGATGCGGTGGTGGTCGCCGGCAGCTTGCCGCGCGGCGTCAGTGCGCAATGGTTGCGTGCGTTGATCGAAAAGTTGAATGAGCTTGGCTTGAAAGTCGCCCTCGACTCCAGCGGCGAAGCCTTGCGCGCCGCGTTGCAGGCCCGCCCCTGGCTGATCAAGCCGAACACCGAGGAACTGGCCGATGCGCTCGGTTGCGAAGTGGTTTCGCCGACCGCCGAAGCGCAAGCCGCTGCACGCTTGCATGCGCAGGGCATCGAGCACGTGGTGATTTCCCACGGCGCCGACGGGGTGAACTGGTTCAGTGTCGGCTCGGCTTTGCATGCCTCGCCGCCGAAAGTCAGCGTCGCCAGCACAGTCGGTGCCGGTGACTCGTTGCTGGCCGGCATGCTCCACGGGTTGCTCAGTGCCGACACACCCGAGCAGACCCTGCGCACGGCCACGGCGATTGCCGCGATGGCGGTGACCCAGATCGGTTTCGGCATCAACGACGCCGCGCACCTGGCGCAGCTCGAACAGGGTGTGCGCGTACGCCCCCTGACAGAACAATAAGAGGGTTTGTCATGAAGTTAGCCATTGTTACGGCTTGCCCCAACGGCATGGTCACCAGTGTCCTGTGCGCGCGTCTGCTCGATGCGGCGGCGCAGCGTCAGGGCTGGAGCACCAGCGTGGAAGTGGTCGATCCGGCGCACCCGGAACGTGAATTGTCGGCGGCGACGATCGAAGCCGCCGAGTGGGTATTGCTGGTGAGTACGGGGACGGTGGACATGACCCGCTTCGTCGGCAAGCGGGTGTTCCAGATTGCGCCGGCGCAGGCGTTGCAGGAGGTCGAAGCGGTGCTGCGGCGGGGCGCTGAAGAAGCTGAAGTCTACGTCGCCAGCGAAGTCGAACCGGCGATTGATACGCCGCGTGCGCCGCGCATCGTCGCCGTTACGGCATGCCCGACGGGTGTCGCGCACACCTTCATGGCTGCCGAGGCTTTGCAGCAGACCGCCAAGCGCCTGGGTTATGAATTGCAGGTTGAAACCCAAGGCTCGGTCGGCGCGAAAACTCCGCTCAGCGCAGCGGCCATCGCTGAAGCCGACGTCGTGCTGCTGGCGGCGGATATCGACGTCGCCACCGAGCGTTTTGCCGGCAAGAAAATCTATCGCTGCGGCACCGGGATTGCACTCAAGCAGTCCGAAGCCACGTTGAAAAAAGCCTTGGCCGAAGGTGCTGTGGAAAGCGCAGCAAGCGACGGCAAGGCCCCGGCCAAGTCAGAAAAAACCGGCATCTACAAACACCTGCTGACCGGTGTGTCGTACATGCTGCCGATGGTCGTGGCCGGTGGTCTGCTGATCGCATTGTCGTTCGTCTTCGGCATCACTGCCTACAAGGAAGAAGGCACGTTGGCGGCGGCGCTGATGCAGATCGGCGGGGAAACCGCGTTCAAACTGATGGTGCCGCTGCTGGCCGGTTACATCGCCTATTCGATTGCCGACCGTCCGGGCCTCGCGCCGGGGATGATCGGCGGGTTGCTGGCAGGCACCCTGGGCGCCGGGTTCATCGGCGGGATCATTGCCGGTTTCATCGCCGGTTACGCCGCCAAAGCCATCGCCCGCTATGTGAAATTGCCGCAGAGTCTGGAAGCGCTGAAACCGATTCTGATCATTCCGTTGCTCGCCAGTCTGGTCACTGGTCTGGTGATGATTTACGTGGTCGGCAAACCGGTCGCTGGCATGCTTGCCGCACTCACGCAGTTCCTCGACAGCATGGGCACCACCAACGCGATTCTGCTCGGCGTGTTGCTTGGCGGGATGATGTGTGTGGACCTTGGCGGGCCGATCAACAAGGCGGCCTATGCATTCTCGGTGGGGCTGCTGGCCTCGCAGAGTTACGCACCGATGGCCGCGACCATGGCCGCCGGCATGGTGCCGCCGATTGGTTTGGGCATTGCCACGTTTATCGCGCGGCGCAAGTTTGCCCAGACTGAGCGCGAGGCCGGCAAGGCGGCCTTCGTGCTGGGCCTGTGCTTCATTTCCGAAGGAGCGATTCCGTTTGCCGCGAAAGATCCGCTGCGGGTGATTCCGGCGAGCATCGCCGGCGGTGCGCTGACCGGTGCACTGTCGATGTACTTCGGCTGCAAGCTGATGGCGCCGCACGGTGGACTGTTTGTGCTGGCCATTCCGAATGCGATCAACCATGCGCTGTTGTACCTGCTGGCAATTGTCGCAGGGAGCCTGGTGACGGCGGTGGTGTATGCGCTGCTCAAGCGGCCTGAGACTGTCGAGCTGGCAGTCGAACCCGTCAACGCCTGACAACGCCATCTCCCTGTAGGAGTGAGCCTGCTCGCGATAGCGGTGTGTCAGTTAGCATTGATGTTACTGACCCACCGCTATCGCGAGCAGGCTCACTCCTACATTTGAATTGCGGTGTGGCCGATGTCATGGCGGTTTCACACAGCCATGCTTAAGTTTTCCCTTTTGCAGGGAGAACACCATGAGCGATTTCAACCTCGGGCGCCGTCGCGTCGTGCAAGCCGTCGGTGCCGGTCTGTTGCTGCCGGGGCTGGCGCCGGCAGTGATTGCCTCGGTCAAGGATCGCCCGCAACTCACCGACGGCGTGCAGTCCGGCGACCTGCTCGGCGACCGCGCGATGATCTGGAGCCGCAGCGACCGCCCGGCACGGATGGTGGTCGAATGGGACACCCGCAGCCTGTTCGGCAACCCGCGTCGTCTCGTCTCGGCCCTGGCCGATGCCCGCACTGATTTCACCGCCCGCGTCGAACTCAGCGGCCTGCCCGCCGACCAGGCAATTTTCTATCGCGTGCACTTCGAAGACGCGCAAAGCGGCGTTCCCAGCGAGCCATGGTTCGGTCATCTGCGCAGCGTGCCAACGTCAAAGCGTGACTTGCGTTTTGTCTGGAGCGGCGACACCGTCGGCCAAGGCTTCGGCATCAATCCGGACATCGGCGGCATGCGCATCTACGAAGCCATGCGCCTGCGCCTGCCGGACTTCTTTATCCACAGCGGCGACACGATCTACGCCGACGGCCCGGTGCCGGCACAGCTCACCACCGAAAACGGGCGTATCTGGCGCAACATCACCAGCGAAGCCAAGAGCAAAGTCGCGCAGACCCTCGATGACTATCGTGGCAATTACCGCTACAACCTGATGGACGAAAACGTCCGACTCTTCAATGCCCAGGTGCCGCAGATCTGGCAGTGGGACGACCACGAAGTGGTCAACAACTGGTCGCCGGGCAAGCAGCTCGACGAGCGCTATCAGGAGAAAGATATCCACAAGCTGGTTGGCCGTGCGCGACAGGCCTGGCTCGAATATGCACCGATGCGTTTACAGGCGGCGGACGGTGGCGGGCGAATTTATCGCAAGCTGAGTTACGGGCCGATGCTTGATGTGTTTGTGCTGGATATGCGTAGCTATCGTGAGGCCAACGATGACAACCTGGGTGCGGCAAAGCCGTTCCTGGGACGTGAGCAACTGGACTGGCTCAAGCGTGAGTTGAAAGCGTCGAAGGCGCAGTGGAAAGTCATTGCGGCGGACATGCCCATCGGCCTTGGCGTGCCGGACGGCGAGGTCAGTCCGGGTGTTGCGCGTTGGGAAGCGGTGGCCAACGGCGACCCCGGTCCGGCGCAGGGGCGTGAATTGGAAATCGCCGAACTGCTTGGCTATCTGCGGGCACAGCAGGTGCGTAATTTCGTCTTTCTCACGGCGGATGTGCACTACTGCGCCGCGCATCACTATCACCCGGATCGCGCGGCGTTTCAGGATTTCGAACCGTTCTGGGAATTCGTCGCGGGGCCATTGAACGCAGGTAGTTTCGGGCCGAATCCGCTGGACAAGACGTTTGGGCCTGAGGTGGTTTTCGAGAAAGCGCCTGCCGAACAAAACACCTCGCCGTTTGCCGGGTTTCAGTTTTTTGGCGAGGTGAATATTGAAGGGCAGAGCGGCGAGATGAGTGTGGTGTTGCGGGATCTGGATGGGGTGGCGGTGTTCGAACAGAAACTACAACCGGTCTGAACGCCGCGCCCTCTGTGGGAGCGAGCTTGCTCGCGAAAGCGGTGTGTCAGTTGATAGATATACCGACTGACACGACCCCTTCGCGAGCAAGCTCGCTCCCACAGTTGGGTGTGAATAATGTCAGTAAACGTCGCGGCGATAGCGGCCCTGTTCGATCAGACGTTCGACTTCAGCGCTGCCGAGGATGTCGGTGAGTGCCTGGTCCACGCCTGAGGCCATCCCTTGAAGGCTGCCGCAGATATAGATGACGGCACCATCAGCCAGCCATTGCTTGAGCTCATCCGCCGACTCACGCAAGCGATCCTGCACATAAACCTTCTCGGCCTGATCCCGCGAGAACGCCAGGTCCAGCCGTGCCAGATCACCGTTGATCAACCACTCCTCCAGTTCGGCGCGGCAGAGGAAATCGTGTTCGCGATTGCGCTCGCCAAACAGCAGCCACTGGCGCTGCTGGCCGTCGGCAATGCGTGCTTTGAGCAAGCTGCGCAAACCCGCCAGACCGGTGCCGTTGCCCAGCAGAATCATCGGCAGCGGCTCGTTCGGTAGATGGAAACCACTGTTGCGTCGCACGCGCAGGCTGATACTGCCGCCCACTGGCGCATGCTCGGTGAGCCAGCCAGAGCCGACGCCGAGGCTGCCGTCGCTGTGCTGTTCCTGGCGCACGATCAGCTCCAGCACGCCATCGGCGGCGATTGAGGCGATCGAATATTCGCGCATGGCCAGCGGCACCATCGCATCGACCAGCGCTTGCGCATGCAGGCCGACCAGATGCGCGCGGTGTTCCGGTAGCTGGCGCGAGGCCAGGGCCACTTCCAGCGGCTCGTCGAGGCCGTTGACCTTGACGATGGTCTCGCCTCGGATGCCGAGGCCGTCGAGGAAATGTTCGATGGCCCACGGACAGTTGCGCGGCAGCACTTCGACCAGATCGCCGGCCAGCCAACTGCTGGTGTCCGGCGCTTTTAGACCGAGCAGGTAAACCGGCGCACCGCTGCTGTCGGGGTTCATCAGTTCGCGGCGCAGCAGCGTCCAGTTGGCGTAGCTGGGCGCTTGCCAGGTTTCGGCCGGTGCTTGGCCAGTGAGCTGGCCGAGTTGCGTCTGCCAGTGGCGCAGGGCGTAGGGATCGCCGCTGTCGACTTCCACCGGAGCAAACAGCGACTTGCCACCGTGTTCGCTTAGCCACTGGTGCAGGCGTTTGGCGAAGCCGCAGAAGTGCTGATACTGACGATCGCCAAGACCCAGCACCGCATAATTCAGGCTGTCGAGCGCAGAGGCCTTACCGAGAACCTTGCGCTCAAAACCGCGCGCACTGTCCGGCGCTTCGCCGTCACCGAAGGTGCTGACCACAAACAAGGCGTTGCTCGAATCACGCAAATCCTGCTCGCTGACATTGGCCAGCGGCTGCACCTTCACCGGCAACCCGGCGGCCTGCAATTGGCCGGCGGTCTGCCACGCCAGTTGCTCGGCGAAACCGCTTTGGCTGGCGAAGCCGATCAGCCACGCCGAAGCCTCGCTGGCCGGTTGTTCAAGACCTTTTCGTGCGTCCTTGATGTGCTTTTTCTTGCGCCGACGGTCGAGATACAGCAGCCATCCGGTGATGAAGAACAGCGGCATGCACACCGCTGCCAGCGTGACGATGATGCGTCCGACCAGACCGAAATAGCTGCCGACGTGCAGCGCATAAATGCTGGTCAGCAGTTGTGCCTTGAAGCTTTTTTCCGCATAGCGATCAACGCGTTTGACCACGCCGGTTGCCGGGTCGAGGGTGATCTGGTTCAGCGCGCGGTCGTGGGGCGAACTGTCGAGCAGATAGAACACCGTCGCCGGTTGGCCGGCCACCGCCGGCATGCGAATGTTGTACGCGGCCAGGCCGGGGCCGGCGGCGCTGTAGATGCTGCTCCACATCGCTGCGTAGTCGGCCGTCGGCGCCGGGCCTTCCGGCGCCGGGCCGCGACCGCCGCGCACGCGCTCATTTTGCGGCGCGTCGGAAAGCAGCCGGGTCAGGCCCTTGTTGTACCACTCGTACGACCACGACAACCCGGTCAAGGCCAGCAGCAGATACACCAGCAGACACCAGGTACCGGCCACCGAGTGCAGGTCCCAATTGAACGCGCGACCCTTCTTTTTCCAATCCAGCGTCAGCCACACGCGCCAGCTGTTCCACTGACGTGGCCAACGCAGATACAAACCGGAAAGGCAGAAGAACAGCAGCATCAGGGTGCAGGCGCCAGTGATGTTGCGCCCGGTATCACCCATCGCCAGAAAGCGGTGCAGTTGCAGCATCAGGCCGAAAAAGTCCTGACCGGTGGCGTCGCCCTTGAACTCGGCGGTGTACGGATCGAAGTAGCGCATCTCGCCACGCCGTTCACCCTTGGGCGGGGTGAAGAACACCCGCGCGGCGTGGCCGCTGTCGGTCTCGACCCAGAGCATCGCGACTTTCTTGCCGGATGCGGCTTCGATGCGTTCTACCAGTTCAACCGGCGGCAGGACCCCGGCGACCTGTTTTTCCACCTGCAGCACTGACGGATTGAGCGCCCGCAGGATTTCGTCCTGAAAGGAATAGGCTGCGCCGGTGATGCCCATCAGGGCCAGCACCAGGCCTGCGGTGATGCCAAAAAACCAGTGCAACTGGAACAGGGTTTTCTTCAACACGTCACTCGCCGTCCGTTCGGAAATTGTCATCACGGCGCGCATTATGCCGTGGGTTATCGAGAAGCGTTCTTTCTTACGCACAAAAGCCCCGTTCAATTGAATGAACGGGGCCGGAGCTGTTGAACCTATCTCCTGTGGGAGCGAGCTTGCTCGCGAATGCAATGGATCAGTGACATTGATGCTGACTGACCCACCGCTTTCGCGAGCAAGCTCGCTCCCACAGGTTTCCAAAGCGATCAGAAGTGGAAATTGGTGCTCAACAGCGCCGTCCGGCCCGCCGCCTGGTTGGCGAAGTGGGTCGAGAAGGCTTTGTCGTAATAGGTTTCGTCGGTCAGGTTTTGCACGTTGAGTTGCAGGTCGACGTTCTTCGTCAGCTTGTAGGCTGCCATTGCGTCGTAACGCACATACGAGTCGACCATGGTGGTGTTTGCCGTACTGCCGTAGACGTCGTCGACATAGAACGCGCCACCACCGATGGTCAGCTTCGGCGTGACCTGATAGGTGGTCCACAGGCTGGCGCTGTTTTTCGGTGTGTTCGGCAGGTCGTTGCCGTCGTTGGCGCGACCGAACGGGCCACCATCAACCTGCTCGCTGTCCATGAACGCGTAACCGGCAAACACCTGCCATTTATCGGTGAGCTTGCCGCTGGCCGACAGTTCGAAGCCTTGCACGCGGGTCTTGCCGGCGTTCTCGTACGAGCTTGTGTCGACCTGCACGCGGGCGTTTTCTTTCTCGGTGCGGAAGATGTCAGCGGTCAGCGACAGGCGATCGTTGAGCAGATCCCACTTGGTGCCGATCTCGTAGTTCTTGGTGGTTTCCGGCTCCATGTCGCTGCTCAGCAGGTTGCCGCTGCGATCCGGTGTACCGCCCAACGGGTTGCCTTCCTGGCCTTCGCCGAGGGTGTTGCCCGGCGGGGTCGCGGAGGTGGCGTAGGAGGCATAGATGCTGCCGTTTTCCGCCGGCTTGTACACCACGCCGAACTGACCTGTAACGAACTCGCTGGTGTCATCGCCCTTGGAGGTGGTGCGGCCGGCGGCGTTGTAGGTTTTGTAATCGGTATCGAAATGGTCGTAACGCAGGCCCATGTTCACCAGCCACTGCTCGGACAACTCCAGCGTGTCGAACACGTACAGCGCGTAAGTGTCGGCCTGAGTGTCGGTGCCGGCGTAGTTGCGCGAGATCGCACCGTTCCACGGATCGTTCGGGTTCGGGTTCGACAGCGAGGTGCAGTTGTAACCGCTCGGCGCGCCGATCAGGCCCGGGTTGCAGTTGGTGGTCACAGCGCCGGTGCGCGGCGTGGTGTCAGTGTTGACGTTGTACGAGGATTTCTCGCTCTGCTCGCGGGTGTATTCGACACCGGTGGAGAAGCTGTTCTTGAAGCCGGCCACGTAGAAGGTGCCGAACAGGTCGGTCTGGTTGGTGGTGGTCTCGGTGTTGCTCACCCGAGTATTGGCGCGACGCCAGACGCTGCCGTTGTTGACGTTGCCCTTGCTGTCGTCCGGCTGAGTGAGGATGTAATCCTGCATGCTGGTGCCGTGGCGCAGAGTGTTCTTGATCGTCAGCGCGTCGTTCAGGTCATGCTCGATGGCGAACGTCGCGGTGTCGGTGCGGCCCTTGCGGAAGTCGCGGTCCAGACCGTAGAAGTTCTCATGGTCACCGCCGGCGTACGGCTTGTCCGGATTGGACTTGGTGCGCGGGTTCGACAGCGTATACGGAATGCCCGAATCCGGAGTGTCGTTGCTTTCCAGGTGGTAGTAATCGAGGTTGACGCGGGTGTCGGTGCCCAGGCCGAACGCCAGAGACGGTGCGATACCCCAGCGGTCGTAGTCGACCTTGTCGCGACCGGCGACGTTGCTCTCGTGGCTCATCAGGTTGAGGCGGCCGGCAGCGCTGTCGCTGAACTGATAATTGCCGTCGAGGGTGTAGCGCTGGGTCTGGTCGGAGCCGTAGGTGAAGCCGCCGTCGAACGAGTTGCCCAAGTGGGCCTTCTTGCTCACCAGGTTGATGCTGCCGCCGGCTGCGCCACGGCCGCCAATGGCCGAGTTCGGACCTTTGCTGACTTCGATGTTTTCGACGGCGAAGATCTCGCGGCTCTGCGCACCGGTGTCGCGCACGCCGTCTAGGTAGGTGTCGCCCTGGGCGTCGAAGCCGCGAATGAACGGACGGTCGCCCTGCGGGTTGCCGCCTTCACCGGCGCCGAAAGTGATGCCCGGCACGGTGCGCAGCGCGTCCTGCATGTTCAGGGCGCCGGTGTCTTTGAGCACCTGTTGTGGAATCACGGTGACCGAGCGCGGCGTGTCAACCAGCGGGGCGGTGTACTTGGGCGAGGAGGCTTTTTCGACCTGATAGGACGTCGGGTCCTGAGCTTCGCCGGTGATGGCGGTAGCGTCCAGGGCGATGGCATTGCCGGAAGCTTTGCTCTCGGTTTTTTCCGCAGCGAATACCATCTGGCCAGCGGACCCGGCGGTGATTGCCACACCGATCGCAGAAGCGAGCAGACGTGGTGAACTGACCGGTAATTGAGCGTGTAGACGTGCCATTTTTATTCCCCTCCCCAAGGATTTGAGGCGGCGGAATATAGGGTAAACAGGTATTCGTATCAATTGCGAAACATTGCTAACTGCACTGAATTTACATTCTTTACAATTTCACCTTACGGTTTTTGCCCTTTCGTTCGTCTCCCGGGTTTTACACAGCCAATAAGAATCAATACCATTGGCGACTCTTTGCCATCAGGTGACATTGCCATGCTGCTGCACATCCCCGGACTGTTCGCAAAAGAAGAGGTGCAGCGCATTCGCCAGGCTCTGGAGCAGGCGGATTGGGCCGATGGCAAAATCACTGCGGGCTTTCAATCGGCCAAGGCCAAGCACAATCTGCAACTGCCTGAAGGCCATCCACTGGCCAAGGAAATCGGCGCGGCAATGCTTGAGCGGCTTTGGAAGAATCCGTTGTTCATGTCTGCCGCGCTGCCGCACAAAGTGTTTCCGCCGTTAGTCAACTGTTACACCGCGGGGGGCAGTTTCGATTTCCATATCGACAACGCCGTGCGCCAGCCCAAGGGCAGCATCGAGCGGGTGCGCACTGATCTGTCGGCGACACTGTTTTTCAGCGAGCCGGAGGATTACGACGGCGGTGAGCTGGAAATTCAGGACACCTACGGCACGCAACGGGTGAAGCTGCCGGCCGGCGACATGGTGTTGTACCCCGGCACCAGTTTGCACAAGGTCAACGCCGTCACCCGTGGCGCGCGTTATGCCTCGTTTTTCTGGACGCAAAGTCTGGTGCGCGAAGACAGCCAACGCGCGTTGCTGTTCGAGATGGACAGTGCGATTCAGCAACTGACTCAGGACGTTCCCGATCACCCTTCGTTGATTCGCCTGACCGGCACGTATCACAACCTGCTACGGCGTTGGGTCGAGGTATGACTTTCCAGTTACGCCGCGAAGAAATCCTTGATGCAGCCGGGCTGGCGGCGATGCTTGAAGAAAGCCCCGCCCGCGCCGCGCAGGCGATTTTGCTCGCGGCGGGCGAGGGCGAAGTGGAAGCGCAGGCCTTGCTTGGACAGATTCTGCTCGACGGCCATGGGATCGCACAGGATCAACCCTTGGCACTGCGCTGGTTCGGCATCGCCGCCGGACGCGGGCATCTGATGGCGCGCAACATGCTTGGGCGCTGTCATGAGCATGGCTGGGGTTGCGCGGCGGATGCCTCGGTTGCCGCGCAGCATTATCGAATCGCCGCGCAGGCCGGGCTGGATTGGGCGATGTACAACCTCGCCAATCTGCTCGCGACCGGGCGCGGTGTGACGGTGGATTATCGGCAGGCGCTGGCGTTGTATCGGCGCGCGGCTAAGTTGGGCCATGCGAAATCGATGAATCTGCTCGGGCGCTATCTGGAGGAAGGGCAAGTGTGTCCGGCCGATCCTGCTGCGGCGCGCGACTGGTATCGGCGCTCGGCTGAGGCTGGGGATTTTCGTGGGCAGTTCAGTTATGCGGCGGTGTTGGCGGGCGAGGGGAGTATCGATGAGGCCGTTCTCTGGCTTGAGAAGGCCCTGGCCGGCGGTAATCTGAATTTCCTGCGAGTAGCTAGCCAGACGCTCGCTGATGCGACAGATCCGATGATCCAAGCCCTGGCGACCCGATATCAGTTGCGTGCAGATGAACTGAGCCGCACCGCATAACCCTGTGGGAGCGGGCTTGCTCGCGAAGGCGCTGGGTCATTGCAGACGATGCTGACTGACACGACGCTTTCGCGAGCAAGCCCGCTCCCACAAAGGGATCTTCATGTGTCCATCACATACAAAAAAGCCCATGACACGTCATGGGCTTTTGACTTGCAGCCAGCAGCTTGAAGCTCGAAGCTGCTTCTTAAACGTAAAACGACTTCAACGGCGGAAACCCGTTGAACTCGACCGCGCTGTAACTGGTGGTGTACGCACCGGTCGACAGCCAGTACAGACGATCACCGATCGCCAGGTTCAGCGGCAAGCCGTACTTGTAGTTCTCGTACATGATGTCGGCGCTGTCGCAGGTCGGGCCGGCGATCACGACTTCTTCCATCTCGCCTTTTTTCTCGGTCCAGATCGGGAACTTGATCGCTTCGTCCATGGTTTCGATCAGGCCGGAGAACTTGCCCACATCGGTATACACCCAGCGCTCGACGGCGGTGCGCGACTTACGCGCAACCAGCACCACTTCGCTGACCAGAATACCGGCGTTGGCGATCAACGAACGGCCCGGCTCCAGGATGATTTCCGGCAAGTCATCTCCGAAGTCTTCTTTGAGGAAACGGATGATTTCCTCGGCGTAGGTTTCCAGGCTGTTGGTGCGGGTGATGTAGTTGGCCGGGAAGCCACCGCCCATGTTGATCAGCTTCAGGTGGATGCCGTCTTCTTCTTTCAAGCGCTCGAAGATCACTTTGACCTTGGCGATCGCCGCGTCCCAGACGCTGATGTCGCGCTGTTGCGAGCCGACGTGGAACGAGATGCCGTACGGCACCAGGCCCAAGTCACGGGCGAGGATCAGCAGGTCCATGGCCATGTCGGTCTGGCAACCGAACTTGCGCGACAGCGGCCAGTCAGCGGTGGTCGAGCCTTCGGTGAGGATGCGCACGTAGACTTTCGAACCCGGTGCCGCCTTGGCGATGTTACGCAGGTCGGCTTCGGAGTCTGTGGAGAACAGACGCACGCCCTTCTCATAGAAGTAGCGGATGTCCTTGGATTTCTTGATGGTGTTGCCGTAGCTGATACGGTCAGCGCTGACGCCGCGATCCATTACTTTGTCCAGCTCGTAGATCGAGGCGATGTCGAAGCTCGAACCTTTGTCTTTGAGCAGGTCGATGATCTCGACGGCCGGGTTGGCCTTGACCGCGTAGTAGACCTTGGCGAATTCGAAACCGGCGCGCAGGTCATCGTAGGCCTGGGCGATCATCGCGGTGTCGATCACCACGAACGGGGTTTCCTGTTTGTCGGCGAACGCCTTCATTTTGTCAAAAGTGGCGCGCGCGAAATAATCTTCGACGTTGATCGACATGCTGGGAGCTCCTATGGGCAAACTCTAAAAAACAATGGGTGCAAATGAACGCCCTCCGTATCCCCACTTTGGTTCGCCTACTTCCCAAGGCATGTCGCCGAAAGCAAAAAGGCCACGGGAATGAAGCTTCCCTTGGCCTTGCTGTCTCGTCGTCAGTACTTGAGCCGGATGGATCGTTTCCAGCATGGACGTTCGGCGCGAACTTTAGGGCGTGAGGGGCCTGAGATCAACTAAAAATGTCGCGTTTCTGCACGCTTCTGACGTGCGTCACGGATATCACTCTTTGTAGCCGACCGAGATGACGGGAAGATGTTCCCGGAGAATTTGCCGGTGTTAAATATGCCTGCACGTTCAAGGCTGTTGTCAGCCAAGTTGCTGATAAGTGTGATAGCGGCAACATCGGCGATGTTGGCGGCGAGGGAGGGTGGCGCAGGGGATTTTGGAAGGAGCAAGGCGTGAATCTGTACGGCTTTTACGGGGTCGATTGTTGAGATTCTTTGCCACCTTGTGAATATCAAAATTTCACACCGATCCCTGTAGGAGTGAGCCTGCTCGCGATAGCTTTTTCCCAGACAACATATCCGTCGGCCGGGGTTACGCCATCGCGAGCAGGCTCACTCCTACAGGGGATTGCATTTCAATCCGGCAATAATGGGTTAAGCGATCACCGCCTCAGCCGGCGAGACGATATTGGTCTTCATCCCCCGCGAACGCCCCGAGCTCAGGTAAGCCGCGATCGACTCCTGCGTCACCTCGCCAAGGAACACCCGCTCGGCATCCATCACCGGCAGCCAGGAACGGTTGAACTCGTACATGCGCGACAACAGGATGCGCAGGTGCTCGTCGTACGCCGCCGTGGCGTTGAACTCGCGCAGGAATTGCGCGCAGGTGCCGGTCTGGCGGTGCAGGTCGCGACGGCGCACGTAACCCAGTGCCTTGTTCTCGGCGCAGGTGACCACCACATAGCGGCGATCGTGCTCATCCATCAATTCCAGCGCATCGGCAACCGGGGTTTCCGGGCTGACCGACGGCGCGTTGTCCGCGGCGTCTTCGGCCTTCACCAGCAGAAGGCGCTTGAGGGTGCTGTCCTGACCGACGAAGTTGCTGACGAAGTCGTCCGCCGGATGCGCGAGCAGGGTGTCGGGATGATCAATCTGCAGCAGTTTACCAGCGCGGAAGATTGCGATCTTGTCGCCCAGTTTGATGGCTTCGTCGATGTCGTGGCTGACCATGATCACGGTCTTGTTCAGCGCCCGCTGCATCTCGAAAAACTCGTTCTGGATCATCTCGCGGTTGATCGGGTCGACGGCGCCGAACGGCTCGTCCATCAATAGCAGCGGGGCGTCGGCCGCCAGGGCGCGGATCACACCGATACGCTGTTGCTGGCCGCCGGACAACTCGCGTGGATAGCGATGCAGATACTGCTTGGGTTCCAGCTTGATCATGCTCATCAGCTCGCGGGCGCGGTCGTGGCATTTCTGTTTGTCCCAGCCGAGCAGTTTCGGCACGACGACGATGTTCTCTTCGATGGTCATGTTCGGGAACAGACCGATCTGCTGGATCACGTAGCCGATGTTGCGACGCAGGGTCACTTCGTCCAGATCGGTGGTGTCTTCGCCATTGATCAGGATCTTGCCCGAGGTCGGTTTGATCAGGCGGTTGATCATTTTCAGCGTGGTGCTTTTGCCGCAACCCGATGGCCCGAGGAACACGCAGATCTCGCCTTCATTGACGGTCAGGCTTACCGAGTCCACGGCTTTGACATCTTTGCCGTTGCTTTGGAAAGTTTTGCTGAGGTTTTGAAGTTCGATCATTTGAGGAGTCCTGTGTAGGGGGTGTTCGCCGCAAATGGCGGGCGCGTTGGAGCTGTGATGCCGCCGGGCAAGGCGTGGGACGCAGGAAATGTCGTTTCCTTTTCAAGTCCCACAACGCAGCCCGGCGGCATCACAGCTCCAACCCGGAGGGCCGCGCCCCACAAAGCGCAATACGTCGTTACTCGTCGTTCATTTGAAGAAACCAAATCTCTCTCCTCGCGCCTAGTCTTGCGCTTTGTGGGGCGGCGGCGCGCCCGCCATTTGCGGCGAACACCCCCTACTGGTCAACGAGCGTTGCAGCCATTGGAGAAACAGGTCGGCGAAGATCGCCAGAAGACTGACCAGCAGCGCGCCGACGATGAGCATCGACATGTCACTGCGGCTGATGGAGGCGAGGATCAACACGCCGAGGCCGCCGGCACCGATGGTGGCGGCGATGGTCATCACGCCGATGTTCATCACCACGGCGGTGCGCACGCCAGCGAGGATCACCGGCACCGCGATCGGCAGCTCAACCATGCGCAGGCGCTGGCCGAAGGTCATGCCGATGCCGCGCGCGGCTTCGCGGATGCCCGGCTCAACGCCGGTCAGGGCGAGGTAGGTGTTGCGCATGATCGGCAGCAGCGAATAAAGGAACACGGCGGTGATTGCCGGCAGCGGCCCGAGGCCTTGGCCGAACTTGGAGTAAAACGGCAGCAGCAGGCCGAACAGGGCAATCGACGGCACGGTCAGCAGCACTGTGGCGCTGGCTTGCAAAGGACCTGCGAGGCTGGGAAAGCGCGTCATCAAAATGCCCAGCGGCACGCCGATGACAATCGCCAGAGTCACGGCGATGCCGACCAGAGTGATGTGCTGCCAGGTCAGGTGCAGCACCTGCTGCCAGTCGAGATGGGAAAAGGCGTTCAGAAATTCCATGACTTCTCCTCTCTTAATTCAGTGGATGCTGGCGCAGGAAATCGGCGGCAACGGACGATGGGCTTTCATGATCGACATCGACCCGCGCGTTGAGCTGGCGCATGGTTTCGTCGTCGAACAGTTCGGCCAGCGGCTTCAGTTGTTCGGCCAGTTTCGGGTTGGCGTCCAGCGTGGCCTGACGCACCACGGGAGCTGCGGTGTAGTCGGGGAAGTAGTGCTTGTCGTCTTCCAGCAACTTCAGACCGAAGGCATTGAGACGACCGTCGGTGGTGTAGACCAGGCCGGCAAACACCTGGCCGTTACGCAGCGCGGTGTAGACCAGGCCGGCGTCCATCTGGCGGATGTTCTTGCGGGTCAGGTTCATGTCGTAGAGATCAACCATGCCGATCAGACCGTCGGAGCGGTTGGCGAACTCGGTGTCCAGCGCCACCAGGTGATTGGTCTTGGCCTCGGCGCGCAGCACTTGGTTGAGCTGGCTGATGTTGCCGATCTGCGGATATTGCTCAGCGACTTTTTTCGGCAGGGCGAGGGCATAGGTGTTGCTGAATTTCGACGGGGTCAGCCAGATCAGGCCTTTTTTCGCGTCGAGTTCCTTGACCCGGGCGTAGGACTGCGCGCTGTCGAGTTTTTCCGTGACATGGTTGTAGGCCACCAGCGACACGCCGGTGTATTCCCAGAGCAGGTCCAGTTGCCCGCTTTCGTGGGCGCTGCGGGCGAGGTTGCTGCCCAGGCCGCCGGTAATCTGCGCGTCGTAGCCTTTGCTGCGCAGGTACTGTGCGGTGATTTCGGCGAGCAGGGTTTGTTCGGTGAATACCCGGGCGCCGAGGCGAATGAGCGGTTTTTCAGCGGCTTGGGCGATGCCTGCGAACAGCAGGACGCAGCCCGCTATCAATCCCAAAGGCAAGCTAAATCGTTTCATAAATATTCCTTCGCAAGAGCCTTAAGACGGGCGCAAACCGCGTTCCAGCCAGAGACGGCTGGCGAGGGTGACGACGCCATCGAGCAACAACGCCAACAGCGCGGTGCACGCGGCGCCGAGCAGCAGTTGCGGCTGATTGTTCAGGGCGATGCCGGGGAAGATCAGGCTGCCAAGGCTGTTGGCGCCGATCAGGAACGCCAGCGGTGCGGTGCCGACGTTGATTGCCAGTGCGACACGCACGCCGCCGACGATGATCGGCACGGCGTTGGGCAATTCGACTTTCCAAAGTACCTGACGCGGGGTCATGCCGATGCCGACGGCCGCTTCTTTCAGCGATCCTTGGACATTTTTCAGCCCTTCGTAGGTGTTGCGCACAATCGGCAGCAGGGAGGCGAGGAACAGGGCGAAGATCGCCGGGCCACTGCCGATGCCGAGAATGCCCAGCGCGATCGCGAGCACGGCCAGCGGTGGCACGGTGTTGCCGATATTGAAGATCTGCATGAAGCGTTCGGCGCGGCCGACCATGGTCGGGCGGCTGAGGAAGATGCCGGCGGGGAGGCCCACGACAAGGGCGGCCAGCATGGAAGCGAGGACAAGAATCAGATGAGCTTGCAGGTAAAACAACAAATCGTCGCGGTAGTGTTCGATCGTGTTGACGCCGATCCAGTGGACCAGCAGGGCCAGGAGCGCGATCACCACCGCACCTCCCATCAGCCCTTTGCCATAGCGGATAGCCACAGGCGGACTCCTTTTTTTGTAGTCGGCGAGCGCAGTCCCGAGTGGCATGCCAAGCCTTGGCTGCCGGGAAAGTCATTCGCGAAAAGTAGCCGTTTTTCAGCACCGGCCAAGCGGCGTGAAAGCGAGCCATGAGCGCAGCCTCGTCAGGCTAACTTGCTGATTTTTCAGCCCCTGACGAAAGTTCGTAACAGGGGATGGACGTCTCCGTGCTTTAAAAGGTTCCCATCTGCGGCAGCATTTGGCCACCCTTAATGTGCTCAACGGTTCGGTTATTGCAGCGAGTTGGGCTATAATCGCGGCCCTTTTTTGAATCACCGCCAGGCGATTTCCCATGACCCAACAGGCCGCCGAAGTCGCGAAACGCCGCACTTTCGCCATTATTTCCCACCCCGATGCCGGTAAAACCACGATCACCGAAAAGCTCCTGTTGATGGGCAAGGCGATTGCAGTGGCCGGTACGGTGAAATCCCGTAAATCCGATCGCCATGCGACCTCCGACTGGATGGAGATGGAGAAGCAGCGGGGTATTTCCATTACCACGTCGGTCATGCAGTTCCCCTATCGCGAACACATGATCAACCTGCTCGACACCCCGGGCCACGAAGACTTCTCCGAAGACACCTACCGCACCCTGACGGCGGTGGACTCGGCCTTGATGGTGCTCGATGGCGGTAAAGGTGTAGAGCCACGGACCATCGCGCTGATGGACGTCTGCCGTCTGCGTGATACGCCGATCGTCAGCTTCATCAACAAACTCGACCGTGACATCCGCGACCCGATCGAACTGCTCGACGAAATCGAAGCCGTCCTGAAGATCAAGGCCGCGCCGATCACCTGGCCGATTGGTTGCTACCGTGACTTCAAGGGTGTGTACCACCTGGCCGATGACTACATCATCGTCTACACCGCCGGTCACGGTCACGAACGCACCGAAACCAAGATCATCGAGAAGCTCGATTCGGACGAGGCGCGCGCGCACCTGGGCGACGAGTACGAGCGCTTCATCGAACAGCTGGAACTGGTGCAGGGCGCCTGCCACGAGTTCAACCAGCAGGAATTCCTCGACGGTCAGCTGACCCCGGTGTTCTTCGGTACTGCGCTGGGCAACTTTGGTGTCGATCATGTGCTGGATGCCGTGGTGGATTGGGCGCCGCGCCCATTGGCCCGGGTCGCCAACGAGCGCACCGTCGAGCCGGTGGAAGAGAAGTTCTCGGGCTTCATCTTCAAGATCCAGGCGAACATGGACCCGAAACACCGCGACCGCATTGCCTTCATGCGTATCTGCTCGGGCAAGTACGAGAAAGGCATGAAGATGCGCCACGTGCGCACCGGCAAGGACTTGCGCATCGGCGATGCCCTGACGTTCTTCTCGTCCGAACGTGAACAGCTCGAAGAAGCCTTTGCCGGCGACATTATCGGCTTGCACAACCACGGCACCATTCAGATCGGTGACACCTTCAGCGAAGGCGAAGCGCTGAGTTTCACCGGCATCCCGCACTTCGCCCCGGAACTGTTCCGTCGCGTGCGTTTGCGTGATCCGCTGAAGTCCAAGCAACTGCGTCAGGGTCTGCAGCAGTTGGCCGAAGAGGGCGCGACGCAGGTGTTCTTCCCGGAGCGCAGCAACGACATCATTCTCGGCGCCGTCGGTGTGCTGCAGTTCGATGTGGTCGCCAGTCGTTTGAAAGAGGAATACAAGGTTGAATGCTCGTATGAGCCAATCACTGTGTATTCCGCGCGTTGGATCGAGTGCAGCGACAAGAAGAAGCTTGAGGAGTTTTCCAACAAGGCGGTGGAGAACCTGGCGCTGGATGGCGGGGGGCATTTGACCTATCTGGCGCCGACGCGGGTGAATCTGGCGTTGATGGAAGAGCGCTGGCCGGATGTGAAATTCCGTGCGACGCGGGAACATCATTAAGGTTTGAGTTGTTTTTCTGAAAGCCCCTGAGGTGTAGGCCTTGGGGGCTTTTTTATGGGCGGCCGGTTTTGGTCTTGGCCTTTGGGCCGACCATAGCCTTTCCCATAACGTGCGCTGGGTTAGAGAACAATACGTCGCTTGAAATCCATTTTGGAGACACGACATGCGCACATGTCGTCGTCAGCGACATGAGATCAAAACGTGTCGTCAAAATCTCAAAAAAGCGACACGTAGGGCGCACATGTTTACACTGACGCCATAAAGGGGGCGCATACAGGTGTCCTTACCTTAAATGTTTATCCCAAGGATCAGGCCCTTCATCCATGACCATACACGCACTTCCTTGGACGGCGGACAAGCCGTATAACCAACTTCCGACCTTACCACCCAAAGCAGAGCTGGAGACTCGGGCAGTGCTCAAGCGCTGCATCGAGGCCCGCACAGCGCTTGCGGAGTTGAAACAGGCAGCCGAGCTCATTCCGAACCAAACGGTGTTGATCAACACCATCCCATTGCTGGAAGCGAAGGACAGCTCAGAAATCGAAAGCATAGTCACCACCACGGATTTGCTCTTTCAGCACGCCCAGGATGGCGAAAATCACGCTGACCCCGCTACTAAAGAAGCTCTGCGCTATCGCAAGGCTCTCCATCATGGTTACCAGTCTTTGGCCGAACGCCCACTTTCCACTGGTACGGCAGTCGAGATTTGTCGCACTCTCAAAGGTGTGGATATGGACATACGCCGTGTGCCCGGTACTCAGTTAGCCAACGACCGTACAGGCGAGATCATCTACACGCCTCCCGAAGGCGAAGATCACCTGCGTGATCTGCTCGCTAATTGGGAGCGCTTCCTGCACAACGAGACGGATCTGGATCCACTGGTGCGTATGGCCGTTGGGCATTACCAGTTCGAGGCGATTCACCCGTTTACCGATGGCAACGGCCGTACCGGACGAGTGCTCAATACTCTGTACCTCATTCAAGAAGGTTTGCTGAACCTGCCGATCCTCTACCTCAGCCGTTACATCATCGCGCACCGCGCCGACTACTATCGATTGCTGCTCGATGTCACCCGCGAGCAAGCATGGGAACCCTGGCTGCTTTACATGCTCAGCGCTGTGGAGGAAACCGCCCGCTGGACCAGCGCCAAAATCGCCGCCATCCGCAGCCTGTCCGAGCACACCACCCAGTTTGTTCGAGAGCAACTACCAAAAACATATTCCCGCGAGCTGGTGGACGTCATTTTCGAGCAACCCTACTGCCGCATCAGCAACGTCGTTGATAAACAGATTGCCCAGCGTCAAGCCGCCTCCCGCTACCTCAAAGAGCTGGTCGCCATTGGCGTTCTGCAAGAAGTGCAGGTCGGTAAGGAAAAGCTGTTCATCCATCCCAAACTGATGCAATTACTGATTCGCGACAGCAACGACTTCAGGGCCTATGCCCTATAACGTCGTTGCGTCTCCAGGCAGTTGCGTCAGGGCCTGCAGCAGTTGGCGCAAGAGGGCGCGACGCGGGTACACAGCCTTCCGAAGTCGCCCATGGAGCAAGAGCAAGAGCGGTACTCGAGCTTGCGCTCATTGTGTGTAGGAGCTGCCGAAGGCTGCGATCTTTTGATTTTGCTGTTCTGTGGGCGCGAGCCTGCTCGCGAAGACGGGCTCCTGGCCGACGCCTATCTACCTGTTGTACTCAATTCCTGTGGGAGCTGGCTTGCCAGCGAAGGCGGCCTGGCAGCCGACCGTTTTGCAGCTGAGTGCACTCGGTCGATCTGAGTTGCCGGTTGTAGGGCAAATCCTTTTTTCGTGGTTTTGGTGTGCTCTGTGCGACAACCGTTGCTCTGACCGTTAGTGTTTCAGTCCCCTGCAAGTCGTTTGAAGAGGTCAATGGAGTGACAAGTCGACTAAACCACCTGCTACGCCTCAAAGGCTATTTCACCCCCATGGCCTGGGTCCTCGCGGCCTTGTTGTTCATCAATCGTCTCAGCGCCATGGTCAAGCTGTTCATGGCGTTGTACCTGCGTCAGGAGTTGGGGCTGGCGATTGAAACCGTCGGCTGGTTGCTCTCGGCCTACGGCGCAGGGTTGCTGGTCGGTTCGATGCTTGGCGGCTGGCTCAGTGATCATGTGCGCACGGCGCGGCTGACGGCGGGGTTGTTTTTCGTTTCGGTGTGGGTGCTGATGCTGTTGGGGCTGGTCACGAAAGTGCCGTGGCTCGGCGGTCTGTTGTTGCTCAGTGGTGTTATCGACGGGGCGATTCGTACGCTGCATCAACGCTTGATCATGGAGTATTGCGAGGTCGCGCAGCGTTCCCGCGCGCAAGCGCTGAGCCGGGTCGCGCGCAACCTGGGCATGGCGGCTGCCGGGGTGGCGGGTGGGGTGTTGGCGCAGGCGGATTTTCGCTGGGTGTTTTTCGCCAGTGCGGCGATGACGATGCTGGCGTTGCTGTGGTTTGTGCGTACGACTTGGCGGCGGCCAGTGCTGGTGCTTGAAGAAAAATCCGTCGATGGCTCAAGCGTGCCGTATCGCGACAAGCCGTTCCTGTGGTTGCTGGCGGCGACGGCCGTATTGGGCATCGCTTTTGACACGGTCTACAGCACGCTGGGCAATTATCTGCGTGATTACTACCACTTGAGCACCGAAGCGATCGGCTGGCAGTTCGGGCTCAATGCGCTGCTGGTGATCGCGTTGCAGATCCCGCTGTCGCATTCAGTCGAGCGCTGGGGCTCGCGTTGGCAGATGCTCGTCGGCAGTGTGCTGTTGGCCTGTGGGCTGGGCATGTTGCCGTTCGGTTCCGGGTTGGCTTTCGTCTGTTTGTCGACGCTGATCTGGACGCTGGGCGAAGCGTTGTTCATGCCGCCATTGAACGTGCTGGCGATGCAGTTTGCCCAGAGCGGCAAGAGTGGTCAGTACTTCGGGTTGTTCTTCATGAGTTGGAGCGCCAGCGCGCTGTTGTCGCCGGTGCTCAGCGGTCAGCTCTATGGTCAGTTTGGCGGGCACAGTGTCTGGCTGATGAGTGCGCTGTTGGTGCTGATCTCCATCCCGCTGACCTGGCAGGCCACGCGTGGCACTTAGCTGTTTCGGTTATTGGCGTTATTCGAAAGCAGTCTGTCCATCGATGGCATTTCTGCCTGCTCGTTCGCGTCCTAAGTGGTGAGCCGGGCGGATCGCAACTAGATTTCATGCGAAGCCAGTCCGGCAAGCACGTCATAGCGCAACAGGATGGAGTGGGCCATGAAAAGCAGAATGCTACGGGTTTTGATGTTGTTGAAAGTGATGGTGATGCTGTCCCTCGGCACCGCAACGGCCTGGGCCGAGTGCGAGGACCACGATTCGCAGGCGTTTAATGGGCAAGTCGGGCACAGCGGTGTGATGCTCGCCAAGTCCGAATCGGAGCCAGGGGATCAGGGGCAGGGTGGCAGTGCCGATGATGACGACACGATGACCGATGATCCGGACTCGGATGAAGAAGGCGATAGCCAGACGTAGATAACCGGCGAAAGAAAACCCCTTCTGCCTCGATTGATGCGCAATCAAGGTGGAAGGGGTTCTGGTTGAAGCCTGAATCCCTGAATCAACTCAAATCCCCTGTAGGAGTGAGCCTGCTCGCGATGGCGGTGTGTCAGTCGTTGAAAATGTTGACTGAATGACCGCTATCGCGAGCAGGCTCACTCCTACAGTGGGTTTTGCGTACGCCTGAGGATTTGCTTACGCCGCGCCATCCAGGAACTGCTCGGCGTAGTGGCAAGCCACTTGCCGATTATCCAGCTCACGCAGCAGCGGCTCTTCCGTGCTGCAACGCTCGGTCGCGTACGGGCAGCGCTTGTGAAAAGCGCAGCCCGGTGGCGGGTTCAGCGGGTTGGGCAGTTCGCCGACGATCTTGATTTTCGGCTTGTTCGGGTCCGGGTGAATGGTCGGGGTCGCCGACAGCAGCGCCTGGGTGTAAGGATGCAGCGGGCGCTCGTAGATGGCGTTTTTCGGGCCGAGTTCTACCGGGCGACCGAGGTACATCACCATCACGTCATCGGCGACGTGCTGCACCACCGCGAGGTTGTGCGAGATGAACACGTACGCAGTGTTGAATTCCTGCTGCAGGTCCATGAACAGGTTCAGCACCTGGGCCTGAATCGACACGTCCAGCGCCGAGGTCGGTTCGTCCGCCACCAGCACTTTCGGTTGCAGCATCATCGCGCGGGCCAGGGCGATACGCTGACGCTGACCGCCGGAGAACATGTGCGGATAACGCTGGTAGTGCTCGGGACGCAAGCCGACCTGCTTCATCATCGCTTGGACTTTCTCGCGACGTTCAGTGGCCGACACCTTGGTGTTGATCAACAGCGGCTCGGCCAGTTGATCACCGACTTTCTGCCGAGGGTTCAACGAGGCGTACGGACTCTGAAACACCATCTGCACGTCTTTGCGCAGTTGCTTGCGTTGGGCCTTGTCGGCACCGGCGACTTCCTGGCCGGCGATTTGCAGCGAACCGGACGACGGCTCTTCGATCAGTGTCAGCGCACGGGCGAGGGTGGATTTGCCGCAGCCCGACTCACCTACAACGGCGAGGGTCTTGCCGGCCTCCAGTTCGAACGACACGCCGTTAAGTGCACGCACGGTCGCGTGGCCCTTGAACAGGCCACGGGAGACTTCGTAGTGACGGGTCAGGTCGCGGGCGGTAAGTACGACGGCCATTACGCCACCTCCTGGTTCAGCGGATAGAAGCAGCGCGCGAGGCTGTTGCTTTTCGGATCGAGGCCTGGACGCTGGGTACGGCAATTGTCTTGCACGTACGGGCAGCGCGGCGACAACAGGCAGCCCTGCGGACGGTCGTAGCGGCCCGGGACGATGCCCGGCAAGGTCGCCAGGCGTGAGGCGCCGAGGCTGTGCTCGGGAATCGCCTTGAGCAGCGCTTCGCTGTACGGGTGCGCCGGGATGTCGAACAGTTGCGGCACCTGGCCGACTTCAACCGCCTGGCCCGCGTACATGACGCAGACGCGCTGGGCGGTTTCCGCGACGACGGCGAGGTCGTGAGTGATCAGCACCAGACCCATGTTCTGCTCTTTCTGCAACGCCAGCAGCAGGTCCATGATCTGCGCCTGAATCGTCACGTCGAGTGCGGTGGTCGGTTCGTCGGCGATCAGCAGTTTCGGCTCGCCGGCAATTGCCATGGCGATCGCAACGCGTTGGCTCATGCCACCGGAAAGTTGATGCGGGTAGGCGTCCATACGGCTGGCAGCGCCCGGGATTTCAACTTTTTCCAGCAGTTCGATCGCACGCTTGCGCGCTTGCTTGCCGGACATTTTCAGGTGCAGACGCAGCACTTCCTCGATCTGGAAGCCGACGGTGTAGCTCGGGTTCAGCGCGGTCATCGGGTCCTGGAAAACCATCGACAGGTCTTTGCCGACGATTTGCCGACGCTGACGGTTGCTCAGTTTGAGCATGTCCTTGCCGTCGAAGCTGAGCGAGTCGGCGGTAACGATGCCGGGATGCTCGATCAGGCCCATCAGCGCCATCATGGTCACGGATTTACCCGAACCCGACTCGCCAACGATGGCCAGCACTTCGCCCTTGTCGACTTTGAGGTCGAGACCGTCGACAACCGGCGTGGCGGTCTTGTCGCCGAAGCGAACGTTGAGATTCTTGATTTCCAACAGTGACATGTGAATCTCCTCAGGCGGCGTTCTTGAGTTTCGGGTCTAGCGCATCGCGCAGGCCGTCGCCCATCAAGTTGATTGCCAGCACGCTGAGCAAAATGGTCAAACCAGGCAGACTTACCACCCACCAGGCGCGTTCGATGTAGTCGCGGGCAGAGGCCAGCATGGTGCCCCACTCCGGGGTTGGCGGTTGTACGCCGAGGCCGAGGAAGCCCAGAGCAGCGGCGTCGAGAATCGCCGAAGAGAAGCTCAGGGTCGCCTGCACGATCAGCGGCGCCATGCAGTTGGGCAGCACGGTGATGAACATCAAACGTGGCAGACCGGCACCGGCCAGACGCGCGGCGGTGACGTAGTCACGGTTCAGTTCGCCCATCACGGCGGCACGGGTCAGACGCACATAGGACGGCAGCGAAACCACGGCAATCGCGATCACGGTGTTGATCAGGCCAGGGCCGAGGATGGCGACGATCGCCACCGCCAGCAGCAGCGACGGCAGGGCCAGCATGATGTCCATCAGACGCATGATGGTCGGGCCGATCATCTTCGGGAAGAAACCGGCGAACAGACCCAGCAGGATCCCCGGGATCAGCGACATCACCACCGACGACAAGCCGATCAGCAGCGACAGGCGCGAACCCTGGATCAGACGCGACAGCAGATCGCGGCCCAGTTCATCGGTGCCGAGCAGGAACTGCATCTGCCCGCCTTCGAGCCACGCCGGCGGCGTCAGCAGGAAGTCACGGTATTGCTCGCTCGGGTTATGCGGCGCGACCCACGGCGCGAAAATCGCGCAGAAGACGATCAGCAGCATAAACAGCAGGCCGGCCACTGCGCCCTTGTTCTTGGAGAACGCTTGCCAGAATTCTTTGTACGGCGACGGGTACAGCAGGCTTTGATCCACGGCGGACGTGGCGGTGGCTACTGAGGAAGTTGGAGTGCTCATGGGTATTGACCTCAGCGCTGATGACGGATGCGTGGGTTGGCAAAGCCGTAGAGGATGTCCACCACGAAGTTGACCAGAATCACCAGGCAGGCGATTAACAGGATGCCGTTTTGCACCACCGGATAGTCCCGGGCGCCGATGGCTTCGATCAGCCATTTGCCGATGCCCGGCCAGGAGAAGATGGTTTCGGTCAGGACCGCACCGGCCAGCAATGTGCCGACTTGCAGGCCGACCACGGTCAGCACCGGAATCAGCGCGTTACGCAGACCGTGCACGAAGACCACGCGCGATGGCGACAGGCCTTTGGCCTTGGCGGTGCGGATGTAGTCCTCACGCAGCACTTCGAGCATCGATGAACGGGTCATCCGCGCGATCACCGCCAGCGGAATGGTGCCGAGCACGATAGCAGGCAGAATCAAGTGATGCAGCGCATCGAAGAACGCGCCGGTGTCATCGGCCAGCAGCGTGTCGATCAGCATGAAACCAGTACGCGGCTCGATGTCGTAGAGCAGGTCGATCCGGCCGGAAACCGGGGTCCAGCCCAGGCTTACCGAGAAAAACATGATGAGGATCAGGCCCCACCAGAAGATCGGCATCGAATAGCCCGCCAGGGAGATGCCCATCACCCCGTGGTCGAACAGCGAGCCTCGCTTGAGTGCCGCGATCACCCCGGCCAGAAGGCCCAGAATGCCGGCGAACAGCAGGGCGGCCATGGACAGTTCCAGGGTCGCCGGGAAGAGGGAGGTGAACTCGGTCCACACGCTTTCACGGGTGCGCAGGGATTCGCCGAGGTCGCCCTGAGCCAGTTTGCCGATGTAATCCAGATACTGGGCATACAACGGCTTGTTCAGTCCCAGGCGTTCCATTGCCTGAGCGTGCATTTCGGGGTCGACCCGACGTTCGCCCATCATCACTTCCACGGGGTCGCCAGGAATCATGCGAATCAACGCGAAAGTCAGCAAGGTGATGCCGAAGAACGTGGGGATCAACAACCCCAGTCGGCGGGCAATAAAACTAAACATCTTGTGTGGTACCTCATCAGCCGGTTAGGCGTACGCGGTGGCCCTGGGGTCAGGGCCACCACGCGTTTCTTATCTACTTCACCTGGGTGGTGGCGAAGTTATTGGTGGTGAGAGGGCTGATGTAATAACCCTCTACGTTATTGCGCATTGCGGTAAACATCCGAGTATGGGCCATGCTGATCCATGGCTGATCCTGATTAAACAGCACCTGGGCCTGTTCGTAGAGTGCGGCGCGTTCGGCCGGATCTACTTTAGCCCGTGCTTCATCCAGCAGTGCCTGGAATTTCTCGTTGCACCAGCGTGCGTAGTTTTCGCCGTTCTTGGCGGCCTCGCAACTGAGCATAGGCGTCAGGAAGTTGTCCGGGTCACCATTGTCGCCGGCCCATCCGGCCGAGACCATATCGTGCTCGCCGGCCTTGGCGCGTTTAAGCATCTCGCCCCATTCCATCACGCGGATGTCGATCTTGATCCCGACTTTCGCCAGGTCAGCCTGCATCATCTGCGCGCCGAGCATCGGGTTGGGGTTGGTCGGGCCGCCGCCGTTACGGGTAAACAGGGTGAACGTGGTGCCTTCCGGAACCCCGGCTTCCTTGAGCAAGGCGCGTGCCTTGTCGAGGTCGCGTGGCGGGTTTTTCAGGTCGTGGTTGTAGCCCAGCAAGGTCGGCGGGTAGGGGTTGACCGCCACCGAAGCGTTGCCCTTGCCGAACAACGCGTTGACGTAGGCTTCCTTGTCGAACGCGATGTCGATGGCCTTACGCACGCGCACGTCGCTCATGTACTTGTGCTGAGTGTTCATGGCGATGTACGACACGGTCATCGCGTCCAGCTCGTCGACTTTCAACTTGCTGTCTTTCTTGATGCTCGGAATGTCATCGGGCTTGGGATACAGCGCGATCTGGCACTCGTTGGCCTTGAGTTTCTGCAGGCGCACGTTGTTGTCGGTGGCGATGGCCAGAATCAGCGCATCGGCCGGTGGCTTGCCACGGAAGTAGTCCGGGTTGGCCTTGAAACGCACTTGCGCATCCTTGGCGTAGCGCTGGAAGACAAACGGGCCGGTGCCGATCGGTTTGTTGTTGAGGTCGCCGGTCTTGTTGGCCTTGAGCAACTGGTCGGCGTACTCGGCCGGATAGATCGCGGTGAACGGCATGGCGACGTCGGCCAGGAATGGCGCTTCACGACGGGTCAGGGTGAATTTGACGGTGTAGTCGTCAACCTTTTCCACGTTTTTCAGCAGTTCCTTGAAGCCCATGCTTTCAAAGTACGGGAAGCCCACGCTCGACAGTTTGTGCCACGGGTGATTGGGGTCCAGTTGACGCTGGAAGCTCCAGAGCACGTCGTCGGCGTTCATCTCGCGGGTCGGCTTGAAATAATCGGTGGTGTGAAACTTGACGCCTTTGCGCAGGTGGAACGTGTACGTCAGACCGTCATCGCTGATTTCCCAGGACTCGGCCAGCGCAGGCACCACGTCGGTGGTGCCTGGCTTGAAGTCGACCAGACGGTTGAACACGGTCTCGGCCGCCGCGTCGGCGGTGACTGCAGTTGTGTACTGGACCACATCGAAGCCTTCCGGACTGGCTTCGGTGCAGACCACCAAGGGTTTGGCCGAGACGCCCATGGCGGCGCTCAGCAACGCAGCCGCGATGGCCGCACGTAGGGGAAGCATTTTCATCGATAACCCTCTGCAATCGGTTGAAGACAAAAAACCGAACGGCCGACTCATCATGAGTCAGCCGCCGGTTGGCGTTTTTACAGAATGTTGAACGGGATGGTGGTCACGAGACGGAACTCGTTGATGCTGCCGTCAGCCTGGTTTTCGCTGGCACGGTGAGCGGTGTAGGTGCCGCGAATGGTCGTGGCCTTGAGCGGGCCGCTCTGTACCGCGTAGGTTGCACCGACGCCGTATTCATAGTGGTGCTCGCCGTCCATTGCCTGCACGCCGTCGTAGCCGCCACCCTTGTAGTGAGTGCCGTCGATGCCCCAGCCGCGCGCCTGGTAGATGTTGAATTTCAGGCCTGGCACGCCGTACTCGGCCATGTTGAGGCCGTAGGACACCTGGAAGGATTTCTCGTTCGGGCCGTTGAAGTCCGAGAGCAGGGAGTTGGCCAGGTAGATACCGTTGGTTTCGTGCAGGTAGTCGAAGTACTCGTTACCGTTCACTTCCTGGTAGGAGAAGGTCACGGTGTGCGCCTGATGCGTCAGGCCGAACGACAGCGAGTAAGTGTCGTTGTCGATGTCGCCCAGCAGCTTTTTGCCTTCGTCGACGGTTTTGTAGTAGTTCAGGCCGGTGGTCAGGCTCAGCACCGAGCTGTCGCCCAGCACATGGGTGGCGCCGAAGTAGTATTGGTTCCACAGGTCTTCGGCCTGGGTGCCCCACAGGCTGGTCGTCAGGCTGGCGAACGGCTGGTAGGAAATACCGGCAGTGTTGACGTGATCGGCTTCGGCATTGATGTCGCCGTATTCGGAGCGGAACTTGCTCAGGCTTTCTTCGGTACGTGGCGAAACGCGGTCGAAGGTGGCGACGTCGAACGCCAGGTTGTTCAGCTCTTCGCTGTGGATCGCAATACCTTCGAAGCTCGATGGCAGCGGACGGTTACCGATCACATCGACCTGCGGGCTGCTGAAGTTCATGCGGCCGGCGGTCAGTGTGGTGTTGGAAATGCGCGCCTTGACGTTGGCCAGGCCCAGTTTGCTCCACTGGCCTACTGCGTCACCGCCTTCACGGGTCAGGGTCCGGTTGTTGCCTGCGCCTGGACGAGTGCCCGGAGCGCCGCCGTTGTTGGCGGCGAGGTTTTCGCGGTCACGCTCCAGCGCGATCGCGTTGTAAGCCGCCACTTCAGTGCTGAAACCAACAGTACCTTCGGTGAAGCCCGAGTTGTACTTGACGATCGTGCCTTGAACCCAGTTGATGCGGCGATCGGTTTCGGTGGACTGGCCGTTCTTGCGGTAAGCGAACTTGCCGCCGCGCTTGAGTTGTTCGTTGGCGTACCAGTTACGGGTCGAACCGCTGATCGATTGCCCTTCGAGGAAACCGGTGGCTTCGGCCTGGGCGCTCTTCTCGTTGACGGTCACTGGAGTGAACGCCTGGCTTTGGGTTTCCGCATAAGCCGTGGCGGTAATGCTGCTGATGGCCAGGGCCAGTATCGCGGTGCTGCTCAGTTTCATGGGTGAAGCTCCTTTACTTTCTTTTTATCCCGGCTTTTTTTGGTATGCCGGTTATTGGTTTAGAACTCGTTCACACATCGCAAACGTTTGCAAAAAGCCGGATTGGCGAATTTCGGCAAAGCGCTTGCGTGGGGGGAGTAGACGGCTCCCCCCAGCGTTGCGGCTAATCGGTTGGTTTAATCGATACTGACACCCGAGAACACGTTGCGGCCGAACGGGCTGACTTTGAACCCTTCGACTTTGGCGCTTAACGGCTGGTTGACCGTCGAGTGAGCGACAGGCGTGATCGGCACTTGCTGTTTAAGCAATTGCTGGGCCTGTTTATAAAGCACGGTGCGCTGGTCGCGATCGGTGACGACCTTGGCTTCTTTGATCAGCTTGTCGTAAGCCGGATCGCACCACATGGAGTAGTTGTTGCCGCCAATGGCATCGCAGCTGTACAGCGTGCCCAGCCAGTTGTCCGGATCCCCATTGTCGCCGGTCCAGCCGATCAGGCTGATGTCGTGCTCGCCGTTCTTGGTGCGCTTGATGTACTCGCCCCATTCGTAGCTGACAATCTTCACTTTCAGACCGATTTTGGCCCAGTCGGACTGGAGCATTTCGGCCATCAGTTTGGCGTTCGGGTTGTACGGACGCTGCACCGGCATCGCCCACAGGGTGATTTCGGTGCCTTCTTTCACACCGGCAGCCTTGAGCAGCTCCTTGGCTTTTTCCGGGTTGTAGGCGGCGTCCTTGATCGTGTCGTCGTAGGACCACTGGGTCGGCGGCATGGCGTTGACGGCCAGTTGGCCGGCGCCTTGATATACAGCGTTGAGGATCCCCTGTTTATTCACCGCCATGTCCAGCGCCTGACGCACTTCCAATTGATCGAAAGGCTTGTGGCGCACGTTGTAGGCGATGTAGCCGAGGTTGAAGCCCGGCTTGGAAATCAGTTGCAGCTTCGGATCGGCCTTTAGCGCTTCTACATCGGCAGGGCGCGGGTGCAGGGTGATCTGGCACTCGTTGGCCTTGAGCTTCTGCACGCGCACCGAGGCATCGGTGTTGATTGCGAAAATCAGGTTCTTCAGCTTGACCCGGCTCGGGTCCCAGTACTCGCTGTTGCCGGTGTAACGGATGTTCGAGTCTTTCTGGTAGCTCTTGAAGACGAATGGCCCGGTGCCAATCGGCTTCTGGTTGATGTCGCTCGGCTTGCCTTCGGTCAGCAGTTTGTCGGCGTATTCGGCGGACAGAATCGAGGCGAAGCTCATGGCGATGTTCTGGATAAACGCGGCGTCAACACTGTTGAGTGTGAACTCCACGGTCAGCGGCCCGGTTTTCTCGACCTTGGCGATGTTCTTGTTCAGACTCATCCCGTTGAAGTACGGAAATTCGGTGGGATAGGCCTTACGGAACGGGTGCTGCGCGTCGAGCATGCGATTAAACGTAAACAGTACGTCGTCGGCGTTGAAATCGCGGCTCGGCTTGAAGTAAGGGGTTGTATGAAATTTCACGCCTTCACGCAGGTGAAAGGTGTATTTCAGGCCATCTTCGGAAATATCCCATTGGGTCGCCAGGCCGGGTACGACATTGGTCGCGCCTTTTTCGAACTCGACCAGGCGGTTGTACAGCGGTTCGGCGGCGTCGTTGTCGGTGGCCGTCGTGTATTGCGCGGTATCGAAACCCGCCGGGCTGCCTTCGGAACAGAACACCAGACTGTTGCTGGCGGCGTAACTGGCGGACGTGGCGGCCAACAGGCCGGCGCCCAGCAATGCGGAAAAAACCAAGGTATGGCGCATGACGCTCCCTCTTTTTTTAGTGTTGTGCAATGCGCCGCGGTCTCCATCCAGAGACGTTGTGGTCGCATCGAGCTCAATCCAATACGTACGGCAAAACCGATAGCCCACGCAGCCACTGGTCAGTAAGCGACGGTAGGGACCGTACTACTGGCAGTAAATGCGTAATTGCCTGAATACTCGTAGGAAAAGGCGACACGTTCTATGCGATGCAGTTATCTGCAACAGAAGTTGGTGTAGGCAATTTCCTAATTCACGGCAGGTAAAACAACGGCGACGTCAGAAACGTCGCCGTTGCAGTGCCTTATTTGCTGACGCTGACGCCGTAGAAGGAGTTCAAGCCGAACGGGCTGATCTTGAAGTCCTGCACGTTGGCGCGCATGGGTTGATACACCGTCGAGTGAGCGATAGGTGTCATTGGAACTGCATCTTTGAGGACGTGTTGCGCCTGTTTGTACAGCTCGGTGCGCTTGCCCTGGTCGGTGGTACGTTTGGCTTCTTTCACCAGGCCGTCGAACTTCTTGTCGCACCACTTGGAGAAGTTGTTGCCGCTCAGCGAGTCGCAGCCGAACAACACGTTGAGCCAGTTGTCCGGGTCACCATTGTCACCGCTCCAGCCAATGATCATGGCCTGGTTCTCGCCACCTTTGGAGCGCTTGATGTACTCGCCCCATTCGTAGCTGGTGATCTTCACTTTCAGACCGATCTGGGCCCAGTCGGACTGGAGCATTTCGGCCATCAGTTTGGCGTTCGGGTTGTACGGACGCTGGACCGGCATCGCCCACAGGACGATCTCGGTGCCTTCCTTGACGCCAGCTTCCTTGAGCAGCTGTTTGGCTTTCTCAGGGTCGTACTTGGTGTCTTTGATGGTGGTGTCGTAGGACCACTGGGTCGGCGGCATGGCGTTGACGGCCAGTTGGCCGGCGCCCTGGTAAACCGAATCGATGATCTGCGGCTTGTTCACGGCCATGTCCAGCGCCTGGCGTACACGCAGGTCAGCCAGCGGGTTTGGCTCGTTGCTGCCCTTGACCTTGTCCATCACGTTGTAGGCGATGTAGCCGAGGTTGAAACCGGCCTGGTCAGGCATCTTCAGCGACTTGTCTTCTTTCAGCGCTTTCAGATCGGCCGGACGCGGGAACAGGGTGACCTGGCACTCGTTCTTTTTCAGCTTCTGGATACGCACCGACGGGTCGGTGGTGATGGCGAAGATCAGGTTGTCGATCTTCACGTCATCCGGCTTCCAGTAATCCTTGTTGCCGGTGTAACGGATGTTCGAGTCTTTCTGGTAGCTCTTGAACACGAACGGACCAGTGCCGATCGGCTTCTGGTTGATGTCGGCGGCTTTGCCATCCTTGAGCAACTGGGCAGCGTACTCGGCGGACTGCACCGAGGCGAAGCTCATGGCCAGGTTCTGGATGAACGCGGCGTCGACTTCTTTCAGGGTGAACTTGACGGTGTGGTCGTCGACTTTATCGATCTTGGTGATGTTGGTGTCCATCCCCATGTCGGTGAAGTACGGGAATTCGGTCGGGTACGCCTTACGGAACGGGTCGTCCTTGTTGATCATGCGGTTGAACGTAAACAGCACGTCGTCGGCGTTGAATTCACGAGTCGGCTTGAAATACGGAGTGGTGTGGAACTTGACGCCTTCGCGCAGGTGGAAGGTGTAAGTCAGGCCATCGTCGGAAATGTCCCATTTGGTCGCCAGGCCAGGAATCACGGCGGTGCCGCCGCGCTCGAACTGGGTCAGGCGGTTGAACATGGTTTCGGCTGAGGCGTCGAAGTCGGTTCCGGTGGTGTACTGGCCTGGGTCGAATCCGGCCGGGCTCCCTTCGGAGCAGAACACCAGGTTAGTCGCAGCGGCTGCGAAGGGTGCGGAGGCTAACAAGCCTGCGCCGACTAGAAACGGAATGACCGCGTGTTTAAGCATGTTGGCCTCATGATTTGTTGTCATTTTTTAGTTGTGAGGTACGACCTCGTGAGTCGTGCCTGCGGATACTTATGCAGGCCCCATACCCAATGCAAGATCCAGAGCGGTCGGCGGCGTTAAACGGTGGCACGAACGTACCTTAATGTCGCATCCGTATAACTTTTGACGCATTTGACCGTTTGCGGGTGGTTTTTGCGGTGCATTCGTGGCACCAAAGTGGTGCGCCGGTCACGTTGTGTGCGCTGGGCTGGGGCTTGGTGTTACTTATTTATACCGTTCGGTAGGGGCGGGCTTGAGGGGTTTCCGGGGTTGGCTGGGGTGGGGTGGTTTGGGGCGCGGGATTGGCGAGTTTTACTTGGTGCAACTGGGTGTTTCGATTGGTGGCACCTTTGGGGCTTGGCGGCCTTTGGGCCGACCAGGCTCTTGGGGGTTTGGGGTGAATATCCGTTGCTTCGGTAGCGGCTGCTGGCGGTTTCGCCCTTACGGCGACTCACTTTTTTTCAAACGCCAAAAAAAGTAAGCAAAAAACGCTTGCTCCTGCGTTCGGCCCTCGCAGGCTCGGGTTCCTTCGCTGCGGGATTGATCCGGGCGCAGCGGCTCCGGTTTGCTTCGCTGCACCTCCTTCCGCTGTGTACGACTGCGTCGTACGGTCGCTGCGCTCCCACGCCCGGATCAATCCCTCCGCTCAGCCTTCCGAAGTCGCCCGTGGATCAAAAGCAAGATCAAAAGCACGCGAGCTAACGCTCATTGTTGAGTGGGGCGGCTTCGCCGCGGGCAGCTACGCTGCTTTGCTTTTCTGTGGGAGCGAGCCTGCTCGCGAAGGCGGCCTGACAGCCGACCTGATTTTGGTGATGTACTCGATCCCATTGTAGGAGTGAGCCTGCTCGCGATGAGGCCCTTTCAGGCAACCGATGACTTGGGATTGTTTAAATCCGATGCGAAATTACCCGAACCTTCCCACAAGGTTTTCAGGTTGTCCGTCGGACGTCCGCTCTCTAGGCTTGGGTTGTCGCTGAAGTCTCAGCGATCGGGTGTGAGAACCCGGAAAATTAGTGATTCAGTGCGCATGTCCGCATAATTGCCGCCAGCTCTTCAGTTGTCTGCAATTGCGTTATGGCGGCTGTGTGCGGGCAGACTTCGGTCTGGCCGGTTTTCCTATTTTTCCGGTTTCTCACCCCGCACATAGCTGCCACCCACTTCGCCGCGTGAGAAACAGCAGGTGATGGCGTTCATTTAGCAAAGTAGGGCTATCCAATGACCAAACCAGTCCCCGATCCACCCCTAGAATCCGCAACTCCCCTAGAAGAAGCCATCCGCGCCGACGATCAGGCGAAAAACCGCGAAGCCATAAAGCGTGCCCTCGATTTCTATCTCTGCCCTCCACCCAGCAAACCCCATCCACCCAGCACAATGTTCGTGATCCAGCCAGACATCGACACCGAAAGCTTGCTGGCCCATGCCTGTGAATCCCTCGCTTCAGCCAACACGCTGGCCAGCGATTTCGCCGATCAGCTCGGTCGCCCGCAGCGCAATACGGCGCTGGCGATTCAGCAGATCATCATGTTGGCGGAGCTGGCAGTGAACCGGGCGCTGGATCGGGTTGATCCGCATACCTGAGCGGATACTGCGTCATCGTTTTTCGCGAGCAGGCTCACTCCTACAGGGGAATGCATTCCAAATTGTAGGAGTGAGCCTGCTCGCGAAGGCGATTGACCAATCACCACAAGTCCCAGGCACAAAAAAAACCGGCAACCATCTACTGATTGCCGGTCCTTCATTCAGCCAAATTCAAATCACTGCATCAGCACTTCAATCGAACCATCAGCGGTCATGCTGACCTGGCTGGTGCCCGCTTCAACTTCCGGAGTGACCGGTGCGGAGTCCATCGCTGCCGCTTTCATCATCATCGGCGCACGCAGATACGGTTGTGGATAACCGTTGCTGTTGAGGTTCAGGTTGACGATCTTGTAGCCCTTGCCGCCCAAGGCGTCGGTGGCCAGTTGCGCGCGGGCCTTGAAGGCGGTGACGGCTTCTTTGAGCAACTGGTCTTCGCTGGCTTTGCGGGTCGGGTCGGCGATGGCGAAGTCCATGCCGCCCATTTTCAGGTCGGTCAGCAGCTCGCCGGTGAGTTTGGACAGGGCGGCGAAGTCGGTGCTTTCCAGGCGCAGTTCGGCGCGTTCGCGCCAGCCAGTGATTTTCTGGCCCTTGGTGTCGTAGATCGGGTAGCTGTTGCGGCTGCCGGTGCGCAGGGTGATGTCTTTGACTTGCTTGGCCTGGGCGGTTGCCTTGTTCATGGTGGTGCTGATGGCGGCGGCGAGTTTGGCCGGGTCGGTGTTTTGCTCTTCGGTGTAGAGCGTCACGATCATCTGGTCGCGGGCCACTTCCTGGCTGACTTCGGCGCGCAGGGAAATCTGGTTGTAATGCAGCTCATCGGCGGCCAGGGCCGGAAGGCTGGCGACGCTGCCGACGGTCAGGGCGAGGAGGGCGGCGCTGCGGCGAAAGGTGTGCATGAAGGCTCCTTGAATGAGGCGCAGGTGTCGGGTCGGGCCTGCGTGAACCATCAGACTCTAGCTTTTATGATCCGGTTCGCCCAGTTACAACTTCTATACAGATGCCGCGGCCCACCGCAGAACCTGAGTCGAATGAGCTTTTGTGGCGAGGGGATCTATCCCCGTTCGGCTGCGCAGCAGTCGCAAATCCGGCTGATGCGGTATGTCTGATTAAATGAGGTCGCATGATTTGGGGCGGCTCCGCCACCCAGCGGGGATAAATCCCCTCGCCACGCTTGATCTCCGATAGCCCTCGGAATTTTCTTCAACTCAGATGAATTCTCCATCGTCGCCATGTGGTCGTTTGCCGCACTTTCGCCTCTCACGCCCGCGCCTTGGTTATACTCCGTGCGATCCGCCTGGAGCGCTCATCAGGAGAGCTCATGCTCGCCCCCGTACAACTGACTTCCGCCACTCGCCAGAATCTCTGGCGGCTGACTTTCATCCGCACCCTGGTGCTCGCCGCGCAGGCCGGGTCCGTGGGCCTGGCCTACTGGCTGCAATTGTTGCCGTTGCCGTGGGTGCAATTGGCGATGACCCTGGGCTGTTCGATTCTGCTGTGCGCGTTCACCGCCGTGCGGCTGCGCACGTCGTGGCCGGTGACCGAGCTTGAATACGCGCTGCAACTGGCCTGCGATCTGGTGATCCACAGTGCGCTGCTGTATTTCTCCGGCGGTTCGACCAATCCCTTCGTTTCTTATTATCTGGTGCCGCTGACCATCGCGGCGGTGACGCTGCCGTGGCGTTATTCGGTGATCCTGTCGGGTATCGCGCTGGCGTTGTACACCGTGATGCTGACGCGGTTTTACCCACTGGAAACCTTGCCGGTCGCCCGTGAGAATCTGCAGATCTATGGCATGTGGCTGAGCTTCGCGCTGGCCGCTGCGGTGATCACGTTTTTCGCCGCGCGCATGGCCGAAGAGCTGCGCCGGCAGGAAGAATTGCGCGCGATTCGTCGAGAGGAAGGTCTGCGTGATCAGCAGTTGCTTGCCGTTGCGACCCAGGCCGCCGGTGCGGCGCATGAGCTGGGTACGCCGCTGGCGACCATGAGCGTGTTGCTCAAGGAAATGCAGCAGGACCACCCGGACCCGCTGTTGCAGGACGACCTGAAAGTGCTGCAGGATCAGGTCAAGCTGTGCAAGGAAACCTTGCAGCAACTGGTCCGCGCCGCCGAGGCCAACCGACGTCTGGCTGTGGAAATGCAGGACGTGACTGACTGGCTCGACGAAGCGCTGAACCGCTGGCACTTGATGCGCCCGGAGGCCAGTTACCGCTTCCAGCGTCTCGGTCAGGGCACCGTGCCGCGCATGGCGCCGCCGCCGGATCTGACCCAGGCCTTGCTGAATCTATTGAACAACGCCGCCGATGCTTGCCCGGAGAATCTTCAGGTCACGCTCGACTGGGATTCGGAAACCCTGACCATCAGTATCCGTGACCACGGCGCCGGTGTGCCGCTGGCCATTGCCGAGCAGATCGGCAAACCGTTTTTTACCACCAAGGGCAAAGGTTTCGGCCTGGGCCTGTTTTTGAGCAAGGCCAGCGTGACACGCGCCGGCGGCTCAGTGAAACTCTATAGTCATGAGGAAGGCGGCACGCTCACCGAGCTGCGCCTGCCTCACGGCGCCCGAGGAGACCAACATGAGTGACGAAATCCAAGTCGAAGGCGAAGAACTGCCGCACCTGCTGCTGGTCGACGACGACGCGACCTTCACCCGCGTCATGGCCCGCGCCATGGCCCGCCGTGGCTTTCGCGTCAGCACTGCCGGTTCCGCCGAAGAAGGCCTGACCATTGCCCAGGCCGACCTGCCTGATTACGCCGCGCTGGACCTGAAAATGGACGGCGACTCGGGTTTGGTGCTGCTGCCCAAGCTGCTGGAACTTGATCCGGAAATGCGCGTGGTGATTCTCACCGGTTATTCGAGCATTGCCACTGCGGTCGAGGCGATCAAGCGCGGCGCCTGCAATTATCTGTGCAAACCGGCCGATGCCGACGACGTGCTGGCCGCGTTGCTCTCCGAACACGCCGACCTCGACAGTCTGGTGCCGGAAAACCCGATGTCGGTCGATCGCCTCCAGTGGGAACACATCCAGCGCGTGCTCACCGAGCATGAAGGCAACATCTCCGCCACGGCGCGTGCGCTGGGCATGCATCGCCGCACCTTGCAGCGCAAACTGCAGAAGCGCCCGGTTCGTCGCTGAACCTGCGCTGAACGACTATCGCCAGCCCTCGCGATGACACGCACCGATCATCTATGATCGGTGCGTGTCTGTTGTTTTCTTTATCGAGCCTTATTCATGAATCAGAACGCTGAATATTCCGCGGTCAACGATGCTGTGCGCGGGCAGTTTTTTCGCAAGGTGTGGGCGATCATCACGCCGTACTGGCGCAGTGAAGAGAAGGGCATGGCCTGGACGCTGCTGATTGCAGTGATCGCGCTCTCGCTGCTCAGCGTGGGGATCTCGGTGTGGTTCAACACTTGGTACAAGGATTTTTACAACGCTCTGCAAAAGAAGGACGAAGCGGCGTTCTGGCAATTGATTCTGTATTTCTGCGGCATCGCGGCCGTGGCGATTATCGGTGCCGTGTACAGGCTTTATCTGACCCAGATGCTGACGATTCGCTGGCGCGCCTGGCTCACCGAAAAGCATTTCTCTCGTTGGCTCGCCGACAAGAATTACTACCAACTGGAGCAGGGCGGTTATACCGATAACCCGGACCAGCGGATTTCCGAAGATTTAAACAACTTCACGTCCAACACCCTTGAGCTGGGTATCGGGCTGCTGCGCAATATCGTCAGCCTGGTATCGTTCTCGATCATTCTCTGGGGCGTTTCGGGCAGCATCGAAGTCTATGGCATCACCATTCCCGGTTACATGTTCTGGTGTGTGTTGGTGTATGCGGTGGTGGGTAGCTGGCTGACGCATTTGATCGGTCGCCGCTTGATCGGCCTGAACAACCAACAACAACGTTTCGAAGCAGACCTGCGTTTCTCCATGGTGCGGATTCGCGAAAATGCCGAAAGCATCGCGTTGTACAACGGCGAGCCGAACGAAAACCGACGGTTGAGCGCCCGTTTTGGCAACGTCTGGCACAATTTCTGGGACATCATGAAGGTGTCCAAGCGCTTGACCTTTTTTACTGCCGGTTACAGTCAGGCGGCGATCATTTTCCCGTTTATCGTTGCCTCGCCGCGTTACCTTGCCGGCAAGATCGAACTCGGTGAACTGATGCAGATCAGCTCGGCATTCGGCAACGTTCAGGAGAGTTTCAGCTGGTTCATCAGTGCGTACCAGAGCCTCGCCTCCTGGCGCGCCACCTGCGATCGTCTGTTGAGTTTCCGTCAGGCCATGACTGACAACGAGCAGCGCACCCCGGCCATCGACGTGCAGAATCAGGGCAGCGAATTGCAGGTGCACAATCTCGGCCTGGACCTGGCCGATGGGCGTCATCTGCTGACCGATGCAGACATGACCGTGGAGCCGGGCGAGCGGGTGATGCTTAGCGGTCGGTCCGGCAGCGGAAAATCGACATTGCTGCGGGCGATGGGCCACTTGTGGCCAGCGGGGCACGGCAACATCCGTTTGCCGGCCGCACGTTATCTGTTCTTGCCGCAGAAACCCTATCTGCCGATTGGCACCCTGCGTGAAGCATTGAGTTATCCACAGTCCGGCGACATCTACGCGCCGGAGCGTTATGCACAGGTACTGGAGACCTGCCGCTTGCCGCATCTGGTTGCGCGGCTCGACGAAGCCAATCACTGGCAGCGCATGCTTTCGCCCGGTGAACAACAACGTCTGGCCTTCGCCCGCGCGCTGTTGTTTGCGCCGCAATGGCTGTACATGGATGAAGCGACTTCGGCGATGGATGAGGAAGACGAGGCGACGTTGTATCAGGCGTTGATCGATCAGATTCCCGGGTTGAGCATTGTCAGCGTCGGCCATCGAAGCAGTTTGAAACGATTCCATCCGCGGCATGTGAGGATCGACAGCGGGCGTCTGGTGGAGCAACCCGTGACTGCCTGACACCCACACAACCCCCTGTAGGAGTGAGCCTGCTCGCGATAGCGTCGGCATATTCAACATTGATGTGACTGACAGAACGCCATCGCGAGCAGGCTCACTCCTACAAAGGGCGATGTGATCTGAGCAGTGATCGTACAACCCGCTTGAGCTATGATGGCCCCAAGCCGAACTTTCGAGACAAGATGCAGACCATGGAAAAGCTGATGGACACCCCGCGCCTCCCCCGCAAGCGCCGCAGCCTCGCCCAGGAATTGGTGACGGTGCTGAGCGAGCAGATCCGCGATGGCCTGCTCAAGCGCGGCGACAAATTGCCGACCGAGTCGGCAATCATGGAAGCCCATGGCGTCAGCCGCACCGTGGTGCGTGAGGCGATTTCCCGTCTGCAGGCGGCGGGACAAGTGGAAACCCGCCACGGCATCGGCACTTTTGTCCTCGACACGCCCAGCCCGAGCGGTTTCCGCATCGATCCGGCCACCGTTGTCACCCTGCGTGATGTGCTGGCGATTCTCGAATTGCGCATCAGCCTCGAAGTTGAATCCGCCGGCCTCGCCGCGCAACGCCGCACGCCTGAGCAACTGGCAACCATGCGCGCCGCCCTCGACGCGCTGAACGAAAGCGCCTCGCATGCCAGTGATGCGGTGTCGTCAGACTTCGCTTTCCATCTGGAAATCGCATTGTCCACCGGCAACCGTTACTTCACCGACATCATGACCCACCTGGGCACCAGCATCATTCCGCGTACACGGCTTAACTCGGCGCGACTGGCTCACGATGACCAGCAGCACTACATGGGGCGCCTGAGCCGTGAGCACGAAGAAATCTACGACGCAATTGCCCGTCAGGATTCCGATGCAGCGCGGGCGGCGATGCGGTTGCACCTGACCAATAGCCGCGAAAGACTGCGCCAGGCCCATGAAGAGGCTCAGGCGCAGGGTTAACAGAGTAATTTTTTATTCCACTACGGACAGTTCATGAGCGAGCGATGTCACTACGGTGCCCTCTTTGGTTATCACGATATAGAACAAGCTCACCTTTGCTGTTGCCAAATGTTCTTCGAAGAAACTCTTGGGGAGGGCTAACTCAAGAATTTGTGGAGGGGTGCTGATTTCTCCAGACGCCGTAAAAATAGCTTCGCCCATCGTCGCAAAGAGATGCACTTTTCCTGTAGGAAAGTGCGACTCAACTGCAATGATCTGAGCGGTAACCACATCATTCGTGATAACACTGAGCTTCAGTTGATTGGCTATCGCTTCTTTGACGATGGGCGCGGTCAGCGCTTTTTTTTGAGCATTCATATTTATGTTCCTTCTCGAAAAAGATCCATGAGCTGCCTGAACCGTGAGCACGAAGAGATCTACGACGCAATTGCCCGTCAGGATTCCGATGCAGCGCGGGCGGCGATGCGGTTGCACCTGACCAATAGCCGCGAAAGACTGCGCCAGGCCCGTGAAGAGGCGCAGGCGCAGGGGTGACGGGTAATTATCGTTCGAGGTGGACCTTCAGTTCTTTGGAGATTCCGATCAACTGATCAAATCGTGCCACGACGTAGTGAAGCTCGGCGGTGGCATTTGGAACGAGATTCTTCTCAAAAACCTCTTTAGGGATAGCGAAAACCAATGGCCACAGCGGCTCGGTGGTCAACGTGAATCTGTATTCCCAGGCGTTCCCGGTAGAAGTTTTTACCTTCAGCGTGATTGCGTCGCCGGTCTGCGCATTGTCGTAGCCGTCTACGCTACCGTTCGCGATCTTATCCAGGCTGCTAACCTTCAGTACTCCCTTCTCGGCGTCCAACAGAGCAGGTGGCAGCAATGTTGTTTGTGTCATGGTCAAGTCCTTTTCACAGTCCAGTTAAACCGTCGAAAAAGCGCAGGTTGTCGCCTTACGCTGGCGGAGCCGGTTTATGCACTCCAGGAAACATTAACGCCGGGTTAGGCGCTCTGGAGCACCTGTAAGAAATACCAGTCCCGACGAGCGGTGCGCTTGTAACACGTGCTCACCTGGCGGCCAATTCAACAGACGGCTACGAAACTCAGCTTTCAACCCGCAACCTCAACGCCTGCGAATACGGCTCCATACTCGACTCATCTGCAAACTTGTAACGCAATTCAACCTCCCTGTTCAGGTACGGGCGCAGCGCCTCCTTGGGGACCTGCAATTCGATTCCGGTGAGTTTCTCCATCTCATCTTCAGCGTCGTCCCAGGCGCCGGTATCCACTTCTTCACCTTGCCATTCCGGCTCTTCCGGATCGTCGCCCAGAATCGCGTAGACGCTCCAGTTCGCCGCAAAATCGCTGGAGTCCGGCACCTGCACGGTGAGGATGTCTGGCAATTGCGAGAGCTGGAGCGTCACGCAATCGTCCTGCGAAGGGGCGACGTGGGTGAGGGTGGGGGCGGCTAAATGCATCGACATATCGGCTTCCTTTGAAAGGTCCGCCACGATCCTTCGTGGCAGTCGCCGTACTTTACGAGCAGCTCGGCCGGCGATGATTAAACGAATCCAGACCAGATATTTCTGCCAGCGAAAGCGTCAAGCACGGGCCTTGCGACGATTTCCGAAACTACAAAAGACGATCCTGTCAGACAAAAAATCGCCACCAACGATGAAATGCAGTTGACGGTAATTTTTTAAGTTGTACGATGACCTACAACTTCGGCGAAGGCTGAACGGTCCACTCACAATAAAACGTTGCTACCAGGGTGTTCGAATAATGAATCCACAAGAACTGAAGTCCATCCTCTCTGCCGGCCTGCTGTCTTTCCCGGTGACCGATTTCAACGCGCAGGGCGATTTCAACCGCGCGGGCTACATCAAACGCCTGGAATGGCTGGCTCCGTATGGCGCTTCAGCATTGTTCGCCGCCGGTGGCACCGGTGAGTTCTTCTCCCTGGCCGCCAGCGAATACTCGGAAATCATCAAGACCGCCGTCGACACCTGCGCCACCAGCGTGCCAATCCTCGCCGGCGTTGGCGGTTCGACCCGTCAGGCCATCGAATACGCTCAGGAAGCCGAGCGTCTGGGCGCCAAAGGCCTGCTGTTGCTGCCGCACTACCTGACCGAAGCGAGCCAGGACGGTGTTGCCGCTCACGTTGAAGCCGTGTGCAAATCGGTGAAGATCGGTGTGGTCGTCTACAACCGTAACGTTTGCCGCCTCACCGCGCCGCTGCTGGAACGTCTGGCCGAGCGCTGCCCGAACCTGATCGGCTACAAGGACGGCCTGGGCGATATCGAGTTGATGGTGTCGATCCGTCGCCGCCTCGGTGATCGCTTCAGCTACCTGGGTGGTCTGCCGACCGCCGAAGTCTACGCCGCTGCCTACAAGGCGCTGGGCGTGCCGGTCTACTCCTCGGCGGTGTTCAACTTCATTCCGAAAACCGCGATGGACTTCTACCACGCGATCGCTCGTGAGGATCACGCCACCGTCGGCAAGATCATCGACGACTTCTTCCTGCCGTACCTGGACATCCGCAACCGCAAGGCCGGTTACGCCGTGAGCATCGTCAAGGCCGGTGCAAAAATCGCCGGCTATGACGCAGGTCCAGTGCGTGCGCCGCTGACCGACCTGACCGGCGAAGAGTACGAAATGCTCGCCGCGCTGATCGACAAGCAAGGCGCGCAATAAACGAGAAGAACGAAGCCGCTGAGCAATCAGCGGCTTTTTGCGTAAAGGCTTTAGAGTTGAGGGCTGCCCTGTGACAACTGCAAAACGCTACGACAACTTCATCAACGGCGAATGGGTCGCCGGTGCCGACTATTCGGCCAACATCAACCCGTCGGAACTGAGCGACAACATCGGCGACTACGCCAAGGCTGACCTGACTCAGGTCAACGCCGCCATCGACGCCGCCCGCGCGGCGTTCCCGGCCTGGTCGACCTCGGGTATTCAGGCCCGTCACGATTCGCTGGACAAGGTCGGCACGGAAATCCTCGCCCGTCGCGAAGAGCTCGGCACGCTGCTGGCCCGCGAAGAAGGCAAGACCCTGCCGGAAGCGATTGGCGAAGTGACCCGCGCCGGCAATATTTTCAAATTCTTCGCCGGTGAATGCCTGCGTCTGTCCGGTGACTACGTGCCGTCGGTGCGCCCGGGCGTCAACGTTGAAGTCACTCGCGAAGCGCTGGGCGTGGTCGGTCTGATCACCCCGTGGAACTTCCCGATTGCCATCCCGGCGTGGAAAATCGCCCCGGCCCTGGCTTACGGCAACTGCGTCGTGCTGAAACCTGCCGACCTGGTCCCGGGCTGCGCCTGGGCACTGGCTGAAATCATCTCCCGTGCAGGCTTCCCGGCCGGTGTGTTCAACCTGGTGATGGGCAGCGGTCGTGTGGTTGGCGATGCCCTGGTGCAGAGCCCGAAAGTCGATGGCATCAGCTTCACCGGTTCCGTCGGCGTTGGTCGGCAGATCGCGGTCAACTGCGTTTCGCGCCAGGCCAAAGTACAGCTGGAGATGGGCGGCAAGAATCCGCAGATCATTCTCGACGACGCCGACCTCAAGCAAGCGGTCGAGCTGTCGGTGCAGAGCGCGTTCTACTCCACCGGCCAGCGTTGCACGGCGTCGAGCCGACTGATCGTCACCGCCGGCATTCACGACAAGTTCGTCGAGGCCATGGCCGAGCGCATGAAGTCGATCAAAGTCGGCCACGCGCTGAAAGCCGGCACCGACATCGGTCCGGTGGTGTCCCAGGCGCAGCTTGAGCAGGACATGAAGTACATCGACATCGGCCAGTCCGAAGGTGCTCGTCTGGTCAGCGGCGGCGGTGTGGTGACGTGCGATACCGAAGGCTACTTCCTCGCGCCAACCCTGTTCGCTGACAGTGAAGCATCGATGCGCATCAGCCGCGAAGAGATTTTCGGCCCGGTGGCCAACGTTGTTCGCGTGGCCGATTACGAAGCCGCGCTGGCGATGGCCAACGACACCGAATTTGGCCTGTCGGCCGGCATCGCCACCACTTCGTTGAAGTACGCCAACCACTTCAAGCGCCACTCCCAGGCCGGGATGGTGATGGTCAACCTGCCGACCGCCGGTGTGGATTACCACGTACCGTTCGGTGGCCGTAAAGGCTCATCCTATGGCTCCCGCGAGCAGGGCCGCTATGCGCAAGAGTTCTACACGGTCGTGAAGACCAGTTACATCGGTTCCTGATCTGTGGGAGCTTGCCTGCAAGCGATGGCATCACTGCGGTGTGACTGACAAACCGAAGTGATGCCATCGCCGGCAGGCCAGCTCCCACAAAAGCAAGACCAAAGAAGCTTCACCCCGCATAAAAATAATCAGTGGGAGTACATCTGCATGCAATCCTCCAAGCCGACTCACGTCCGCTATTTGATCCTGCTCATGCTGTTTCTGGTGACCACGATCAACTACGCCGACCGTGCCACGATCGCCATTGCCGGCTCCAGCCTGCAAAAAGATCTGGGCATTGACGCCGTCACCCTCGGCTACATCTTTTCCGCATTCGGTTGGGCCTACGTCGCCGGGCAAATTCCCGGTGGCTGGCTGCTCGATCGTTTCGGCTCGAAAAAAGTCTATGCCCTGAGCATTTTCACCTGGTCGCTGTTCACCGTGCTGCAAGGCTTCGTCGGTGAATTCGGCATGTCCACAGCGGTGGTTGCGCTGTTCATGCTGCGCTTCCTCGTGGGCCTGGCCGAAGCGCCATCGTTCCCCGGCAACGCGCGGATTGTTGCCGCGTGGTTCCCGACCGCTGAGCGCGGCACCGCTTCGGCGATCTTCAACTCGGCGCAATACTTTGCCACCGTGTTGTTCGCGCCGCTGATGGGCTGGATCGTCTACAGCTTCGGCTGGGAGCACGTGTTCATCGTCATGGGTATCCTCGGCATCATCTTCTCGCTGGTCTGGCTGAAAGTCATCTACAGCCCGCGCGAACACCCGCGCATCAACGACGCCGAGTTCAAGCACATTGCTGACAACGGCGGCATGGTCGACATGGATCAGAAAGGCAAAAAGTCCGACGGCCCGAAATGGGACTACATCCGCCAGTTGCTGACCAATCGCATGATGCTCGGCGTGTATCTGGGCCAGTACTGCATCAACGGCATCACCTATTTCTTCCTGACCTGGTTCCCGGTGTACCTGGTGCAAGAGCGTGGCATGACCATTCTCAAGGCCGGTTTCATCGCTTCGTTGCCGGCGATCTGCGGCTTTATCGGCGGCGTGCTCGGCGGGGTGATTTCCGACTATCTGCTGCGCAAAGGCCACTCGCTGACCTTCGCTCGCAAGGCGCCGATCATTGCCGGTCTGCTGGTTTCGAGCAGCATCGTCGCGTGCAACTATGTTGACGTGGAATGGATGGTCGTCGGTTTCATGGCCCTGGCCTTCTTCGGCAAAGGCGTTGGCGCACTGGGCTGGGCAGTGGTCTCCGACACTTCGCCGAAACAGATCGCTGGTCTGAGCGGCGGGCTGTTCAATACCTTCGGCAACATCGCTTCGATCACCACGCCGATCGTGATTGGCTACATCATCAGCTCCACCGGTTCGTTCAAATGGGCGCTGGTGTTTGTCGGTGCCAACGCACTGGTCGCGGTGTTCAGCTATCTGGTCATCGTCGGCCCGATCAAACGTGTGGTGCTCAAAGAGCCGCCAGCCAAGGGCGGTAATGAAGTCACCGGCAATTTGTCTCAAGCGCATTCCTGAGGAGCGGCGTCATGCAGTTGATTGAACATTCCGACTCGCCGCGCTACATCCGCCTGCACGAGCGGGATAACGTTGTGGTGGTGGTCAACGATCAGGGCGTACCGGCCGGTACCGAGTTTGCCGATGGCCTGGTGACGCTGGATTTTGTCCCGCAGAGCCACAAGGTCAATCTCGAGGATATCGCCGAAGGTGGCCCGGTGATTCGCTACGGGCAGATCATTGGCTACGCGTTGCAGCCGATCCCTCGCGGCAGTTGGGTCAAGGAAGATCAACTGCGCATGCCGACCGCGCCGCCGCTGGACAGCTTGCCGCTGTGCACCGATGTGCCGGCCGCGCAGGCTCCGCTGGAAGGTTTTACGTTCGAGGGTTATCGCAACGCCGACGGCACGGTCGGCACGCGCAACATTCTCGGTATCACCACGACCGTGCAGTGCGTCACCGGCGTGCTCGATCACGCGGTCAAGCGCATCAAGGAAGAGCTGCTGCCCAAGTATCCGCACGTCGACGACGTGGTCGCGCTGACCCACAGTTATGGCTGTGGCGTGGCGATCACCGCCACCGACGCCTACATCCCGATTCGTACCGTGCGCAATTTGGCGCGCAACCCGAACCTGGGCGGCGAAGCGCTGGTAATCAGTCTGGGCTGCGAGAAATTACAGGCCGGACAAGTGATGCACGAGGACGACGCGTCGGTGGATCTCAGCGATCCGTGGCTTTACCGCTTGCAGGATTCCAGTCACGGCTTCACCGAAATGATCGAGCAGATCATGCAGCTGGCCGAAGTGCGCCTGAAGAAGCTCGACCAGCGCCGCCGCGAAACCGTGCCGGCGTCAGAGCTGATTCTGGGCATGCAGTGCGGCGGCAGTGATGCGTTCTCTGGCATCACCGCCAACCCGGCGCTGGGTTATGCCTCTGATTTGCTCCTGCGCGCGGGGGCGACGGTGATGTTTTCCGAAGTCACCGAAGTGCGCGATGCGATCTATTTGCTGACCTCACGGGCACAGACGCAAACCGTTGCCGAGGAACTGGTGCGCGAAATGGACTGGTACGACCGTTACCTGGCCAAGGGCGAAGCGGATCGCAGCGCCAACACCACGCCGGGCAACAAAAAGGGCGGCTTGTCGAATATTGTCGAGAAGTCGCTAGGCTCGATCGTCAAATCCGGCAGCAGCGCGATCAACGGCGTGCTCGGCCCGGGCGAGCGTTTCAAGCAGAAGGGGCTGATTTTCTGTGCGACGCCTGCGAGTGATTTTGTCTGCGGCACCCTGCAACTGGCGGCAGGAATGAACCTGCACGTGTTCACCACCGGGCGTGGCACGCCTTACGGGCTGGCCATGGCGCCGGTGGTGAAGGTTTCGACGCGGACTGAACTGGCGCAGCGCTGGCCGGACCTGATCGATATCGACGCCGGGCGCATCGCCACCGGGCGCGCGACCATCGAGGAACTGGGCTGGGAGTTGTTTCACTATTACCTGGACGTTGCCAGTGGCAAGCAACAGACCTGGGCGGAGAAGCACAAGCTGCATAACGACATCACCTTGTTCAACCCGGCGCCGATTACCTGAGACTGTGGCGAGGGAGCTTGCTCCCGCTGGACTGCGTGGCAGTCCCGTCTTTTGGGGCCGCTTTGCGCCCCAGCGGGAGCAAGCTCCCTCGCCACAGGTGTTCATCCCGCACTCGGGTGGGAACGATCAGGGTGAAAGTGGCTTATCATTAGCCTACTAATGACGCTCACCCAAGGCTCCCCGGCATGCTGGCAATCTTCCTCGAAACCCTGAACATCACCGCGCCGGTGTTTGCCATGCTGTTTCTCGGTGTGCTGCTCAAGCGCATCGACTGGATCAACGACAACTTCATTCACACGGCCTCGTCGCTGGTGTTCAACGTCACCATGCCGGCGCTGTTGTTTCTGGGCATCCTGCATGCCGATCTGCACGCCGCGCTGCAACCGTCCCTGCTGATTTACTTTTCCCTCGCCACACTGGTGAGCTTTGCCGTGGCTTGGGGCTGGGCGATTTTCAAGTGTCCGCGTGAAGATCGCGGCATTTATACCCAGGGGGCGTTTCGTGGCAATAACGGCGTGATTGGTCTGGCGCTGGCCGCGAGCATGTACGGCGATTACGGGATCTCCCTCGGGGCGATTCTCGCGGCGCTGGTGATCCTGTTTTACAACACGCTGTCGACCATTGTGCTGGCGGTGTACAGCCCGGTGATCAAGTCCGATCCGTGGAGCATTTGCAAAAGCGTGTTCAGCAACCCGCTGATCATCAGCGTGATTGCGGCGGCGCCGTTTGCTTATTTCAAGATCGGCTTGCCGGGTTGGCTGGAAACTTCCGGCCAGTATCTGGCACAGACCACCTTGCCGCTGGCGCTGATTTGCATCGGCGGCACGCTGTCGCTGGCGGCGTTGCGCAAGAGCGGCAAGATGGCGCTCAGTTCCAGTCTGGTGAAAATGGTCGGTCTGCCGTTGCTGGCGACGCTCGGCGCATGGTTGTGGGGCTTTCGCGGCGCGGAGCTGGGGATTCTGTTTCTCTACTTTGGCAGCCCGACGGCAGCGGCGAGCTTCGTCATGGCCCGGGCGGCGCAAGGCAATCATGAGCTGGCAGCGGCGATTATCGTGATGACCACATTGATGGCGGCGATTACCACCAATGTCGGGATCTTTGTGTTGCAGTGGGGTGGGTGGATCTGACTGTGGGATTTGTAGGGAATGGACCGGCCCCATCGCGAGCAGGCTCACTCCTACATTTGGAATGCGTTCTCCTTGTAGGAGTGAGCCTGCTCGCGATAGCTATTTCAGCCGCGCCGAATCATTCCGGTTTCTGGTAGCTGTCGATCACTTCCTGCGCCGCGCGAAACGCATCGATCGCCGCCGGCACCCCGGCATACACCGCGCAATGCAGCAGCGCCTCGCGAATTTCTTCCACCGTGCAGCCATTGTTCAGTGCGCCGCGCACGTGACCCTTCAATTCCTGCGGGCACTTCAACGCGGTCAGCGCTGCCAGCGTAATCAGGCTGCGGGTCTTCAGCGGCAGGCCGTCGCGGTTCCACACCCCGCCCCAGGCATGCTCATTGACGAAATCCTGCAACGGCTGGGTGAACTCGGTGGCGTTGCCCAAGGCTCGGTCAACAAACGCATCGCCCATTACCTGGCGGCGGATTTCAACCCCGGACTGCTTCGCTTCGGTCATGGCATATCCCTCTTGTGGTGCTGGCGGCGCCAGGCGCGTATCGACGTGAACAGCAGAAACATCAACAGCGGCGGCAAGACATAAAACAGCATCAGCCGCTCAAGCTTGCCAGCCAGCGGCATGCCGGTGGTGAACGACACCACGTGCAGCCCGTAGACCAGATACAGACCGAGCAGCAGCAAGCCTTCGGCGCGGGTCACGCGGTAGCCGGAATAGAACACCGGCAGGCACAGCGCGGCCACGCCGAGCATCACCGGCAGATCGAAATCCAGCGCATTGGGTGACACCGACAGCGGCATGGGCGCGATCAATGCGGTGAGGCCGAGCACACCCAGCAAGTTGAACAGGTTGGCACCGATCACGTTGCCCACGGCGATATCCCGTTGCCCGCGCAACGCCGCGATCAGCGAAGTGGCCAGTTCCGGCAGGGACGTGCCGACCGCCACCACCGTCAGGCCGATCACCCGTTCCGAAAGCCCCAGGTCGGTTGCCACGGCCACGGCAGCGCCGAGCAACAAATGTCCCGCAAACACCAGCATGGCGAGGCCGCCAAGGATCATCAGCGCGCTGATCAACCAGGATTGCTGCGCATTCTGCGGTCGTTCGGTGTGGGGGCGGGCCGAGTGCCGCGACTGGCGAAACAGCAAACCGAGGTACAGCGTCAAGGCGCCAAGCAACAGAAGGCCGTCGAAGCGTCCGATGTCTTTGTTCCACGCCAGGACGAACACCAGCAGGCTGGCGCCGATCATCAGCGGAATATCGAGGCGTACCAATTGCCGGGACACGCGCAGCGGAATGACCAGCGCGGAGAGGCCGAGGGTCACGAGGATATTGAAGATGCTGCTGCCGACCACACTGCCGACCGCAATATCAGGGTTATTCGCCATCGCCGCTTGCAGGCTGACCGCCATTTGCGGCGCACTGCTGCCGAGGGCAACGATGGTCAGGCCGATGATCAGCGGGCGCACATGCAGACGTGCGGCCAGACGCACGGCAGCGCGCACCATCAACTCGGCGCCAATGATCAACAGACACAGGCCGCTGAGCAATTCGATGACGTTGATCAGCGGTAAATCGGCTAATCCGAAAATGGTCGGCGCTCCATCAGTCGAGGGCCTGCACGCGAACCCGTGCGGTGCCGCTGCGCAGCATGCCGATCTGGTCGGCGGCTTCGCGGGACAGGTCGATGATGCGCCCGCGCGTGTGCGGGCCGCGATCGTTGATGCGGACCACGACGGACTCATCGTTTTTCAGGTTGGTGACCTTCACCCGTGTGCCGAACGGCAGTTGGCGGTGGGCGGCGGTCAGGGAATGCTGGTTGAACGCTTCGCCGCTGGCGGTGCGTTTCCCGTGGTGCCTGGCTCCGTAATAGGAGGCGACGCCGGTCTGGTCGTAACCGTGCGGGTCGATGGTGTCGGTGCTGGCGCAACCGGCCAGCAAGGCGAGCAGGGCGCTGCTCAGGAACAGACGCTTCATTCAAAGGTATCCCGGATCAAATGTAGGAGTGACCTGTGGCGAGGGGATTTATCCCCGTTGGACTGCGCAGCAGTCCCAAAACTGAGAACTCGGTTTATCTGGTGCAAATCAAGCTCAGCAATTGGGGCCGCTTCGCGGCCCAACGGGGATAAATCCCCTCGCCACAGGTCACTCCTACAGGGGATGGAGCCAGGCTTTGGATCTGGCTCCATTTTGTGGTCAGCCTTCGAGCTTGCTTTTCAGCAGTTCGTTCACCTGCTGCGGGTTGGCCTTGCCTTTGGAGGCTTTCATAGCCTGGCCGACAAAGAAGCCGAACATCTTGCCGCGTTTGGCTTCGTCAGCCGCGCGGTACTGTTCGACCTGCTCGGCGTTGGCCGCGAGCATTTCGTCGAGTACGGCGGAGATCGCGCCCGTGTCAGTGACCTGCTTGAGGCCGCGCTTTTCGATGATCTCGTCAGCGCTGCCTTCGCCGTTGGCCATCGCTTCGAACACAACCTTGGCGATCTTACCGGAGATGGTGTTGTCCTTGATGCGCTGCAACATGCCGCCCAGTTGCTCGGCGGACACTGGCGATTCCTCGATGTCCAGGCCTTGCTTGTTGAGCAGGCTGCCCAACTCGACCATCACCCAGTTCGCCGCCAGTTTCGCGTCGCCACCAATGGCCGCGACTTTCTCGAAGTAATCCGCCTGCTCACGGCTGGTCGCCAACACGTTGGCGTCGTAGGCCGACAGACCGAACTGGCTCTGGAAACGCTCGCGCTTTTGCGGTGGCAGTTCCGGCAGAGTTGCACGCACCTCGCCGAGGAACGACTCTTCGATGACCACCGGCAGCAAGTCCGGATCGGGGAAGTAACGGTAGTCGTTGGCTTCCTCTTTCGAACGCATCGGACGGGTCTCGTCCTTGTTCGGATCGTACAGACGGGTTTGCTGAATGACTTTGCCGCCGTCTTCGATCAGCTCGATCTGCCGCTGGATTTCGGAGTTGATCGCCTTCTCGATGAAGCGGAACGAGTTGACGTTCTTGATCTCGCAGCGCGTACCGAACTCGGCCTGGCCCTTCGGACGGATCGACACGTTGCAGTCGCAACGCAGCGAGCCTTCGGCCATGTTGCCGTCGCAGATGCCCAGGTAGCGCACCAGCGCGTGGATTGCCTTGACGTAAGCCACGGCTTCCTTGGCGCTGCGCATGTCCGGCTCGGAGACGATTTCCAGCAGCGGCGTGCCGGCGCGGTTCAGGTCGATGCCTGTGGCACCGTTGAATTCTTCGTGCAGGCTCTTGCCGGCGTCTTCTTCCAGGTGCGCGCGGGTGATGCCGACGCGTTTGACCGTGCCGTCTTCCAGCGCGATGTCCAGGTGGCCCTTGCCGACGATCGGCAGTTCCATCTGGCTGATCTGGTAGCCCTTCGGCAGGTCCGGATAGAAATAGTTTTTACGGGCAAACACGTTGTGCTGGCCGATCTCGGCGTCAATCGCCAGACCGAACATCACCGCCATCCGCACGGCTTCCTGGTTGAGCACCGGCAGCACGCCCGGCATGCCCAGGTCGATCAGGCTGGCCTGGGTGTTCGGCTCGGAACCGAAGGTGGTGGAACTACCGGAAAAGATTTTCGACCGGGTGGTGAGCTGAGTGTGAATCTCCAGCCCGATCACGACTTCCCATTGCATGTGTGTCTCCTCAGAAGCCGGTTGGGGTGCGAGTGTGCCAGTCGGTATTCAGCTGGTACTGGTGCGCAACATTAAGCAAACGGCCTTCCTGGAAGTACGGTGCGAGCAATTGCACGCCCACCGGCAGACCGTCGACAAAACCGGCCGGCATCGACAGGCCCGGCAGGCCGGCGAGGTTGGCGGTGATGGTGTAGACGTCTTCCAGATAGGCAGCGACCGGGTCGCTGTTCTTCGCGCCGAGCTTCCAGGCCGGGTTCGGCGTGGTCGGGCCGAGGATGATGTCGACCTCATTGAAGGCCGCCATGAAGTCGTTTTTCACCAGACGACGGATCTTCTGCGCTTTCAGGTAGTAGGCGTCGTAATAACCGGCGGACAGTGCGTAGGCACCGACCATGATCCGGCGCTGTACTTCGGCACCGAAGCCTTCGCCTCGGGAGCGCTTGTACAGGTCGATCAGGTTTGCCGGGTTCTCGCAGCGATGGCCAAAACGCACGCCGTCGAAACGCGACAGGTTGGAAGACGCTTCTGCCGGGGCGATCACGTAGTACGCCGGAATCGCGTGCTGCATGTTCGGCAGGCTTATTTCCTTGATCACCGCACCGAGCTTCTGCAACTGCTGGATGCTGTTCTGGATCAACTCGGCGATGCGCGGGTCGAGACCGGCGCTGAAGTATTCCTTCGGCACGCCGATGCGCAGGCCTTGCAGCGAATCGCCGAGGCTGGCGGAGTAATCCGGCACCGGCTCATCGATGCTAGTCGAATCGTTCGGGTCGAAGCCGGCCATGCCTTGCAGCAGGATCGCGCAGTCTTCGGCAGTGCGCGCCAACGGGCCGCCCTGATCGAGGCTGGACGCGTAGGCAATCATGCCCCAGCGCGAAACGCGACCGTAGGTCGGCTTCAGGCCGGTGAGGTTGGTGAAGGCGGCTGGCTGGCGGATCGAGCCGCCGGTGTCGGTGGCGGTCGCGGCAGGCAACAGACGCGCGGCCACAGCCGCCGCCGAACCACCGGACGAACCGCCCGGTACGTGTTCCAGGTTCCACGGGTTTTTCACCGCGCCGTACCAGCTCGACTCGTTGGCCGAACCCATGGCGAATTCGTCCATGTTGGTCTTGCCCAGGGTCACGGCGCCGGCGGCGGCGAGTTTCGCCACCACGGTGGCGTCGTACGGTGCCTTGAAGTTGTCGAGCATCTTCGAGCCGCAGCTGGTGCGAATGCCCTGGGTGCAGAACAGGTCTTTGTGGGCGATCGGCGCGCCGAGCAGGGCGCCGCTCTCACCGCTGGCCCGGCGCGCATCGGCGGCTTTCGCCTGCTCGAGGGCCAGCTCTTCGGTGAGGCTGATGAAACTGTTGAGCTGCGGATCGAGCTGGGTAATACGCGCCAGCAGGACTTTGGTCAGCTCTTCGGAGGAAAACTTTTTATCGGCGAGACCGCGGGCGATCTCGGCCAGAGTCATTTGATGCATTGCAGGCTCTTTCCCTTTAGTCGATGACTTTCGGAACCAGGTACAGGCCGTTTTCGACCGCTGGTGCGATGGACTGGTAGGCCTCGCGGTTATTCGTCTCGGTCACGACGTCGGCACGCAGGCGCTGACTGGCTTCCAGAGGGTGGGCCAAAGGCTCGATACCGTCGGTATTGACGGCCTGCATCTCGTCGACCAGCCCGAGAATGCTGTTGAGGGCGGAAGTAATGTGTGGAAGATCGGCATCGTTGAGGCCAAGGCAGGCCAGGTGCGCGATTTTTTCCACGTCGGAGCGTTCTAGCGCCATCGGGATTCTCCAGTGGAAAACAGAACGGACGGCGTCCGTGTGTTAGATTGTCGGAACACTACCGCACTTCTACGGTCATAAGGCCGCGATTGTGGGGCTTGGTGCACAGAAAAGCGGCCAATTTAACATATTGGCGCCTTGCCCAAAATCCCTGTCGTTGTTAGAGTTTGCCGCACTTTTTTACCCACGCGTTGCCTAGGGTCCCTTTCCCATGTTCAAGAAACTGCGTGGCATGTTTTCCAGCGATCTTTCCATTGACCTGGGCACTGCCAACACCCTTATTTACGTGCGCGAGCGCGGTATCGTCCTGAATGAGCCATCGGTTGTGGCCATTCGGACACACGGTAACCAGAAAAGTGTCGTCGCTGTCGGCACCGAGGCCAAGCGCATGCTCGGCCGTACGCCGGGCAACATTGCTGCCATTCGTCCGATGAAGGACGGCGTGATCGCCGACTTCAGCGTCTGCGAAAAGATGCTGCAGTACTTTATCAACAAGGTTCATGAAAACAGCTTTCTGCAGCCCAGCCCTCGTGTGCTGATCTGCGTTCCCTGCAAGTCCACCCAGGTTGAGCGTCGTGCCATCCGTGAATCGGCCCTTGGCGCCGGTGCCCGTGAAGTGTTCCTGATCGAAGAGCCAATGGCCGCTGCGATCGGTGCCGGTCTGCCGGTTGAAGAAGCCCGCGGTTCGATGGTCGTGGACATCGGTGGTGGTACCACCGAAATCGCCCTGATCTCCCTCAACGGTGTGGTCTACGCCGAATCCGTACGTGTGGGCGGCGACCGTTTCGACGAAGCGATCATCACTTACGTGCGTCGCAACTACGGCAGCCTGATCGGTGAATCCACCGCTGAGCGCATCAAGCAGGAAATCGGTACGGCCTACCCGGGCGGCGAAGTGCGCGAAGTCGATGTTCGCGGTCGCAACCTGGCCGAAGGCGTTCCACGTGCATTCACCCTGAACTCCAACGAAGTGCTGGAAGCTCTGCAAGAGTCGCTGGCCACCATCGTTCAGGCCGTGAAGAGCGCGCTGGAGCAGTCGCCGCCGGAACTGGCTTCCGACATCGCCGAGCGCGGCCTGGTGCTGACCGGTGGTGGCGCGCTGCTGCGTGACCTCGACAAGTTGCTGGCTCAGGAAACCGGTCTGCCGGTGATCGTTGCCGAAGATCCGCTGACCTGTGTGGCTCGCGGCGGTGGCCGTGCGCTGGAAATGATGGATAAGCACACCATGGATCTGCTTTCCAGCGAGTAATTCGTTGGTTGCAATACGTGGGTGAACGCACAGGCAGCACTTTGCAGTGCTGCCTGTTGGCGTTTATCTTCTGTCAGTCTTCATCCAGGCCGGTTTGATGCCGTATGAATAAACAGAACATTTGCCTGGGAGGAGCGGCTTATTAAACCGCTTTTCGCCAAGGGCCCTTCGTTGGGCGTGCGCCTGTTGGTGCTGGCCGTGCTGTCGGTCGCGCTGATGGTGGTCGATGCGCGTTTCGACCTGCTCAAGCCCGCGCGCAAGCAAGCGTCGCTGGTGCTCATGGATGCCTACTGGATCACTGACCTGCCCGGCCGGTTGTGGGAAGGGGTCGCCAGTCAGTTCGGCAGCCGCACCGAGCTCGTCGCCGAAAACGAAAAACTCAAGACCGAGAACCTGCTGTTGCAGGGGCGCATGCAAAAGCTCGCGGCCCTGACCGAGCAGAACGTTCGGCTGCGCGAGTTGCTCAATTCCTCCGCACTGGTCAACGAAAAGGTCGAAGTGGCCGAGTTGATCGGCATGGACCCCAACCCTTTCACCCATCGCATCATCATCAACAAAGGTGAGCGCGACGGCGTGGTGCTCGGCCAGCCGGTGCTCGATGCACGCGGGCTGATGGGCCAGGTGGTTGAATTGATGCCATACACCTCACGTGTCCTGTTGTTGACCGACACCACCCACAGCATTCCCGTGCAGGTCAACCGCAACGGTCTGCGCGCGATTGCCAGCGGCACCGGCAACCCGGAGCGTCTGGAATTGCGCCATGTCGCTGACACGGCGGACATCAAGGAAGGCGATCTGCTGGTCAGCTCCGGCCTCGGCCAGCGCTTTCCGGCCGGTTATCCGGTGGCCACGGTCAAGGAAGTCATCCACGATTCCGGCCAACCGTTCGCCATCGTCCGCGCCGTGCCAACCGCCGCCCTGAACCGCAGCCGCTATCTGCTGCTGGTGTTCAGCGACAGCCGTACCGCCGAAGAGCGCGCCAATGACGCCGCCCAGGCCCAGGAAGCGCTCGACGCGCATGGTGGCGGTCCGATGTTGCCGGCCAGTGTGCCGAAACCGCTGATCATGCCCGCGACGCCGTCGACAGCACCAGCTCCTGCCGCCGAAGCCGCAGCGCCCGCAGTCACACCCGCCGCTGCCAAACCACCGGCAGCCAGCAAACCACCGGCGAAACCGCCAGCGACTACCGGGGGACGAGAATAATGGTCGGCGCGAAAAAATCCGGAAACGGCTGGATGATCTGGCTGACGTTCTTCGTCGGCATCCTGCTCAGCGTTTCACCGCTGCCGATCTTCATGGAAATCCTCCGCCCGCTGTGGCTGGCCCTGCTCGTGACCTTTTGGGCGCTGTACATGCCGCACACGGTTGGCATGGTCACCGCATTCTGTCTGGGGCTGGCCGAAGACGTGCTGCAGGGCGACCTGCTCGGGCAGAACGCGCTGATCCTGACCCTGATCACCTTCCTCGTCCTGTCACTGCAACAGCGTCTGCGCATGTTTCCGATGTGGCAGCAGTGTCTGGTGATCCTTGTGATCTTCGGCCTCGCGCAACTGGCGCAACTGTGGCTAAGCGCCTTGACCGGCAATCGCCAGCCAACCCTGGCGCTGGTCCTGCCGGCGCTGGTCAGTGCCTTGCTCTGGCCGTGGGTCAGCTTCGCCCTACGCGGAATGTGCCGACGCTACAGAATCTATTGAACCGGTGAGGCAGGGCACTGAACAGGGAGATGGTTTGATGAAACTGCTTTACCTCGCCTCCGGATCGCCACGTCGCCGTGAACTGCTCGCGCAGATCGGCGTGCGGTTCACCGCCATCAGCGCGGACATCGACGAAACCCCGCTTCCTGACGAATCGCCCTCGGCCTATGTCGAACGCCTCGCGCGTGGCAAGGCTGAGGCCGGACGCCGCGCGGTCGTCGCCGACCAGCCGTTTTGTGTACTGGGGGCCGATACCGCAGTGGTGCTCGACGGCAAAATTCTCGGCAAACCGGTGGACGAAGCCGACGCATGCGCCATGCTGATGATGTTGTCCGGCAACGAGCACGAAGTGCTGACTGCCATCGCCATTGTCGAAGGCGAGCGCTGCGAGTCGCGGGTGGTGCGCAGTCGTGTGCGCTTTCGCCCGATCAGCCGCGATGAGGCCGCCGCCTACTGGGTCAGCGGCGAACCGCGCGACAAGGCCGGCGGCTACGGCATTCAGGGCCTCGGCGCGGTGTTTGTCGCCGGACTCGATGGCAGCTATTCGGCCGTGGTCGGCCTGCCGCTGTGCGAAACCTCTGAGGTGCTGGGCCATTTCGGCATACCCTGTTGGCAAAACCTGAACACGCCCTGAGCGTCGTACGAATCCAGATGCGGCCACTATCGTGAACATGCCTGAACGAGATCCTGCCATGAGTGAAGAGATTCTGATCAACATCACGCCGATGGAGTCGCGCGTGGCAGTGGTCGAAAACGGTGTGCTGCAAGAAGTCCACGTCGAGCGCACGCAAAAACGCGGAATAGTCGGCAACATTTATAAAGGCAAGATCGTCCGGGTACTGCCGGGCATGCAGGCAGCGTTCGTCGACATCGGCCTGGACCGCGCCGCGTTTATTCACGCCGCTGAAATTTCCTTGCGTGAAGGGCCGGCGGTGGAAAGCATCAGCTCGCTGGTGCACGAGGGCCAGAGCCTGGTGGTACAAGTCACCAAGGACCCGATCGGCTCCAAAGGTGCGCGTCTGACGACGCAGCTGTCGATTCCCTCGCGCTATCTGGTGTACATGCCGCGCACCGCGCACGTCGGGATTTCGCTGAAGATCGAAGACGAAGCCGAGCGCGAACGCCTCAAGCAGGTGGTCAGCGATTGCGTGGCAAAAGAAGGCATCAAGGAGGCCGGCGGCTTCATTCTGCGCACCGCCGCCGAGGGCGCGGGCGCTGACGAGATCCTCATGGACATCCGCTACCTGCGCCGCCTGTGGGATCAGATCAACGAACAGATCAAGACCATTGCCGCGCCGAGCGTGATATACGAAGACCTCGGCCTGGCCCTGCGTACCCTGCGCGATCTGGTCAATCCGAAAATCGAGAAAATCCGCATCGATTCCCGGGAAACCTTCCAGAAAACCACGCAGTTCGTCGCCGAACTGATGCCGGAAATCGCCGATCGTCTGGAACACTACCCGGGCGAACGGCCAATCTTCGACCTGTATGGCGTCGAAGACGAAATCCAGCGCGCGCTGGAACGCAAGGTACCGCTGAAATCCGGCGGCTATCTGGTGATCGACCCGGCGGAAGCCATGACCACCATCGACGTGAACACGGGCGCCTTCGTCGGCCATCGCAATCTCGAAGAAACCATTTTCAAGACCAACCTCGAAGCGGCCACGGCGATTGCCCGGCAGATGCGCCTGCGCAATCTGGGCGGGATCATCATCATCGACTTCATCGACATGGAAGATGAAGAACATCAGCGGCAAGTGTTGCGCACCCTGGAAAAACAGCTGGAGCGTGATCACGCCAAGACCAACATCATCGGCATCACCGAGTTGGGTTTGGTGCAGATGACGCGCAAGCGCACCCGCGAAAGCCTCGAACAAGTGCTCTGCGAACCGTGCAGCAGTTGTCAGGGACGGGGCAAATTGAAGACCGCCGAAACCATCTGTTACGAGATCTTCCGCGAGATTCTGCGCGAGGCGCGGGCCTATCAGGCCGAGGGTTATCGGGTGCTGGCCAACCAGAAAGTGGTCGATCGCCTGCTCGACGAAGAGTCCGGTAACGTCGCCGAGCTTGAAGGCTTCATCGGTCGCACCATACGCTTCCAGGTAGAAACCATGTATTCCCAGGAACAATATGACGTGGTGCTGCTCTGAAGCCCTGCGTCACCTTTCATTCAACGCGGCTGGCCTCAGCTTTTCGCAGTATTTTTGCCATGGGAGCCAACTGACATGGAGCGTCTGACACGCATTTTGGCCGCACTCACCCGTTGGGGGCTGGGCCTGTGCGCGTTGGTTCTGGTGTTGATGGCTCTGTACGTCAGTCTGGGCCGCGAGCTGACCCCACTGGTGGCCGAATACCGCGCCGATCTTGAAGACAAGGCCAGCGCCGCCCTCGGTATGCCGTTGCAGATTGGCGAGCTGGAAGGCAACTGGAGCGGTTTCGCGCCGATCCTGCTGGCCCATGACGTGATGGTCGGCGACGGCGCCAACGCGTTGCGGCTGGACCGCGTGCGGGTGGTGCCGGACCTGTGGGCCAGTGTGCTGGCCCGCGAAGTACGCCTCGCGCATATCGAACTCAACGGCCTGAAGATCAGCCTCAAGGAAGCCGAAGACGGTAGCTGGGCACTGGAAGGCCTGCCGGTGCAGAAGGATCAGCCGTTCGATCCGGTCCAGTTGTTCCAGCGTTCGCAGATGATCAAACAATTGTCGGTGCTCGACAGCCAGGTCACTTTGCAACCGCTCGATCACCCGCCAATGACGCTGACTTATGTCGGGCTGAATCTGCACACCGGCGCCAGCCGCCAACGTCTCGATGCCCGTTTGACCCTGCCTGACGGCCAGCCTGTCGCGCTGAACCTGCGCACGCGGATTCGTCCCGATCAATGGCAGAACAGCGCCATCGAGGCATACGCCAGTCTGCCGCAGAGCGACTGGTCCAAGTGGTTGCCCGAGCGTCTGACACAACAGTGGAATTTTTCCCGGATCAAGGCCGGCGGTGAGTTGTGGGTCAATTGGGCCGAAGGCGCCCTGCAAAGCGCCGCGCTACGCCTGAATGCACCGCAAGTCACCGGTGCCTACGCCGAGCGCAAACCGATCCAGATCGACAATCTGGCGCTGAATGCGTATTACCAGAACAGCCCCAAAGGCGCGACGATCACCCTCGACTCGCTGGCGATGAGCTTCGGTGAAACCCGCTGGGAGTCCCGCGTTCAGGTACAACAGACCCGGGCGAGCGACACGGTTGAAGAGCTTTGGCATTTGCAGGCCGACCGCCTCGACCTGACGCCGATCACGCCGCTGCTCAATGCGCTGGGACCGTTGCCACAGGGTGTCGCCACGGCGGTTGAGCGCTTGAAGGTGACCGGCGGCTTGCGCAATGTCCTGCTGGATTTCCGCCCGAACGCCACCGACGGCAACAAATTCGGCTTTGCCGCCAACCTGGATAACGTCGGTTTCGACGCCTACCACGGTGCGCCAGCGGCGCGAAATGTCAGTGGCAGCCTCGCCGGCAATCTCGACGGCGGCGAGCTGCGCCTGGACAGCAAGGATTTTGTCCTGCACCTCGACCCGATTTTCGCCAAGCCGTGGCAATACCTGCAGGCCAATGCGCGGCTGACCTGGAAGCTCGACAAGGACGGTTTTACCCTGATCGCGCCCTACCTGAAAGTGCTGGGCGAGGAGGGCAAGATTGCCGGCGACTTCCTGATTCGCCTGCACTTCGACCATAGCCAGGAAGACTACATGGACCTGCGCGTCGGCCTGGTCGAGGGCGACGGTCGCTACACGGCCAAATACCTGCCCGCCGTGTTGAGCCCGGCGCTGGATCAATGGCTGCGCACGGCGATTCTCAAGGGCGCGGTGGATCAGGGTTTCTTCCAGTATCAGGGATCACTGAGCAAGAATGCCGGTGAGGCCGACCGCAGCATCAGCCTGTTCTTCAAGGTGCATGACGCCGAGCTGGCGTTCCAGCCGGGCTGGCCGCACGTGAGCAAGGTCAGCGGTGACGTGTTCATTGAAGACAGCGGCGTGCGCATCTGGGCCAGCAAGGGCCAGTTGCTCGATACGCAAGTCAGCGATGTCTTCGTCAATATTCCCCACGTGCCCGCCGGGCAGAACACGCACCTGCGGCTCGATGGCGCATTCGCCGGTGGTCTGGGCGACGGTTTGAAAATTCTTCAGGAAGCGCCGATCGGTACGGCCGAAACCTTTGCCGGCTGGGAAGGCGCCGGTGATCTGAGCGGCAAGCTCAAACTGGACGTTCCGCTGGCCAAGGGCGATCAGCCGAAAATTCTCGTTGATTTCAAGACCGCCAACGCACGACTGAAGCTGGCCGAGCCGACGCTGGAGCTGACCCAGCTCAAGGGCGATTTTCGCTTCGACAGCGCCAAAGGCTTGAGCGGGCAGAACATCACCGCGCGGGCTTTCGACAAGCCGGTGAGCGCGCAGATTTTTGCCGACGGCAGCCCCAACAAGCTCAGGACCCGCGTCGCAGCGTCGGGGCAGGTTGAAGTCAAGAAACTCACCGACTGGCTTGGCGTGACGCAGCCGTTGCCGGTGTCGGGGACGATTCCGTATCAGTTGCAATTGACCCTCGACGGCGCCGACAGCCAGTTGATGGTCAATTCCAGCCTCAAGGGCGTGGCAGTGGATCTGCCTGCGCCGTTCGGCATGGCCGCCGATGTCGGGCGCGACACCGTGTTCCGCATGACCTTGCAGGGCCAGGAGCGGCGTTATTGGGTCAGCTACGATCAACTCGCCAGTTTCACCTTCGCCGCGCCGCCGGCCAGTTTTGCCGACGGTCGGGGCGAGTTGTTCCTCGGTGCCGGCGAGGCGCTGCTGCCGGGATCCAGAGGCCTGCGCATACGTGGCGTGCTGTCGGAACTCGACGTCGCGCCGTGGCAGGACGTGCTGAATAAATACGCCGGACAGGATGTCGGTGGCAGCGCCAACAAGCTACTCAGCAGTGCGGACTTCAAGGTTGGCAAGCTGACCGCGTTCGGCACCACGCTGGATCAGGCTTCGGTGCTGCTCAATCGCAAGCCGGCAGCCTGGAACCTGGCGCTCGACAGTCAGCAAGCCAAAGGCACGGCCAGCCTGCCGGACGCCAAGGGCGTGCCGATTGCAGTGAACCTGCAATACGTCAAGCTGTCCGCCCCCGACCCGGCGGTGCAGGCCGACGAAAACGCGCCTGACCCGCTGGCCTCGGTCGATCCGACGAAAATTCCGGCACTGGATATCACCCTCAACCAACTGTTCCTCGGCCCGGATCTGGTCGGTGGCTGGTCACTGAAAGTGCGGCCGACCGCCAAAGGCATCGCCCTGAACAACCTCGACATGGGCCTCAAAGGCATCCTGTTGCAAGGCAATGGTGGCTGGGAAGGCGCGCCGGGATCGACCAGCAGTTGGTACAAGGGCCGCATTGGCGGCAAGAACCTCGCTGACGTGCTCAAGGGCTGGGGTTTCGCACCGAGCGTGACCAGTGAAGAATTCCACATGGACGTCGATGGCCGCTGGCCGGGCTCGCCGGCGTGGCTGGCGACCAAGCGCTTCTCCGGCACTCTGGATGCCTCGCTGAACAAGGGCCAGTTCGTTGAAGTGGAGGGCGGCGCTCAGGCGCTGCGGGTGTTCGGCCTGCTCAACTTCAATTCGATCGGCCGGCGTCTGCGCCTGGACTTCTCCGACCTGTTCGGCAAGGGCTTGAGCTATGACCGGGTCAAAGGTCTGCTGGTGGCGAATAACGGCGTCTATGTGACGCGAGAACCGATTCGCCTGACCGGCCCTTCGAGCAATCTTGAGCTGGACGGCACACTGGATCTGGTGGGTGACAAGGTGGATGCGAAATTGCTGGTGACCTTGCCGGTGACCAACAACCTGCCGATCGCCGCGCTGATCGTCGGCGCACCGGCGGTCGGCGGTGCGTTGTTCCTGATCGACAAGCTGATCGGTGACCGCGTGGCACGCTTCGCCAGTGTGAAGTACACCGTCAAAGGCCCATGGAAAGAGCCGAAAATCACCTTCGACAAGCCTTTTTGAACGGCCCGGCCTTGAAGCGATGGAGTAGCATGGCCACCTACCTCTTTGGGAGTTCGCCATGTCTTTAGCGGTGATTCAAATGGTCAGCCAGAGTGACGTGCTGGCCAATCTGGCTCAGGCCCGGCGCCTGCTTGAACAGGCGGCCGCTGGCGGGGCGAAGCTCGCGGTACTGCCGGAAAACTTCGCCGCCATGGGCCGTCGCGACGTCGCCGATATCGGCCGCGCCGAAGCCTTGGGCGAAGGGCCGATCCTGCCATGGTTGAAACAGACCGCCCGCGACCTCACCTTATGGATAGTCGCCGGCACATTGCCGTTGCCGCCGCTGGGGCAACCCACGGCCAAGGCCAATGCCTGCTCGCTGTTGATCAACGAACACGGCGAGATCGTCGCGCGCTATGACAAGCTGCATCTGTTCGACGTCGACGTGGCGGACAATCGCGGCCGTTACCGCGAATCCGATGACTATGCTTATGGCAGCAATGTAGTGGTGGCGGACACGCCGGTGGGTCGCGTCGGACTGACGGTGTGTTACGACTTGCGCTTCCCGGAGCTGTACAGCGAATTGCGTGCCGCCGGTGCCGAATTGATTACCGCACCGTCGGCGTTTACTGCCGTGACCGGCGCCGCGCATTGGGATGTGCTGATTCGCGCGCGTGCCATCGAGACTCAATGTTATGTGCTGGCGGCCGCACAGGGCGGAACCCACCCGGGACCGCGCGAAACCTTCGGTCATGCGGCAATTGTCGACCCGTGGGGGCGCGTGCTGGCCCAACAGGATCAAGGCGAAGCGGTGTTGTTGGCCGCTCGCGACAGCGATGAACAGGCGTCCATTCGGGCGCGCATGCCGGTGACGCGTCATCGGCGGTTTTTCTCGCAGGGCGCCCAGCGACCTGCTTCAGAACACGAATTTAAGGCGTAAACCTATGAGCGAGTTGTTGTCCTCAGTCAGTGATCATCTATTGGCGCCCGGTGGCGTGACGATCGAGAGCCTGCAAGGTGTGCTCGGCGATCTCGCCGGCCCTGGCATCGATGCCGCCGATCTGTATTTCCAGGGGCAGATTTCCGAATCGTGGTCGCTGGAAGACGGCATCGTCAAGGAAGGCAGCTTCAACCTTGACCAGGGCGTTGGCGTGCGCGCGCAGTCCGGTGAAAAAACCGGTTTTGCCTACAGCAACGCGATCACCCTCGAAGCCCTCGGCGCTGCGGCCCGCGCGGCGCGCTCGATCTCCCGCGCCGGGCAGAACGGCACCGTGCAGGCGTTCAGCACCCAGGATGTCGCGCAACTGTATGCGCCGGACAACCCGCTGGAAGTGCTGAGCCGGGCCGAAAAAGTCGAATTGCTCAAGCGCATCGACGTCGCCACGCGCGCGCTCGATCCGCGCATTCAACAAGTCAGCGTGAGCATGGCCGGTGTCTGGGAACGGATTCTGGTGGCATCTACCGACGGTGGCCTGGCCGCCGATGTGCGACCGCTGGTGCGTTTCAACGTCAGTGTCATCGTCGAGCAGAACGGCCGTCGCGAGCGTGGCGGACATGGCGGCGGCGGACGTACCGATTACCGTTATTTCCTCGCCGAGGACCGCGCGATGGGCTATGCCCGGGAAGCGTTGCGTCAGGCGCTGGTCAATCTGGAAGCGATCCCGGCGCCGGCCGGTACGCTGCCGGTGGTACTGGGTTCAGGCTGGTCCGGCGTGCTGCTGCACGAGGCGGTCGGTCACGGTCTGGAAGGCGATTTCAACCGCAAGGGCAGCTCCGCCTACAGCGGGCGCATGGGCGAAATGGTTGCCTCGAAACTCTGCACTATCGTTGATGATGGCACGTTGAGCGGGCGTCGCGGTTCGCTGAGTGTCGACGACGAAGGCACCCCGACCGAGTGCACCACGCTGATCGAAAACGGTGTGCTCAAGGGTTACATGCAGGACAAGCTCAATGCCCGTCTGATGGGGGTGGCGCGCACCGGTAACGGTCGCCGCGAATCCTACGCGCACCTGCCGATGCCACGGATGACAAACACTTACATGCTCGGCGGCGAAAGCGATCCGGCGGAAATCATTGCTTCGGTGAAGAAAGGCATCTACTGCGCCAATCTCGGCGGCGGTCAGGTCGACATCACCAGCGGCAAGTTCGTGTTCTCCACCAGCGAGGCCTACCTGATCGAGGACGGCAAAATCACCGCGCCGGTCAAAGGCGCGACGTTGATCGGCAACGGCCCCGAGGCGATGAGCCGGGTGTCGATGGTCGGTAATGATCTGGCGCTGGACAGCGGTGTGGGCACGTGCGGCAAGGATGGGCAGTCGGTGCCGGTGGGTGTCGGTCAGCCAACGCTGAAAATCGATGCGATCACCGTGGGTGGCACGGGCGCATAAGAGGACGTGGAGCTTCGGGTGGCGCGCAGGGCGGCCACCCGGTGGCGAATATCAACGCAGGCCGCGTTGTGTATCGTCCAGCTCGCGGATGTATTTGAAGATCTTGCGGCTGGAAGCAGGAGGTTTGTTTTGCGCAACCTCGTGCTGGGCCTGGCGGATCAGGGAGCGTAGCTGTTGACGGTCGGCGTCCGGGTACTCGACGACGAATTTCTCCAGCACGGCGTCATCGCCCGCGATCAGGCGGTCACGCCAGCGTTCCAGATTATGGAAACGCTCGTTGTACTGGCGAGTGGAGGCATCGAGTTGATCGAGCAACGTCAGAATCGCGTCCGTGTCCTGGTCGCGCATCAGTTTGCCGATGAACTGCAAATGCCGTTTACGCGCAATGTTCGCGGTGTGCTTGGGCGCATCGGCCAATGCCCGACGCAAAGCGTCGGTCAACGGCAGTTTTGCCTGCAAGTCGGGCTTGAGTGTGGTCAGGCGCTCGCCAAGGTCAACCAGAGCATGCAGCTCGCGTTTGACCTGAGATTTGCTTTTTTCTCCCGTATCGAGGGAGTCGTCGTAAGAATCAACCATGGTGGCAGTCCGCAAAGAAACGCCGCCATGATAACCAGTCGGGGGCCGCTTGTCCGGCCCGGTCGCTCGATGACCCCAGCCGAAAGCAGAATTTGAGTGGAGATGAGCATGAGTGCAGTTCAAAGCGTCGGCCCGCAGGCATTGCCGGCACTGCAGGAACAGGTCGAGCAGATCATCGCCGAAGCCAAGCGCCAGGGCGCCAGCGCCTGTGAAGTTGCGGTGTCGCTGGAGCAGGGCCTGTCGACTTCGGTGCGTCAGCGCGAGGTCGAAACGGTCGAATTCAACCGCGATCAGGGCTTTGGCATCACCTTGTACGTCGGCCAGCGCAAAGGCTCGGCGAGCACCTCGGCCACCGGGCCAGAGGCGATTCGTGAAACGGTCGCGGCGGCACTGGCGATCGCCAGGCACACCTCCGAGGACGAAGCGTCAGGCCTTGCCGATGCGGCATTGATGGCCAAAGACATCAAGGATTTCGACCTGTTCCACGAGTGGGATATCACCCCGGAGCAAGCCATCGAGAAGGCCTTGCTCTGCGAGGCGGCGGCTTTTGATGCCGATGCGCGGATCAAGAACGCCGACGGCACCACGCTCAGCACCCATCAGGGTTGCCGTGTTTATGGCAACAGCCACGGTTTCATCGGTGGTTACGCATCGACGCGGCACAGCCTCAGTTGCGTGATGATCGCCGAAGCCGACGGCCAGATGCAGCGTGATTACTGGTACGACGTCAGCCGTCAGGGCAGCTTGCTCGCCGATCCGGTGAGCATCGGCCAGCGTGCCGCGCAGCGAGCAGCGAGCCGTCTGGGCGCGCGCCCGGTGCCGACTTGCGAAGTGCCAGTGCTGTTTTCCGCTGAACTGGCGGGCGGTTTGTTCGGCAGTTTCCTGTCGGCAGTATCGGGCGGCAGCCTGTATCGCAAATCTTCATTTCTGGAAGGCTCGCTGGGGCAGAAGCTGTTCCCGGAATGGTTGACCATCGACGAACGCCCGCACCTGATGCGCGCCATGGGCAGCGCTTCCTATGACGGCGACGGCCTGGCGACCTATGCCAAACCGTTCGTCGAAAAAGGTGAGTTGGTGTCTTACATCCTGGGTACGTACTCCGGACGCAAACTGGGCATGCCGAGCACCGCCAACGCGGGCGGCGTGCACAACCTGTTCGTTACCCATGGCGATGAAGATCAGGCAGCGCTGTTGAAACGCATGGGCCGTGGATTGCTGGTCACCGAGTTGATGGGGCATGGCCTGAATATGGTCACCGGCGACTATTCGCGCGGGGCGGCGGGTTTTTGGGTCGAAAACGGCGAAATCCAGTTCGCGGTGCAGGAAGTGACCATCGCCGGCAACATGCGCGACATGTTCAAGCAGATTGTCGCGGTGGGGAATGATCTGGAACTGCGCAGCAACATCCGCACCGGTTCGGTGTTGATCGAGCGGATGACTGTCGCGGGCAGTTAAGCCCGGCCGTTACACAAATAAGGCGCGCCACCTCAACGGGTGGTGCGCCTTTTTTTATGCTTGCACAAACCTCCTGTGGGAGCGGGCTTGCTCGCGAATGCGGTCTTTCAGTCACAACATCTCTGGCTGACACACTGCATTCGCGAGCAAGCCCGCTCCCACAAGGTTGCGTGCATGCAGGCTTGTTTTGGTTCTCATTATCATATAATAATGAATCTCATCTCCGCACGAGTCCCGGATCATGAGTTCTGCCTTGCACGAGCAGCCCTACCTCGAAAGCTGGCGCTGGATGAGTCGCCAGATCCGTTGCGCATTGAATCCTGACGAGCCACGCCTGATCGAACACTACCTTGCCGAAGGGCGCTATTTGTCCTGTTGCACGGCAACCTCGCCCTGGACCGTCGCCGGAACTTCTTTCCGTCTGTTGCTCGATACCGCCACTGATGTGGCCTTGCCGTGGCACTGGCGCAGCCTCTGCCTCGATCAGGCCTGGCGGCCGTTGCGTGACATGGAGCGCTTGGCGCTTTGCCAATGCCGCCTCCAGCGCTGGCAGCGCTACACCTGGCAACTCGCAACATGCGAGTTGCAACCCTCGATCCCTCTTACTGAATTGCTGCAAGGACACTCGCATGACCAAGACACGTATTGAGCGCGACAGCATGGGCGAACTGCAGGTGCCGGTCGACGCGCTCTACGGCGCGCAAACCCAGCGCGCGGTGAATAACTTCCCGATCAGCGGCAAGCCGATGCCGCGCCAGTTCGTCCGCGCACTGATTCTGGCCAAAGCCGCTGCCGCTCGCGCCAACGTCGAGTTGAACCAGATCAGCGCGGCGCAAGGCAAAGCCATCAGCGATGCCGCGCAAGGACTGCTCGCAGGCAATTTCATGCAGCATTTCCCGGTGGATATTTTCCAGACCGGTTCCGGCACCAGCTCGAACATGAACGCCAATGAAGTGATCGCTACGCTGGCCAGCCGTCTGCTTGGCGAGTCGATCAATGCCAACGACCACGTCAACTGCGGCCAGAGCAGCAACGACATCATCCCGACCACCATCCATGTCAGCGCCGCGCTGGCCTTGCATGAACAATTACTGCCGGCGCTGCTGCATCTTGTGCAAGTCATTGAGCACAAGGCCGGGCAAGTGCATCACCACGTCAAGACCGGCCGCACGCATTTGATGGACGCGATGCCAGTGCGCATGAGTCAGGTGCTTAATGGCTGGGCGCAGCAGCTCAAGGCCAATATCGGTCATTTGCAGGATTTGTTGCCCAGCCTGCAATCGCTGGCGCAGGGCGGTACGGCGGTCGGCACCGGGGTCAATGCGCACCCTGAATTCGCGGCGCGTTTCAGCCGGCATTTGAGCCAACTGACCGACGTGCAATTTACCCCGGGCAAGGATCTGTTCGCGCTGATCGGCTCGCAGGACACCGCCGTCGCCGTTTCCGGTCAGCTCAAGGCCTGCGCCGTGACGCTGATGAAGATCGCCAACGACCTGCGCTGGATGAACTCCGGCCCGCTCGCCGGTCTCGGCGAAATCGAGCTCGAAGCCCTGCAACCCGGCTCGTCGATCATGCCGGGCAAGGTCAATCCGGTGATACCGGAAGCCACGGCCATGGTCGCTGCGCAGGTGATCGGCAACGATTCGGTGATCACCGTCGCCGGTCAGTCGGGCAACTTCGAACTCAATGTGATGCTGCCGATCATCGCCGACAACCTGCTGAGCAGCATTGAGCTGCTGGCCAATGCCAGCCGCCTGCTCGGTGACAAGGCCATCGCCAGCTTCAAAGTCAACGAGGCGCGCCTCAAGGAAGCGCTGTCGCGTAATCCGATTCTGGTGACTGCGCTCAATCCGATCATCGGCTACCAGAAAGCCGCCGAAATCGCCAAGCAGGCCTACAGGGAAGGTCGCGCGGTGATCGACGTCGCGCTGGAACACACCGACCTGTCACGCCGCCAGCTGGAAGAGTTGCTCAACCCCGAGAAACTCACCGCCGGCGGCGTGTAAATCCCGCAACCGCTTTGGAGATTCATCATGGAGCACTGGAAACGCACGATCGAACGGGCCAATCGCTGCTTCATGCTGGGCGAGTTGATCGATGCCCGCGAGGCTTACCTGCAAGCCCTGGCCCTGGCGCAAGTGTTGTTCGAACGCTGGGCGGACGCCGACGAAGCGGTGGCGGCCTGCGTCGTCTCTCATCACAACCTCGCCGATTTGCACCTGCGCCTGAATCAACCGGAGGAGAGCGCCGAGTATCTGTGCGCCATCCACCAACGGTTATTGCAGACCATGCAGGATGAACGCTTGCGCCCGGCCCTGCGTGAAGCGGCGTTGCGCCAGAGCAGCAAGACCTACGTCGAACTGCTGAATTTCATCAGCGAGCACGGCGAATACCCGCGCACCCAGCGTCTGCTGCACCCGGACACCGGCAATGCACGTCGCGCCTCAGCCCCTCACCACCATGGAGTCCATTGAAATGGCTTTTACCTTGCCTGCCTTGCCTTACGCCTACGATGCCCTCGAACCGCACATCGATGCGCAAACCATGGAAATCCACTACACCAAGCATCACCAGACCTACATCAACAACCTTAACGCCGCCGTGGAAGGCACCGAGTTTGCCGAGTGGCCAGTGGAAAAACTTGTCGCCAGTGTGCAGCAGTTGCCGGAAAAGCTTCGCGCAGCGGTGATCAATCAGGGCGGCGGTCACGCCAACCATTCGCTGTTCTGGGAAGTGATGGTGCCCAACGGCGGCGGCGAGCCCGACGGTGCTTTGGCCAAAGCCATTGATGAACAACTGGGCGGACTCGACCGTTTCAAGGAAGCGTTCACCAAAGCCGCGCTGACCCGTTTCGGCAGCGGCTGGGCCTGGCTCAGCGTGACCCCGGAGAAAAAGCTGATCGTGGAAAGCAGCGGCAATCAGGACAGTCCATTGATGAACGGCAACACGCCGATTCTCGGTCTCGATGTCTGGGAACACGCTTATTACCTGCGGTACCAGAATCGCCGTCCGGAATACATCAATGCGTTTTACAACGTGATCAATTGGCCTGAAGTCGCTGCGCGCTACCAGGCCGCACTGGCCTGAGTTTCCGATAACAACAATCCAAGGCTGACTATGGGCACTGAGACACTGGCGATCACAAGTGGGCGTATGTTTCGTTACGCCGTGGGATCGCTGTTGCTGTTGGCGGGCATGACCTTGCTGGTCGGGCACGGGCTGCAATGGCTGGATCTTGCGCCGAGACTGTCCAGAGCCTTGCAGGGTGGTGCGATCTGCGCCCTCGGCACGGCGCTCGGGGCGGTCCCGGTGCTGGTGATCCGGCGCATGCCGCAAGCGCTCAGCGACACCTTGCTGGGGTTCGGTGCCGGGGTCATGCTGGCGGCGACAGCGTTCTCGCTGATCGTGCCGGGCATCGCCGCTGCTGAAAGTCTGGGCCTGACTCCGTGGACGGCCAGCGGACTGATCTGTATCGGCATTTTGCTGGGGGCGCTCGGTCTGTACCTGGTTGATCGCAGACTGTCGGGGGCTTCGCCGCAAATGCTCATCGGCACGCTGGAGCATCCGGTGATTCCACCGCGGATCTGGCTGTTCGTGTTCGCCATCATCGCGCACAACATTCCGGAAGGCATGGCGGTCGGTGTGTCTGCTGGCGGCGGTATGCCGGAAGCGGACAGCCTGGCGATGGGTATCGCCTTGCAGGATGTGCCGGAGGGGTTGGTGATTGCGTTGGTGCTGGCCGGGGCGGGGATGTCGCGTGTCAGGGCATTCCTGATCGGCGCGGCGTCAGGTCTGGTCGAACCGGTGTTCGCAGTGTTGTGTGCCTGGCTGGTGAGTCTGGCGCAAGTGCTGTTGCCTCTGGGATTGGCACTGGCGGCGGGGGCGATGTTGCTGGTGGTCACTCACGAAGTCATCCCGGAGTCGCGCCGTCATGGTCATGACAGGCTGGCGAGTCTCGGTTTGTTGATCGGGTTTTGTCTGATGATGGTCATGGATACGGCGTTGGGTTGAGCTGTGGTGTGGGAGCTTGCTCCCGCCGGGCTGCGAAGCGGCCCCGCTGGATTTTTTCCAGCTGCACCGCACTGACGACTGCTGCGCAGCCGAGCGGGAGCAAGCTCCCTCGCCACAGGGTCACTCGCCTTCGTCGAAGTAGTTGTTGATCAGCTCTACCAAGGCGTCCATGGCTTCCTGGGCTTGCTCGCCCTCGGTGCTCAAATGGATTTTGGTGCCCTTGCCCGCCGCCAGCATCATCATTGCCATAATGCTTTTACCGTCCACTGTGCTCTCGGGCGTGCGGCCCACTCTTATCGTCGTGTTCGGAAATTTGCCGGCAACGCCGACGAACTTGGCCGACGCTCGGGCGTGCAGCCCCAATTTGTTGATGATTTCGATTTCACGAGCAGGCATCGCGGTGTGAATCCTTTAGGTGAGGTCGCGGTGGCGAACCTGGACGTTCTTCAAGGTTTTTTGCAGGGCCTGACCCAGGCGTTCGGTCAGGTAGACAGAGCGGTGGTGCCCGCCGGTGCAGCCAATAGCAACGGTGACGTAGGCGCGATTGCTCGCGGCGAAACGCGGCAGCCACTTGTGCAGGTAGGCGAAGATGTCCTGATACATTTCCTCGACATCCGGCTGTTCCGCCAGGTACTCGGCCACCGGCGCGTCGAGACCGGACTGCTCGCGCAGCTCCGGTTTCCAGTACGGGTTGGGCAGGCAGCGCACATCAAAGACCAGGTCGGCGTCGACCGGCATGCCGCGCTTGAAGCCAAACGACTCGACCAGAAACGCCGTACCCGGCTCCGGCTGGTTCAGCAGACGCAACTTGATGGTGTCGCGCAACTGATAGAGGTTCAGATGCGTGGTGTTGATCTTCAAGTCAGCCAGATCGGCAATCGGGCCGAGCAGGGCGCTTTCATCCTTGATCGCCTCGGCCAGCGAACGGTCGGCGTTGCTCAGCGGGTGACGACGGCGCGTTTCGGAGAAACGCTTGAGCAGGGTTTCTTCGTCGGCATCCAGATACAGCACATCGCACTGAATGTGCTTGCTCCGGGCATCTTCGAGCAGTTCAGGGAAGCGCGACAGGTGGCTCGGCAGGTTGCGCGCATCGATCGATACGGCCACCAGCGGCTGTGCCAGTTCGGTGTGGATCAGCGCGCGTTCGGCCAGTTCCGGCAGCAGGCCAGCCGGCAGGTTATCAATGCAGTAATAGCCGTTGTCCTCGAGGACATTCAGGGCGGTACTTTTACCCGAGCCCGAACGGCCGCTGACGATGATCAAACGCATGATTAGTGCCCGTTCTGCTCGTCCAGGACGACCTGGTACAGCGCTTCGTTGCTTGGCGCGCTGCGCAGTCTGTCGCGCACTTCCTTGCGATCGAGCATGCTGGCGATCTGGCGCAGCAATTCCAGGTGTGCATCGGTCGCAGCTTCCGGTACCAGCAACACGAACAGCAGGTCCACCGGGGCGCCATCGATGGCGTCGAAATCAATCGGGGCTTCAAGGTGCATCAGCGCGCTGATCGGCGACTGGCAACCCTTGAGGCGGCAGTGGGGAATGGCGATGCCGTTGCCAAAACCGGTGGAGCCGAGTTTTTCACGGGCAACCAGGGCCTCGAAGACATCCTGCATCGCCAGATCCGGCACTTCGCGGTGGATCAGGTTGGCAATCTGTTCGAGGGCTTTTTTCTTGCTGCCGCCCGGCGCGCTCACTTGGGAGCGGCCGGGGGTCAGGATGGTTTCAAGTCGGATCATGGGATAGGGGGGTTAACGACCGGTAGCGCCCTGGAGGAGGCTCTGGGTCTTTTCCTTATGCTTTTTGAGTTGGCGATCCAGCTTGTCGGTCAGCAGGTCAATCGCGGCATACATGTCTGTGTGCTCTGCGTTGGCAACTACTTCTCCGCCGGGTATATGCAGTGTGGCTTCGATCTTCTGCAGCAGTTTTTCGACGCACATCGTGACTTGCACGTTGGTGATTTTGTCGAAATGCCTCTCCAGTCGGTCAAGTTTCTCACCGATGTAGGTGCGCAGGGGGTCGGTCACTTCCAGTTGGTGTCCACTGATGTTGACTTGCATACAGCTTCTCCTTCGTTGCCAGTGCATAAAGCGGCAGGCCGAAAAGCCTGCCACTGGAACGCTGTAACGTGGCTTACATCAACCGTTTGCGCTCGCTCGAAGGCGCGATCCCGAGGGATTCGCGGTACTTGGCGACCGTGCGGCGAGCCACCTGAATGCCTTGTGCCTCCAGTAAACCAGCGATCTTGCTGTCGCTCAACGGCTTTTTCTGATTTTCCGCGGCAACCAGTTTTTTAATGATCGCGCGGATCGCCGTGGACGAGCATTCGCCGCCTTCGGAGGTGCTGACGTGGCTGGAGAAAAAGTATTTCAGTTCATAAATACCGCGTGGGGTATGCATGAATTTCTGCGTGGTCACCCGGGAAATCGTCGATTCATGCATGCCTACGGCTTCGGCGATGTCATGCAGGACCAGCGGCTTCATCGCTTCGTCGCCATATTCCAGGAAGCCGCGTTGGTGCTCGACAATCTGCGTGGCCACTTTCATCAGGGTTTCGTTGCGGCTTTGCAGGCTCTTGATGAACCAGCGCGCTTCCTGCAACTGATTGCGCATGAAGGTGTTGTCGGCGCTGGTGTCGGCGCGCTTGACGAAGCCGGCGTACTGGGCGTTGACCCGCAGACGCGGTACGGATTCCTGATTCAGCTCGACCAGCCAGCGTTCGTTGTCCTTGCGCACGATAACATCGGGGATGACGTACTCGGCTTCGGTGGACTCGATCTGCGAGCCCGGACGCGGATTAAGGCTCTGCACCAGTTCGATGACCTGGCGCAGCTCATCTTCCTTGAGCTTCATGCGGCGCATCAACTGGCTGTAATCGCGGCTGCCCAGCAGGTCGATGTAATCGGTGACCAGACGTTTGGCCTCGGCCAGCCACGGCGTCCGGGCCGGCAACTGACGCAGCTGCAGCAGCAGGCACTCGCTGAGGTTGCGGGCGCCGATGCCGGCGGGTTCGAACTGCTGGATGCGGTGCAGGACGGCTTCGATTTCGTCCAGCTCGATGTCCAGTTCCGGGTCGAATGCTTCAAGGATCTCGTCGAGGGTTTCGTCGAGATAGCCCTGATTGTTGATGCAATCGATCAGCGTCACGGCGATCAGCCGGTCGGTGTCGGACATCGGCGCGAGATTCAGTTGCCACAGCAGATGGCTTTGCAGGCTTTCGCCAACCGATGTGCGGGTGGTGAAATCCCACTCGTCGTCATCGCTGCTGGGCAGGCTGCTGGCGCTGGTCTGGTAGACGTCTTCCCAGGCGGTATCGACCGGAAGTTCGTTAGGGATGCGCTCGTTCCATTCGCCTTCCTCGAGGTTATCCACCGTCGGGGCGGCTTCCTGGTAGGACGGTTCCTGAATTTCGGCGGGCTTTTGTTCGGTGCTGTCGGCCAGCGGGTCGGAATTGTCGAAGTCGTCGCCTTCTTCCTGGCGTTCGAGCATCGGATTGGATTCCAGGGCCTCCTGGATTTCCTGTTGCAGATCCAGGGTGGACAATTGGAGCAGGCGGATGGCCTGTTGCAGCTGCGGTGTCATCGTCAGCTGCTGGCCCATTCTCAAGACTAGCGATGGTTTCATGGCAGGGGCTTAACACCTTATTCGCCGGCGCTATGCGCCATCCACTACAGGGCGCCGGAGCGCCAAACTTAAGCAAATTATATGCCTGAAACTGAAGTGTTTGCCTAGAGCGCTGTAACAATTAAAGCGTATTAAATCCTGCTTGAATCGATACGGCGCCCGGGCGGCTCACCCGGCACTGTCGCTTACAGGCGGAATTCGTGACCCAGATACACTTCCTTGACCAGATCGTTGGCCAGAATGGTTTGCGCATCGCCTTCAGCGATCAGTTGGCCATCGTTGACGATATAGGCGGTTTCGCAGATATCGAGGGTCTCGCGGACGTTGTGGTCGGTGATCAGCACACCGATGCCCTTGGCCTTGAGATGGTGAATGATCTGCTTGATGTCGCCGACCGAGATCGGGTCGACACCGGCGAACGGTTCGTCGAGCAGGATAAATTTCGGCGCGGTGGCCAGGGCGCGTGCGATTTCCACCCGGCGACGCTCACCACCGGACAGGCTCATGCCGAGGTTGTCGCGAATGTGGCTGATGTGGAATTCCTGCAGCAGGCTTTCCAGCTCCTTGCGACGGCCGGCCTTGTCGAGTTCCTGACGGGTCTCGAGAATCGCCATGATGTTGTCGGCCACCGACAGTTTGCGGAAGATCGACGCTTCTTGCGGCAGATAGCCGATACCGGCCTTGGCGCGACCGTGCATTGGCTGGTGACTGACGTCCAGATCATCGATCAGCACGCGGCCCTGATCGGCCTGCACCAGGCCGACGATCATGTAAAAGCATGTCGTCTTGCCGGCGCCGTTCGGACCGAGCAAGCCGACGATCTGGCCGCTGTCGATCGACAGACTGACGTCACGCACGACCTGACGGCTTTTATAGGCCTTGGCCAGGTGCTGAGCTTTCAGAGTTGCCATTACTGGGTTTTCTCGTCGGTTTTCTTCTTCGGCTGGATCACCATGTCGATGCGCGGACGCGCTTCGGTGACTTTGCTGCCCGTGGCGCGACCGGCGCTGGCGAGTTTCTTCACGGTGTCGTAGACGATTTTCTCGCCCTGAGTAACGTTGCCGTCCTTGTCGACGACCTTGGCCTTGTCGATCAGCACGACGCGGTTTTGCTGGGCGTGGTACTGAATCGTCACGCCGTAGCCTTGTACCGGTTTGGTGTCGCCCTGGGTTTGCAACTGTTCGAAGTAAGCCAGGTTGCCCACGGAGGTCACAACGTCGATGTCGCCATTCGGCGCGCGAGTCATGGTCACCGTGTTGCCTTTGACGATCATCGAACCCTGAGTAATGATCACGTCACCTTTATAGGTGGCAATGCCATTCTTGTCGTCCAGTTGGGCGTCGTCGGCCTGAATGCGGATCGGTTGCTGCTGATCGTTCGGCAGGGACCAGGCGCTCACGCTTCCCAGTGCTGCGCCCAGACTGAGCAAAATAGGGAGGGTTTTAACGAGCCTCATACTGTCCTCTTACGTTCGATTGCAGGTGTATCCTGCTTTCCTTCAGGTACGCTTTCATTCCGACGCCAGTCGATACACCGCCAGCGCCCTCGATTCTAACGGGTTGCGCGGTCTGCGCATATTCTTGCTGCGGGAACACGGTCATGCGGGTGCTGGTGATCAGGGTGCCGCGATTTTTCTCATCGGTACGCTGTACGCGCACCGAGTCGATCAATTCCACTTCGGTACCGCCCGAATTCACTTCGCCGCGCTCACTGGTCACGTGCCATGGGAAGTCGGTGCCGCGATACATGTTCAAGTCCGGTCTGGTGACCAGAGTGACGTCGGTGGCCTTGACGTGCTCGGCCTTGTCGGAGGTCATCTCGTACTGCACTTTGCCGTCCGGCAGATACTGAATGGTGTGCGTGTTGGTCGCGTACCAGTCGATTGGATTTTCGGCGGTCGACACCGGCGGCTTGTCGAGAAAGCGCTCCGGGCTGATATTCCAATAGCCGACCGCAGCGAAGATCGCAGCGATGCAGCCGAACAGCAGGAAGTTGCGAAACTTTTTGCTAAACATGGTCAGGCTCACAGGTACGCGGCGTTGGCCGCATCGAGGCGGCCCTGGGCGCGCAGGATCAATTCGCAGAACTCGCGGGCGGCACCTTCGCCGCCGCGGGCGCGGGTCACGCCGTGGGCATGTTCGCGGACGAAATCGGCAGCGTTGGCAACGGCCATGCCCAGGCCCACGCGGCGGATCACCGGCAGGTCAGGCAGATCGTCACCGAGGTAGGCGACCTGTTCATAGCTTAGGCCCAGTTGCGCCAGCAGGCCGTCGAGAACGACCAGTTTGTCCTCGCGCCCCTGAAACAGATGAGGGATACCGAGGTTTTTTGCGCGGCGCTCGACCACCGGGGTTTTGCGGCCACTGATGATAGCCGTCTGCACGCCGGCATTCATCAGCATTTTGATGCCCTGGCCGTCGAGGGTGTTGAACGTCTTGAACTCGCTGCCGTCTTCGAGGAAATACAAACGTCCGTCGGTAAGGACGCCATCGACGTCGAAGACTGCCAGTTTGATCGCTTTGCCGCGTTGCAGCAGATCGTTGCTCATTACATGACTCCTGCGCGCAGCAGATCGGAGAGGTTGAAGGCGCCGATCGGGCGATCCTCCTCGTCGACGACTACCAGGGCGTTGATTCGATGGTCTTCCATGATTTTCAGGGCTTCGGCGGCGAGCATCTCGGGCCGGGCGGTCTTGCCGTGCGCGGTCATCACCTGGTCAATGGTGGCGCTGCGGATATCGATGGCGCGATCCAGGGTGCGACGCAAGTCGCCGTCGGTGAAGATCCCGGCGAGCTTGCCGTCGGCTTCAAGGATGACGGTCATGCCGAGGCCCTTGCGGGTCATCTCCATCAGCGCGTCCTTGAGCAAAGTGCCGCGTTGCACTTGCGGCAGCTCCTGTCCGGCGTGCATGACGTTTTCCACTTTCAGCAGCAGACGACGCCCAAGCGCTCCGCCCGGATGAGAGAAGGCGAAGTCTTCAGCGGTAAAGCCGCGCGCCTCCAGCAGCGCAACCGCGAGGGCATCGCCCATGACCAGCGCTGCCGTCGTCGAAGAGGTCGGCGCCAGGTTCAGCGGGCAGGCTTCGTGCTCGACGTGGACGTTGAGATTGACCTCGGCGGCCTTCGCCAGCGGCGACTGCGGGTTGCCGGTGAGGCTGATCAACTGGATGCCCAGGCGTTTGATCAGGGGCAGCAAGGTCACGATTTCATTGGTCGAGCCGGAGTTCGACAGGGCCAGGATCACGTCGTCGCGAGTGATCATGCCCATGTCGCCGTGGCTGGCTTCGGCCGGGTGCACGAAAAACGCCGGGGTGCCGGTGCTGGCCAGGGTGGCGGCAATCTTGTTGCCGATGTGCCCCGATTTGCCCATGCCGACCACGACCACACGCCCCTTGCTGGCCAGAATCATCTCGCAGGCGCGCACGAAATCGGCGTCGATATGGGGCATCAAGCCTTGGACGGCTTCCACTTCGAGGCGGATGGTGCGTTGTGCCGATTGAATCAGGTCGCGGGTTTTGCTCATGTCAGGAATCGTTTAGCCCGATGAAAAGGCGGCGATTATAGCGGTTTAGTTGCAAAGCCTCACGCAAGTTCGTCGTGCTTTGTCATTACTCGTTACCAAAACCCTCTAAAAGTAGCGGCGACCCTCTCATGTCGCTGATCTGCGAGGGGTTCAGGCTTGGGCGCTTGGCCTTTGCAGTGATATAGTTCGCCGCCAGTTCGGCCTGCCCGGGATGTAGGTGCTTTCCACTGAAAGCCTGGCATCCAAGTGAGAGGCTGCATCGCAAGGAGTTTAGATGAGTGCCGATAACGCCTACGCGGTCGAGCTGAAGGGAGTTTCCTTCAAGCGCGGTGCGCGCAGCATTTTCAATAACGTCGATATTCGCATCCCGCGCGGCAAAGTCACCGGCATCATGGGGCCTTCCGGGTGTGGCAAGACCACGCTGTTGCGCATGATGGGCGCGCAGTTGCGCCCGTCCAGCGGCGAAGTCTGGGTCAACGGCCAGAACCTGCCGACGCTGTCGCGCAGTGATCTGTTCGATGCGCGCAAGCACATGGGCGTGCTGTTTCAGAGCGGCGCGCTGTTTACCGATCTCGATGTCTTCGAGAACGTGGCGTTCCCCCTGCGTGTGCATACCCAACTGCCGGAAGACATGATTCGCGACATCGTTCTGCTCAAGTTGCAGGCGGTGGGTTTGCGTGGCGCCATCGATTTGATGCCCGATGAACTGTCCGGCGGTATGAAGCGCCGTGTGGCACTGGCGCGTGCCATCGCGCTGGACCCGCAGATTCTCATGTACGACGAGCCCTTTGTCGGCCAGGACCCCATCGCCATGGGCGTGCTGGTGCGCCTGATCCGTCTGCTCAACGATGCGCTGGGGATTACCAGTATCGTGGTCTCCCACGACCTGGCAGAAACCGCGAGCATCGCCGACTACATCTATGTCGTGGGCGACGGCCAGGTGCTGGGGCAGGGCACGCCGGACGAGTTGATGAACTCGCAAGAGCCGCGCATTCGTCAGTTCATGACCGGCGACCCCGATGGCCCGGTGCCGTATCACTTTCCAGCGACGGATTACCGCGCAGATCTTCTGGGGAAGCGCTGATGCGCAGAATTTCATTGATAGAACGCGTGCGCCGGTTTGGCGAAGCGGCGATCGACGCCGTTGCGGTGTTTGGTCGTGCGACCTTGTTCCTGTTTCATGCCTTGCTGGGTCGCGGCGGCATCAGCGGCGGTTTTGGCCTGCTGGTCAAGCAGCTGCATTCGGTAGGCGTCATGTCGCTGGTGATCATCGTGGTCTCCGGCATCTTTATCGGCATGGTCCTGGCCCTGCAGGGCTTCAGTATTTTGTCGAGCTATGGTTCCGAGCAGGCGGTGGGGCAGATGGTCGCCCTGACGCTGTTGCGCGAGCTGGGTCCGGTGGTCACAGCGTTGCTGTTTGCCGGGCGCGCCGGTTCGGCGCTGACAGCCGAAATTGGCAACATGAAGTCCACCGAGCAGTTGTCCAGCCTGGAAATGATCGGTGTCGATCCGCTCAAGTACATCATCGCCCCGCGGCTGTGGGCCGGTTTCATTTCCCTGCCAGTGCTGGCGATGATCTTCAGTGTGGTGGGCATCTGGGGCGGTTCGTGGGTGGCCGTCGACTGGCTGGGCGTGTATGAAGGCTCCTACTGGGCGAACATGCAGAACAGCGTGAACTTCGTCGACGACGTGCTCAACGGCGTGATCAAAAGCATCGTTTTCGCCTTTGTCGTGACCTGGATCGCCGTATTTCAAGGCTATGACTGTGAGCCCACTTCCGAGGGGATCAGTCGTGCCACTACCAAGACCGTGGTGTTTGCCTCGCTGGCAGTGCTCGGCCTGGACTTTATTCTGACCGCTTTGATGTTTGGAGATTTCTGATGCAAAACCGCACCCTGGAAATCGGTGTCGGCCTGTTCCTGCTGGCAGGGATCCTGGCTTTGCTGCTGCTCGCCTTGCGGGTCAGTGGCCTGTCTGCGACTTCGTCCACCGACACTTATAAACTGTATGCCTATTTCGACAATATCGCCGGTTTGACGGTCAGAGCCAAAGTGACCATGGCCGGTGTGACCATCGGCAAGGTCACGGCGATCGATCTGGATCGCGACAGCTTTACCGGTCGGGTCACCCTGCAAGTGGATAAAAAGGTCGACAACCTGCCGGTTGATTCCACAGCGTCTATCCTGACCGCGGGTCTGCTGGGCGAGAAGTACATCGGTATCAGTGTCGGCGGCGAAGACACTCAGTTGAAGGATGGCGGAACCATCCACGACACGCAGTCGTCACTGGTACTGGAAGACCTGATCGGTAAATTCCTGCTCAATACCGTTAGCAAAGACGCCAAATGAGGAGCTTTTGAATGATCTCTATCTTGCGACGTGGCCTGTTGGTGTTGCTCGCGGCACTGCCGTTGATGGCTAACGCTGCGCCGGGACAATCGGCACATGATCTGATTCAGGACACGACGAACCGGATGCTTGCCGATTTGCAGGCCAACAAAGAGAAATACAAGCAGGATCCACAGGACTTCTACACCGCGCTGAACAACATCGTCGGCCCTGTGGTAGATGCCGAAGGCATTTCCAAGAGCATCATGACCGTGAAGTATTCGCGCAAGGCGACGCCCGAGCAGATGCAGCGCTTTCAGGAAAACTTCAAGCGTGGCCTGTTCCAGTTCTACGGCAACGCGCTGCTTGAGTACAACAACCAGGGCATCACCGTCGATCCTGCCAAGGACGAGTCGGGCGATCGGACCAGCGTCAACATGACCGTCAAGGGCAGCAATGGCGCGATCTATCCAGTGCAATACACGCTGGAGAAGATCGGCGGCGAGTGGAAACTGCGCAACGTGATCATCAATGGCATCAACATTGGCAAGCTGTTCCGTGATCAGTTTGCCGACGCGATGCAGCGCAATGGCAACGACCTCGACAAGACGATCAACGGTTGGGCCGGTGAAGTGGCCAAGGCCAAGCAGGAAACCGACAAAGCTGCTGCGAAGCCAGCGCAATGAGTGAGGCGGCAGTGCGTATGAGTGATGTCGACGAGCTTGTGCTCAGTGGCGTGCTGGATTATCGCACCGGCCCCGACTTGCGCAAGCAAGGGCAGGCGTTGATCAAGTCCAGCAAGGCGACGGCGCTGGTGATCGATTGCTCGGCAGTGAAGAAGTCCAGCAGCGTCGGCCTGTCGTTGCTGCTGTGCTTCATGCGCGATGCACAGGCGGCCGGCAAAGCTGTCAGCATCCGCGCAATGCCGGAAGACATGCGCGAAATCGCTCAGGTCAGTGAGCTGACCGAACTGTTGGCGCACCCCTGAACGCACATCTATTAAAAGCCCCCCGTCAGAGTCCTGCGTTGCGGGGTTCGCAGGCGCGGGGCTTTTTTGTATGATGTCCGACCCGTGCGCACAGGGCGCCGATTGAGGTTGAGCATGCAGGCCAACGAAGTAAAGAGCTTCCTTGAAGAAAAGCTGGCAGACGGCTTTCCACAAGTGCAGGTTGAAGTTGAAGGCGAAGGCTGCAACTTTCAGCTGAACGTGATTAGCGATGAACTGGCGGCGTTGAGCCCGGTCAAGCGTCAGCAGAGCATCTATGCCCATTTGAACCCATGGATCGCTGATGGCAGCATCCATGCGGTCACTATGAAATTTTTCAGCCGCGCGGCCTGGGCCGAGCGCACCTGAGCCCTAGGGCGTCGAGATACTAATGGATAAATTGATTATTACCGGTGGCGCTCGCCTTGATGGCGAGATCCGCATTTCCGGCGCGAAAAACTCCGCCCTGCCGATCCTGGCCGCCACCCTGCTGTGCGATGGCCCGGTGACCGTTGCCAATCTGCCGCACCTGCACGACATCACCACCATGATCGAGCTGTTCGGTCGTATGGGCATCGAGCCGGTCATCGACGAGAAACTCAGCGTCGAAATCGACCCGCGCACCATCAAAACCCTGATCGCACCGTACGAACTGGTGAAAACCATGCGTGCGTCGATCCTCGTACTGGGGCCGATGGTCGCGCGTTTCGGTGAAGCCGAAGTCGCACTGCCTGGCGGTTGCGCCATCGGTTCGCGTCCGGTCGACCTGCACATCCGTGGTCTGGAAGCGATGGGCGCGATCATCGACGTCGAAGGCGGCTACATCAAGGCCAAGGCGCCTGAAGGCGGCCTGCGCGGTGCGCACTTCTTCTTCGATACCGTCAGTGTGACCGGTACCGAGAACATCATGATGGCCGCCGCTCTGGCCAAAGGCCGCAGCGTGCTGCAGAACGCCGCCCGTGAGCCTGAAGTGGTCGACCTGGCAAACTTCCTCAACGCCATGGGCGCCAAGGTTTCCGGTGCCGGCACCGACACCATCACCATCGATGGCGTCGAGCGTCTGGGTTCGGCTTTCTATAAAGTCATGCCTGACCGTATCGAAACCGGTACCTACCTGGTCGCCGCCGCCGTGACCGGTGGCCGCGTCAAGGTCAAGGACACCGATCCGACCATTCTCGAAGCCGTGCTGGAAAAACTCCGTGAAGCCGGCGCAGAAATCACCTGCGGTGAAGACTGGATCGAGCTGAACATGCACGGCAAGCGTCCGAAAGCCGTGAACGTGCGCACCGCGCCGTACCCGGCGTTCCCGACTGACATGCAGGCGCAGTTCATCTCGCTCAACGCCATTGCCGAAGGCACCGGTGCAGTGATCGAGACGATCTTCGAAAACCGTTTCATGCACGTGTACGAGCTGCACCGCATGGGCGCCAAGATCCAGGTCGAAGGCAACACCGCGATCGTCACCGGCACCGAGATCCTCAAGGGCGCGCCAGTGATGGCTACCGACCTGCGGGCTTCGGCCAGTCTGGTGATCTCGGCACTGATGGCCGAAGGCGACACGCTGATCGACCGCATCTACCACATCGACCGTGGTTACGAGTGCATCGAAGAAAAACTGCAGATGCTGGGCGCCAAGATCCGTCGCGTTCCGGGCTGATTGCTGCATTGGGACACAGGGACGTGTCCGCTGAGTTTTCGAGTCGAGCCGGTTACCGGCTCGATGTGTGTCCGGCGCCGATTGCGACCGGGCATGAGTACCTTGATAAGGACTGACGTTTCCCATGTTGACCATCGCACTGTCCAAGGGCCGCATCCTTGACGACACCCTGCCGCTTCTCGCCGAAGCGGGCATCGTGCCGACCGAGAATCCGGACAAGAGCCGCAAGTTGATCATCCCCACGACCCAGGACGACGTGCGTCTGCTGATCGTGCGCGCCACCGATGTGCCGACCTATGTCGAGCATGGCGCGGCCGACCTTGGCGTTGCCGGCAAGGACGTGTTGATGGAATACAGCGGCCAGGGCCTGTACGAGCCGCTGGACCTGCAGATCGCCCAGTGCAAGCTGATGACCGCTGGCAAGATCGGCGCGGTCGAGCCCAAGGGCCGTCTGCGCGTGGCGACCAAGTTCGTTAATGTCGCCAAGCGTTACTACGCCGAGCAGGGCCGTCAGGTCGACATCATCAAGCTTTACGGTTCGATGGAGCTGGCCCCGCTGATCGGTCTGGCCGACAAGATCATCGACGTGGTCGACACCGGCAATACCCTGCGCGCCAATGGCCTGGAACCTCAGGAACTGATCGCCACGATCAGCTCGCGCCTGGTGGTCAACAAGGCTTCGATGAAGATGCAGCACGCCCGAATCCAGGCGTTGATCGACACCCTGCGCAACGCAGTGGAGTCTCGACACCGCGGCTGATTCACCTGCGCGGCCCGAGGCCGCGCCGTCTATCCGCCTCATAGCCAGAATTCTCAGGTGCCCAAGCGGATCGAATGCCAGTATCGGGCGCCTGAGTTATTTGCCATTCCTATGAGGCTCTCGCTATGACCGCACCGACTGCAATTCGCCGACTCAACGCTGCTGACCCGGATTTCGCGCATCATCTGGATCATCTGCTGAGCTGGGAAAGTGTGTCTGACGACTCGGTCAATCAGCGCGTGCTGGACATCATCAAGGCGGTGCGCGAGCGCGGTGACGCGGCGCTGGTCGAATTCACTCAGAAGTTCGACGGTCTGGAAGTGGCGTCGATGGCTGATTTGATCCTGCCGCGCGAGCGCCTCGAACTGGCGCTGACCCGGATCACGGTCGAACAGCGCGAGGCTTTGGAAAAAGCCGCAGCACGGGTGCGCAGCTACCACGAAAAACAGAAGCAGGATTCCTGGAGCTACACCGAAGCCGACGGCACGGTGCTGGGCCAGAAGGTCACACCGCTGGATCGCGCGGGTCTTTACGTGCCAGGCGGAAAGGCATCGTATCCGTCGTCAGTGTTGATGAACGCGATTCCGGCCAAGGTCGCTGGCGTGACCGAAGTTGTCATGGTCGTGCCAACGCCGCGCGGTGAAATCAACGAACTGGTGCTGGCCGCTGCCTGCATCGCCGGGGTTGACCGCGTGTTCACCATCGGTGGCGCGCAAGCGGTTGCCGCATTGGCTTACGGCACCGAGAGCGTGCCGAAAGTGGACAAGGTGGTTGGCCCGGGCAATATCTATGTCGCCACCGCCAAGCGCCACGTGTTCGGTCAGGTCGGCATCGACATGATCGCCGGACCTTCGGAAATCCTCGTGGTGTGCGACGGCCAGACCGATCCGGACTGGATCGCCATGGACTTGTTTTCCCAGGCCGAGCACGACGAAGACGCTCAGGCGATTCTGGTCAGTCCGGACGCCGAGTTCCTCGACAAGGTCGCCGCCAGCATCGACAAACTGCTGCCGACCATGGATCGCGCGACCATCATCGAAACCTCGATCAATGGCCGTGGTGCGCTGATCCAGGTAAATGACATGGCTCAGGCCATTGAAGTCGCCAATCGCATTGCCCCGGAACACCTGGAATTGTCGGTCGCCGATCCACAGGCCTGGCTGCCGCAAATCCGCCACGCCGGTGCGATCTTCATGGGCCGCCACACCTCCGAGGCACTGGGCGACTACTGCGCCGGTCCGAACCACGTGCTGCCGACTTCCGGCACCGCGCGCTTCTCCTCGCCGCTGGGCGTGTATGACTTCCAGAAACGTTCATCGATCATCTTCTGCTCCGAGGCCGGGGCTTCGGAGCTGGGTAAAACCGCCTCCGTGCTCGCCCGTGGCGAATCGCTGAGCGCTCATGCGCGCAGCGCCGAATACCGCATCAAAGACCAAGACTTTTTGAAAGGGCAGGGGGAGTGAGCATGAGTAAATTCTGGAGCCCGTTCGTCAAGGATCTGGTGCCGTATGTGCCGGGCGAACAGCCGAAGCTGACCCGACTGGTCAAGCTCAACACCAACGAAAATCCCTACGGTCCGTCGCCAAAAGCACTGGCGGCGATGCAGGCCGAACTCAACGACAACTTGCGTCTGTACCCGGATCCGAACAGTGATCTGTTGAAGAACGCTGTGGCCAACTATTACGGCGTACAGACCAATCAGGTGTTCCTCGGCAACGGTTCGGACGAAGTGCTCGCGCACATCTTCCACGGGTTGCTGCAACACGATCAGCCGCTGTTGTTCCCGGACATCAGCTACAGCTTTTATCCCGTCTATTGCGGTCTGTACGGGATCGAATTCGACGCGGTGCCGCTGGATGCGCAATTCCAGATCAACCCGGCCGACTACACCAAACCGAATGGCGGGATCATCTTCCCCAACCCGAACGCCCCGACCGGTTGCCTGCTGGCGCTGGAGGCGGTAGAGCAAATCCTCAAGGCCAGCCCGGATTCGGTGGTGGTCGTTGACGAAGCGTATATCGACTTCGGCGGTGAGACGGCCATCAGTCTGGTGGATCGTTACCCGAACCTGCTGGTGACCCAGACCCTGTCCAAGTCCCGTTCACTGGCGGGCCTGCGTGTTGGTCTGGCAGTGGGGCATCCGGATCTGATCGAAGCGCTGGAACGGATCAAGAACAGCTTCAACTCCTATCCGCTGGATCGTCTGGCGAATGTCGGGGCGGCGGCAGCGTTTGAAGATCGCGCCTACTTCGACAAGACCTGCCGTCTGGTCATCGAGCACCGTGAATGGGTGGTCGGGCAGTTGCAGGCCAAGGGCTTCGAAGTGCTGCCCTCTGCGGCGAACTTCATCTTTGCCCGCCATCCGCAGCATGACGCGGCAGGGCTGGCGGCCAAGCTGCGCGAGCAGGGCGTGATCGTGCGCCACTTCAAACACGAGCGGATCGCGCAGTTCCTGCGGATCTCGATCGGTACGCCGGAGCAGAATCAGGCGCTGATCGACGGCCTTGGGGATCTCTGACCAGCTCTGCTTTCTGTAGGAGTGAGCCTGCTCGCGATTGCGCCGGGTCAGCCAACATCAATGTTGAATGTCCCTCCGCTATCGCGAGCAGGCTCACTCCTACAGGGGATTTGTAGCGTTTATTCGTGATGCGGCTCGCCCAAGAATGTCAGCGAACTGAACAACCCACGACTGTCCACATCCACATTGTCCTTCACCGGCACCTCGACCTGCGCCGCAATCACATTCAACCCTTCATTCCTCACCAGCACTTGCGCACGCCCATCCTTGTCCGTCTCGGTGCTCAGCGTGTTCGGCGCGCTGCGATAGTCGCCAATCAACTTCACCCCGGCCGCCGGTTTGCCATCGAGCAATACTCGCACCGGCAACGATTTGCCTGGCCCTACAGTCAGCGGATCGACCTCCGGCAGGATCAGCAGTTTGATCTGATCAAGCTTCGGCAGCTTCGCCCCCGGCTGATAGATCGCCAGGCTGTATTTGAAGGTTTGCGTAGCCTCGGTGGCGCCGGGCACTTTGCTGCGTCCTTCGTTGACCCATTTTTTGTCCGCCGTCTGCGACCACATGCCATTGTTCAGTGCCACGGCCATCACCGCCGGTGGCTTTAACGGTTTCAGCCGTGCGTGATCGGCCAGACGCTCGACGCTGACCGGGATCATCTTGCCGCCCGCGTCATACGCCCAGGCGCCACTGATTTTCTGCGCCTTGAACGCGTTGTCTTCGGCGCCGTGACCGTAGACCACTTCGGTATTGCCGCGGCGTTGTTCGGTCCACAGGCCATGGGCCGAGGCGTGGCCGGCGAACAAAGCGGCGAGGATCATGAGGGTTTTGCCGTAGTGCATGGGGACGTCCTTTTACAGGTTGAGTGTCAGGCTGACGGTGAAGTTGCGCGGCTCGCCGGGGTTGACCCAGTAGTTGCTGTAGGCGCGCTCGTAGTATTTCTCGTCGAAGATATTGTTCAGGTTCAGGCCGACCGTGACGTTGTCGCTGGCCTTGTAATGGGCGAGCAAGTCCACGGTTTGATAGGCAGGCAATTCGAAGTCGCTACCGGACTCGCCCGAGCGATCGCCTACATAGGTGAACGCTGCGCCGACATCTGAGCCGCGCAGATGGCCATCCTGAAATTCATAAACACCGAGCAGACTGCCGCTGCGTTTGGCCACGCCGAGGATGCGGCTGCCAGTGGGAATGCTCGCATCGCCCTTGGTGACTTCGGCGTCGATGTAAGCGAAGGCGCCGATCACCCGCACGGCGTCGGTCACCTGGCCGGTGATTTGCCAATCGAACCCCTGACTGCGGGCCTTGCCCATGGCGCGGCTGGTGTCGGTTCCCGGATCAAGGGCAAGGACGTTTTCCTTGTCGATGTGGAAAAAGGCGAGGGTGCTGCTTACACGCTCGTCGAACAGCTCGTTCTTGATGCCGACTTCGTAACCGACGCCTTCTTCCGGGTCGAAGGATTTCCCGGAGGCATCCAGGCCGTTGTTCGGTTTGAATGAGGTCGAGGCGTTGGCGAAGAGGCCGGTGTTCGGCGTCAGTTGATAGAGCAGGCCGGCGCGTTGAGTGAGAGCATCGTGACGCTGCTGGCTTTTGGCGTTACGGCTGTGATCGTCGATGCGCTGATCGAAATGCTCGAAGCGCGCGCCGACCATGCCGCGCAGTTTGTCGGTAAAGATGATCTGGTCCTGCAGGTTCAGCGCATGACTTTCGACGTGCTCGAAGAAGTCGGTGCCTGAGCGAGCGCCGTTGGGTTTCGGCTGACCGTAAATCGGCTTATAGATGTCGATGGCGTAGGGGCCGCCAGCAATAGTGGTGACGCGCTCGTCCTTGCGGTAATTCTCGTACTCGGTGCCAACCAGCAATTCATGCTGCCAAGGCCCAAGGTCGAACAGCCCGCGCAGTTCCAGTTGGGTGATGCTGTCGTGCCAACTCGTATCGCGTTCACGCAAGCGGCGGTTGACCGTGTGGCCGTCGGCGTTCAGCGCCCGTTGTTCCGACGCATCGCCCCAGAGTTTGCCTTCCTTGTAATGGCTGGCCAGGCGCAATTTCCAGCTGTCGTTCAGATGGTGTTCAAGGGTGGCCTGGAGCAGGTTGTTGTGGTTGTCGATGTCGCCGTCGTTGGGCTCGCCGAGGAAGGTCGAACGCGAGACACCGCTCCATTTATTGTTCGGCGCGACGATGCCGCGATCGAATGTCGAGCTGTGACGGACGATTTCACTTTCTACCAACAGCGACGTGTCCGGGTTCAACTGCCAACTGATCGACGGCGCAACGAATACGCGCTTGGCGTCGACGTGATCGCGGAAGCTGTTGTTGTCCTCGACGGCGAGGTTGATGCGCGAGAGCACATTGCCCTGTCCATCGAGAGGCGTATTGACGTCCAGCGCGGTGCGATAGCGATCCCAACTGCCAGCGCTGGTTTGCAGGGTGGTGAAGGCTTCGGGTTGGGGTTTCTTGGTCACGATGTTTACCGTGCCGCCCGGATCACCGCGGCCATACAGGCTGGCGGCCGGGCCTTTGAGCACCTCGATGCGCTCGATGTTGGCCGCGTCAGGGGTACTGGGATAGCCGCGATTGGCGCTGAAGCCGTCCTTGTAGAACTCCGACGTGGTAAAGCCACGCACGCTGTATTCGTAAAGCGTCAGGCCGCCGAAATTGTTCTGTTTCGATACGCCGCCAGCAAAATCCAGCGCGCGCTCCACGCTGGTGCTGCCCAGGTCGTTGAGGACGCTGGCCGGCACCACGCTGATGGCTTGTGGGATGTCGCGAATCGCCGTGTCGGTTTTGGTCGCGCTGGCGGAGCGCGTCGCACGATAGCCTTTGACTGGACCGGTGGGCGATTCGTAGTCGGAGGTGACGCTGATGGCGTCGAGCTCCAGCGGCTGCGGCTCATCGGCGAAGGCGGGATCGCAGAGCAAACCCAGGGTCAGGCCCAGCAGTGAGGCCTTTTTGCGAGACGACATGTTATGTTGTTCCAATTGCCATAATTGAAACAATATAACATGCCCGTTGAGAATGTCTGTTATTCACGCCACTGGCGCGAATACATTTTTATTCTTCTTTTTCTTTCACCGGAGCGGGCGGTGGACGCAGGCCGATTTCAGCGGTCAGCTTCAGCTCTTTGCCGTTGCGCATCACCTGAATCGTGACTTTGTCGGTCGGTTTGATCCGCGCGACCTGGTTCATCGAACGGCGGCCATCGCCGGCCGGTTCGCCATCGATACTCAGAATCACATCGCCCAGCTGCAACCCGGCTTTCTGCGCCGGGCCATCGCGGAAAATCCCCGCGACGACAATGCCCGGACGTCCGGACAAGCCAAACGACTCGGCCAGTTCCTGGGTCAGCGGTTGCACTTCGATGCCCAGCCAGCCACGAATCACCTGGCCGTGCTCAATGATCGACTTCATCACCTCCATCGCCAGTTTTACCGGAATGGCAAAACCGATGCCTTGCGAGCCGCCGGACTTGGAAAAGATCGCCGTGTTGATGCCGGTGAGGTTGCCGTTGGCATCGACCAGTGCACCGCCGGAATTGCCCGGGTTGATCGCCGCGTCGGTCTGGATGAAGTCTTCGTAGTTGTTCAGGCCCAACTGGTTGCGCCCGGTGGCGCTGATAATGCCCATGGTAACGGTCTGGCCGACGCCGAACGGGTTACCGATGGCCAGAGCCACGTCGCCGATACGGATGCTGTCGGAGCGGCCGACGGTGATTGCCGGCAGGTTTTTCAGGTCGATTTTCAGGACGGCAAGGTCGGTCTCGGGGTCGCTGCCGATGACCCGGGCCAGGGTTTCCCGGCCATCCTTCAATGCCACGACGATCTGGTCGGCGCCGCTGGTGACGTGGTTGTTGGTCAGGATGTAGCCTTCCGGGCTCATGATCACACCGGAGCCGAGGCTGGATTCCATGCGCTTCTGCTTGGGCGAGTTGTCGCCGAAGAAGCGCCGGAATTGCGGATCCTCAAACAAAGGATGTGCCGGTTTGTTGATGACCTTGGTGGTGTACAGGTTGACCACCGACGGTGCCGCGATGCTCACCGCGTCGGCATAGGACACCGGGCCCTGCTGCACGATGGTGGTTTGCGGGGCCTGCTGCAGGTTGACGTCAAGGCTCGGCAGCCCGACCCACTCGGGGTAACGCTGAATAATCAACAGAGCGATAAGCACACCGGCCAACAGTGGCCAGCCGAAAAAACGCAGCGCCTTGAGCATTAAGCACGTCCTGGAAAGGTTGCAGGCGGGGTCAGACCGCCCATAATGTCGCGCATTATACGAGGCCGCGCGCGCCTCTGAACGGGATATTTAGGAGTCTTTCATGGCCGTCGCCCTCAGCACCCTCGTCGCAGAAGCCGACCGTTACCTTGGCAGCGCCAAAATCGCCGATTATTGCCCCAACGGCCTGCAGGTCGAGGGCCGCCCGCAGGTGATGCGCATCGTCAGCGGTGTCACCGCCAGCCAGGCATTGCTCGACGCGGCGGTCGAGGCGGGCGCCGATCTGGTGCTGGTGCATCACGGCTATTTCTGGAAGGGCGAGAACCCGTGCATCACCGGCATGAAACAGCGCCGGCTGAAAACCCTGCTCAAGCACGACATCAGTCTGCTCGCCTACCATTTGCCGCTGGATCTGCACCCGGACGTCGGCAATAACGTGCAGCTGGCACGCCAACTGGACATCACGGTTGAAGGGCCGCTGGACCCGGACAATCTGAAAATCGTCGGTCTGGTCGGCTCCTTGACCGAACCGATGACCGCGCGCGATTTTGCCCGCAAGGTGCAAGACATCATGGGCCGTGAGCCGCTGCTGATCGAAGGCAGCGGCATGATTCGCCGGGTCGGCTGGTGCACAGGCGGTGGCCAGGGGTATATCGATCAAGGCGTGGCGGCAGGCGTCGATCTGTTCATCAGTGGCGAGGCCTCCGAGCAGACCTTTCACAGCGCGCGGGAAAACGACATCAGCTTCATCGCTGCCGGCCATCACGCCACCGAACGTTATGGCGTGCAGGCGCTGGGCGATTACCTGGCAAAACGCTTCGCCCTCGAACACATCTTCATCGATTGCCCGAATCCGATCTGAACGCATCATAAATCCCTGTGGGAGCGAGCCTGCTCGCGAAGGCGTCAGACCTTCAATGCAAAGGTGCCTGACACACCGCTTTCGCGAGCAGGCTCGCTCCCACATTCGGCCCTGGCGGGCCGAACTGGCAGGCATATTCATATGCCCTTTCGTTCTAGTTGGCGTCCTGATTAGAAGAGGTCGCTGTGCTAGGATTCCCCGCTCGAACACGGCCCGCTGGCCGTTCATAAGAAAGCTTTCGTGAGTAGCCATGGTCGACAAACTGACGCATCTGAAACAGCTGGAGGCGGAAAGCATCCACATCATCCGCGAGGTGGCCGCCGAGTTCGACAACCCGGTGATGCTGTACTCCATCGGTAAAGACTCCGCCGTGATGCTGCACCTGGCACGCAAGGCGTTCTTCCCGGGCAAACTGCCGTTTCCGGTGATGCACGTCGACACCCGCTGGAAATTCCAGGAAATGTACAAGTTCCGCGACAAGATGGTCGAGGAACTGGGCCTGGACCTGATCACCCACATCAACCCCGATGGCGTGGCGCAGAACATCAACCCATTCACCCACGGCAGCGCCAAGCACACCGACATCATGAAAACCGAGGGCCTGAAACAGGCACTCGACAAGCATGGTTTTGACGCAGCGTTCGGCGGCGCCCGTCGCGATGAAGAGAAGTCCCGCGCCAAAGAGCGTGTGTACTCGTTCCGCGACAGCAAGCACCGCTGGGACCCGAAAAACCAGCGTCCCGAGCTGTGGAACGTCTACAACGGCAAGGTCAACAAGGGCGAATCCATCCGTGTGTTCCCGTTGTCGAACTGGACCGAACTGGACATCTGGCAGTACATCTACCTCGAAGGTATTCCGATCGTGCCGCTGTACTTCGCCGCCGAACGCGAAGTGATCGAGAAGAACGGCACGCTGATCATGATTGACGACGAGCGCATCCTCGAGCACCTGTCTGATGAAGACAAAGCGCGCATCGTCAAAAAGAAAGTGCGGTTCCGCACCCTTGGCTGCTACCCGTTGACGGGCGCGGTGGAGTCCGAGGCCGAAAGCCTGACGGACATCATTCAGGAAATGCTCCTGACGCGAACTTCCGAGCGCCAGGGCCGGGTCATCGACCACGATGGCGCAGGCTCGATGGAAGACAAAAAACGTCAGGGTTATTTCTAAGGGGCTGTCATGTCGCACGTATCTGATTTGATCAGCGAGGACATCCTCGCCTACCTGGGCCAGCACGAACGTAAAGAGCTGCTGCGCTTTTTGACCTGCGGTAACGTCGATGACGGCAAGAGCACCCTGATCGGGCGCCTGCTGCACGACTCGAAGATGATCTACGAGGATCACCTCGAAGCGATTACCCGCGACTCGAAGAAAGTCGGCACCACCGGTGACGACATCGACCTGGCTTTGCTGGTCGATGGCCTGCAGGCCGAGCGTGAGCAGGGCATCACCATTGATGTTGCCTACCGCTATTTCTCCACCGCCAAGCGCAAATTCATCATCGCCGACACCCCCGGCCATGAGCAGTACACCCGCAACATGGCCACGGGTGCGTCCACCTGTGACCTGGCGATCATTCTGGTCGACGCCCGTTACGGCGTGCAGACCCAGACCCGTCGTCACAGCTTCATCGCTTCGTTGCTGGGGATCAAACACATCGTCGTCGCCATCAACAAGATGGACCTGAAAGACTTCGACGAAGGCGTGTTCGAGTCCATCAAGGCCGACTACCTGAAGTTCGCCGAAGGCTTGAAAATGAAGCCGACCAGCATGCACTTCGTGCCGATGTCTGCCCTCAAGGGCGACAACGTGGTGAACAAGTCCGAGCGCTCGCCGTGGTACACCGGCCAGTCGCTGATGGAAATTCTGGAGACTGTGGAAGTCGCCGGCGACCGCAACTTCACCGACCTGCGTTTCCCGGTGCAGTACGTCAACCGCCCGAACCTGAACTTCCGTGGTTTCGCCGGCACCCTGGCCAGCGGCATCGTGCACAAGGGCGACGAAGTCGTCGTGCTGCCGTCGGGCAAAAGCAGCCGCGTGAAGTCCATCGTCACCTTCGAAGGTGAGCTGGAGCACGCAGGCCCCGGTCAAGCCGTAACGCTGACCATGGAAGACGAAATCGACATCTCCCGTGGCGATCTGTTGGTGCATGCCGATAACGTGCCGCCGGTCACCGACAGCTTCGAAGCGATGCTGGTGTGGATGGCTGAAGAGCCAATGCTGCCGGGCAAGAAATACGACATCAAACGCGCCACCAGTTACGTGCCAGGCTCAATCGCCAGCATCGTCAACAAGGTCGACGTCAACACCTTGGAAGAAGGCCCGGCGAGCGCATTGCAGCTCAACGAAATCGGCAAGGTGAAGATCGCGCTCGACGCGCCGATTGCTCTCGACGGTTACGAAAGCAACCGCACCACCGGCGCGTTCATCGTCATCGATCGTTTGACCAACGGCACCGTTGGCGCCGGCATGATCGTCGCCCAGCCTGTGACGCATGGCACCGCCACGCACCACGGCAAACTGGCCCACGTTGCGACTGAAGAACGTGCCCAGCGCTTCGGCCAGCAACCGGCGACCGTGCTGTTCAGCGGTCTGTCGGGCGCGGGTAAAAGCACGCTGGCTTATGCGGTCGAGCGCAAGCTGTTCGACATGGGCCGTGCGGTGTTTGTGCTGGACGGACAGAACCTGCGTCAGGATCTCAACAAAGGTTTGCCGCAGGATCGTGCCGGTCGCACCGAGAACTGGCGTCGTGCGGCGCACGTGGCGCGTCAGTTCAACGAAGCGGGCCTGCTGACCCTGGCCGCGTTCGTTGCGCCAAGTGCCGAAGGTCGCGAGCAGGCCAAGGAGCTGATTGGCAAGGATCGCTTGCTGACGGTCTACGTGCAGGCATCGCCAAGCGTGTGCGCCGAGCGTGATCCGCAAGGTCTGTACGCCGCTGGTGGCGACAACATTCCGGGCGAATCCTTCCCGTACGACGTGCCGCTGAATGCCGATCTGGTGATCGACACGCAGTCGCTGAGTGTGGAAGAAAGCGTCAAGCAAGTGCTGGAACTGCTGCGTCAGCGTGGCGCCATTTAAGCGATAAAGCAGCGACAAGCTTCTAGCTGCCAGCTGCAAGAAAAAGCCCGCCGATGAGCAATCATCGGCGGGCTTTTTATTTCAGGCCAACGCGGTCAAAACTGTGGGAGCGGGCTTGCTCGCGAATGCGGTGTGTCAGTTCATATTGAGGCTGACTGATCCACCGCCTTCGCGAGCAAGCCCGCTCCCACAGGGTTAATGTTTGGTTGGGAATTCGCGGTGCATTTGTTCGAGCAACGCATCCTTGTCCAGCCACAGCTGATTGATCCAGCCCTGAAACTGCAAACGGTACTCGCCGTCCTGGTCGTAGTTCTTGCCGATGAAGGCCGGCGGGATTTTGATTTCTTCAAAATGCACCACCACATCGCGCACGTTGCCGCACAGCAGATCCCAGAACCCCGGACGCCCGGCCGGGTAGTGAATCGTCACATTGACGATCGACTCCAGCTGCTCGCCCATCGCATCCAGCACAAAGGCGATCCCGCCGGCCTTGGGCTTGAGCAGGTATTTGAACGGCGACTGCTGCTGCGCATGTTTACCCTCGGTAAAACGCGTGCCTTCGACGAAGTTGAAAATCCCCACCGGGTTATGGCGAAACTTCGCGCAAGTCTTGCGTGTGGTTTCCAGATCCTTGCCTTTCTTTTCCGGGTGCTTTTCCAGATACGCCTTGGAATAGCGCTTCATGAATGGAAAGCCCAACGCCCACCACGCCAGACCGATCACCGGCACCCAGATCAGCTCTTGTTTGAGAAAGAACTTCAACGGCTGAATGCGCCGGTTGAGCACGTATTGCAGGACCAGAATATCCACCCAGCTCTGATGGTTGCTGGTGATCAGGTACGAGTGCTGATAGTCGAGACCTTGCAGGCCGCTGACGTGCCAGCGCGTGCGCCGTACCAGATTCATCCAGCCCTTGTTATTGCTGATCCACGCTTCGTGGGTGTGGCTCATCAGCCAACCGGCAATGCGCTGAGTCAAAGCAAATGGCAGCGCTTTGACCAGCGCCACACAGAACAGAAATGAACACAGCGCAATGGTGTTCAGCGCCAACAGCAGCGAGGCGATCACGCCGCGCAGCGGTGCAGGGAGAAAGTCCAGCATTTACACATCCATAGGTCGGTTGGCGGCTTGAATCGCCGTGAGGGCGATGGTGTAGACGATGTCATCGACTTGCGCACCGCGCGGCAAATCGTTCACCGGCTTGCGCAGGCCTTGCAGCATCGGCCCGAGGCTGACGCAATCGGCGCTGCGCTGTACAGCTTTGTGCGTGGTGTTGCCGGTGTTCAGATCGGGGAACACGAATACCGTAGCGCGTCCGGCGACCTGACTGTTCGGCGCCAGTTGTCGGGCGACATCGGCGTTGGCGGCGGCGTCGTACTGCAACGGGCCGTCGATCAGCAACGAGTGCTGTTGCTCGTGGGCCAGCAGGGTGGCTTCGCGGACCTTTTCGACTTCTTCGCCGCTGGCCGAGTCGCCGCTGGAGTAGCTGATCATCGCCACCCGCGGGGTGATACCGAAGGCTGCCGCCGAGTCGGCGCTTTGCAGGGCGATTTCCGCCAGTTCCGCAGCGCTCGGGTGCGGATTCATCACACAGTCGCCGTAGACCAGCACTTCTTCGGGAAAGAGCATGAAAAACACCGACGACACCAGCGTGCAGCCCGGTGCGGTCTTGATCAGTTGCAGGGCCGGGCGGATGGTGTTGGCGGTGGTGTTGATCACCCCCGACACCAGGCCATCGACCTCATCCAGCGCGAGCATCATGGTGCCGATCACCACGGTGTCTTCCAGTTGCTGCTCGGCCATCGGCGCATTGAGGCTCTTGGTCTTGCGCAGGGCGACCATCGGCTCGACGTAGCGCTCGCGGATGTGATCCGGATCGAGAATTTCCAGCCCCGGCGGCAACACGATGCCTTGCGCGCGCGCCACCGCTTCGACGTCTGCAGGTTTTGCCAGCAACACGCAACGGGCGATCCCGCGTTCCTGACAGATCGCTGCTGCTTGCACGGTAAACGGTTCGCTGCCTTCGGGTAGAACGATGCGTTTGTTCGCCGCCTGCGCGCGCTGGATCAATTGATAGCGGAACACCGCTGGCGACAGGCGCATTTCCCGCGGTGTGCCACAGCGCTGGTGCAGCCAGTTGGCGTCGAGGTGGCTGGCGACGAAGTCGGTGATGATTTCTGCGCGCTCGCGGTCGTCGATCGGGATTTCCTTGTTCAAACCGTTGAGCAGGTTGGCGGTGTCGTAAGAACCGGTGCTCACCGACAGCACCGGCAAACCGGCCTGCAAGGCGCCACGGCACAAGTCCATGATGCGCGGATCGGGCAGGGTGTCGCTGGTCAGCAGCAGGCCGGCCAGCGGCACGCCGTTGATCGCCGCGAGACTGACAGCAAGGATGATGTCGTCGCGATCACCCGGGGTCACCACCAGCACGCCCGGTTTGAGCAGTTCGACGGTGTTGCGCATGGTGCGTGCACAAATGATGATTTTGCTCATGCGCCGGGTTTCGTAATCGCCGGCATTGAGCACCTGCGCGCCCATCAGGTCGGCGACATCGCGGGTGCGCGGCGCATTGAGTTCCGGCTGGAACGGAATGCAGCCGAGCAGACGAAAATCGCCACTGCGCAGCAACGGCGAATGCTCCTTCAGGCGCGCGGCGAACTCGTCCATGCTCTCCTCGGTCTTGACCTTGTTGAGGATTACGCCGAGGACTTTCGGATCTTTCGGGCCACCAAACAATTGCGCCTGCAGTTCGACGCGTCCGGAGAGTTCGGCGAGCACTTCGTTTTCCGGCGCCGAGACCAGAATCACTTCGGCATCGAGGCTCTTGGCCAGGTGCAGATTGACCCGCGCGGCGTAGCTGGCGCTGCGGGTTGGCACCATGCCTTCGACCACCAGCACGTCCTTGCCGACGGCGGCCTGTTGATACAGTGCGATGATTTCCTCGAGCAGTTCGTCGAGCTGACCGTCGCCGAGCATTCGCTCTACATGCGCCAGACCCAACGGTTGCGGCGGTTTCAGGCCGTGGGTGCGCGCCACCAGTTCGGTGGAGCGCTCAGGGCCGGTGTCGCCCGGGTGCGGCTGGGCGATCGGTTTGAAGAAGCCGACTTTAAGCCCGGCTCGCTCCAGTGTGCGCACCAGCCCGAGGCTGATGGAGGTCAGGCCCACACCAAAATCGGTGGGTGCGATAAAAAAAGTTTGCATGGGAATTCTCTATGCAAGGGCGTCAGCCTATGTCTGGCGGACTACCGAAATTCAGTCGCCAAGGTTATCGCTAACCGAGCCTTGTGCGCACCAACCGCAGGCAAAGGGTTGGCCTATTTTTTCAATACGTTGCGCCGGATCCAGGACCCAGGCGCGCGATTGCCAGGGCGGCTGGTGACGCAGGTGCTGGGTGTGGCCGCAGGAAAGCTCGGCGACCCAGTGACCTTCCTCGTCCTGATGAAAGCCGGTGATGGTCGAAACCCGTTTGTCCGGGTTGTGGTCGCTTTCACGCGATTGCTTCGCTAAACTTGGCCTTTCTATATTCTTATGCAAAAGGTCTCGCCCCATGCTGATCGCCGCCAATAAGGCTGTCTCCATCGACTATACCCTGACCAACGACGCTGGTGAGGTCATCGACAGCTCCGCCGGCGGCGCTCCGCTGGTCTACCTGCAAGGCGCAGGCAACATCATCCCGGGTCTGGAAAAAGCCCTCGAAGGCAAAGCTGTCGGTGACGAGCTGAAAGTTGCCGTTGAGCCGGAAGACGCTTACGGCGAATACGCCGCGGAACTGGTCAGCACCCTGAGCCGCAGCATGTTCGAAGGCGTTGACGAGCTGGAAGTCGGCATGCAATTCCACGCGTCGGCGCCCGATGGCCAGATGCAAATCGTGACCATTCGTGACCTGGACGGCGATGATGTCACCGTCGACGGCAACCACCCGCTGGCCGGTCAGCGCCTGAACTTCGACGTAAAAATCGTCGATATTCGTGACGCCAGCCAGGAAGAAATCGCTCATGGTCACGTCCATGGCGAAGGTGGCCATCACCACTGATTTTCTGCGCTAAGCTTCGAGTACTGGAGAGGCGCCCGTGGGCGCCTTTTTAGTCCGCGGCTGTCCTTGGTGGCCCCGCCAAGTGGCTGTTTCGAGTAGAACACGAGAATCCTGGAGTTCGGTATGAGTGCTTTTCACGACCTTAAGCTGACAGCCCTGGATGGACAGGAGCTACCGCTGTCGCCGTTCAAGGGCCAAGTCGTGCTGGTGGTCAACGTCGCCTCCAAGTGCGGCTTGACCCCACAGTACGCGGCGCTCGAAAACCTGTATCAGCAGTTCAAAGCCAAGGGCTTCAGTGTGCTGGGCCTGCCGTGCAACCAGTTTGCCGGCCAGGAGCCGGGCACTGAACAGGAAATTCAGGATTTCTGCAGCCTCAACTATGGCGTGACGTTTCCGTTGTCGAGCAAGCTTGAAGTCAATGGCCACGAGCGCCATCAGTTGTACCGCCTGCTGGCAGGAGAGGGCGCCGAGTTCCCCGGTGACATCACCTGGAATTTCGAGAAATTCCTGCTCGGCAAGGATGGTCGGGTACTGGCGCGATTCTCGCCGCGCACGGCGCCGGATGATCCGAGCGTGATTGCCGCGATCGAAAAAGCGTTGGCCTGAAGCAGGATCAAGAGATCGTCCGATCGCGGCCCGAGCCTTCGGACGATCTTTTGCCTTTGATCTTTTAACCCTTAATCACCCCAATCAATAATGCTGTTCAGCGTCTTCGACTCTCCATATTATCTTCGTCATAAAGTCCTCTCTGTGGAGCCTCGCCGATGCCCGTTCAAGCCCTGTTCAAACCGTTCCACCTCGGTGCCCTCGAACTGCCGACCCGTGTGGTCATGGCGCCAATGACCCGTTCGTTTTCCCCTGGCGGCGTACCGAATTCAAAAGTCATTGAATACTATCGTCGTCGCGCAGCGGCCGGTGTCGGCCTGATCATCACCGAAGGCACCACGGTCGGCCATATCGCCTCCAACGGCTACCCGAACGTGCCGCAGTTTTTCGGTGAAGCGCCGCTGGCAGGCTGGAAAAAAGTCGTCGACGCGGTCCACGCTGAAGGCGGCAAGATCGTCCCGCAACTGTGGCACGTCGGCAGCGTGCGCCGCCTCGGCACCGAGCCGGACGCCAGCGTTCCGGGCTACGGTCCGTCGGAAAAGCTCAAGGATGGTCAGGTCGTGGTGCATGGCATGAGCAAACAAGACATCCAGGACGTGATTGCCGCGTTCGCCCAAGCTGCCAAAGCTGCGCAAGACATCGGCATGGATGGCGTGGAAATCCATGGCGCCCACGGTTATCTGGTCGACCAGTTCTTCTGGGAAGGCAGCAATCAGCGTACCGATGAGTACGGCGGCAGTCTGGCCAACCGCTCGCGTTTCGCCATCGAATTGATTCACGCGGTACGTGCGGCAGTCGGCGAAGGTTTTCCGATCATCTTCCGCTTTTCGCAATGGAAGCAGCAGGATTACACCGCGCGTCTGGTACACACTCCTGAAGCGTTGGGTGAATTCCTCAAGCCGCTGTCTGACGCAGGTGTGGATATTTTCCACTGCTCGACGCGACGTTTCTGGGAGCCGGAGTTCGACGGCTCCGAACTCAATCTGGCGGGCTGGACGCGTAAGCTGACCGGCAAACCGACCATCACCGTCGGCAGCGTGGGCCTGGATGGCGAGTTCCTGCAGTTCATGGTCAACACCGACAAGGTTGCGCAGCCGGCGAGTCTGGAGAATCTGCTGGAACGGCTGAACAAGGAAGAATTCGATCTGGTGGCGGTGGGGCGCGCGTTGCTGGTCGACCCGGACTGGGCGCAGAAAGTTCGCGAAGGGCGTGAGCAGGATATTTTGCCGTTCAGCCGTGAGGCGTTGATGACCCTGGTTTAAGCGGCGCTTTCATTGATGCTATCGCGAGCAGGCTCACTCCTACAATTGGAATGCGTTTCCCTTGTAGGAGTGAGCCTGCTCGCGATAGCGGTCTCCAAGCCAGCCATGACTCAGGGCAATGTCTGCGCATTCGGCACTACCAGCTCCCCCTGACAAGCCCCCCGCAAATACCGTTCAAATTGCTCGATAATTGCCGCCCAGCCCTGCCGGCTGCCATGCTGTCGCGCATTCAGCCGCACACAACGCAACCGCTCATCTTCCTCCAGCAACCACGCCGCCGCCTCGCAAAAAGCCTGCTCATCGCCGGGCATCGCTGATACGCCGTTGTAGCCATGGCGGATATGCTGCGCCGCCGCGGCCTGGTCATAGGCCACCACACCCAACCCCGAGGCCAAGGCTTCCAGCACCACGTTGCCAAAGGTTTCCGTCAGGCTCGGAAACACAAACACATCTCCAGAGGCATAGTGCGCCGCCAGGGCTTCGCCACGCTGGGCCCCGCAGAAAATAGCCTCGGGCAGGTCCTTTTCCAACGCTGTGCGCTGTGGACCGTCGCCCACCACAATCAGCTTCAGATTGCGCTGTGGATAAGTCTGGCGAAGTTTTTCGAAACAGCGTTTGAGCAGACCGAGGTTTTTCTCCGGTGCGAGTCGTCCTACGTGAATCACGGCTATATCGCGTTCAGCCAGCCCCCATTGCTGACGGAGTGCGTTCAGCCGTTTGCTGGGGTGAAACAACTGGCTGTCCACACCGCGGGATAGCAGGGCGAGTCGCTCAAAATGCCGGCGTTCCAGCTCCAGGCGTTGGCTGACACTTGGCACTAGCGTCAACGCCGAACGATTGTGAAACCAGCGCAGGTAATGCGTGAGCATCCGTGTCAGTAAACCGAGGCCGTATTGGCTGGTGTATTGCTGGAAATTGGTATGAAAACCGCTGACCACCGCAATGCCCAGGCGTCGTGCCGCCCGCAGCGCCGACAACCCCAGCGGACCCTCGGTGGCGATGTACAGCACATCCGGGCGCTGATGCTTCCAACGCCGCAGCAGTTTATGCATCGATGACTGGCCCCATTGCAGGCCGGGATACCCCGGCAATGGCCAGCCGCGACACAGCAACAATTCGTCATCGCTACGTTGCTGATCGCCGGCCTGACGCGGGCGCACCAGGTCAACCTGATGCCCGCGCGCGCGCAGTCCATCGCACAAGCGGCCAAGGGTATTGGCCACGCCGTTGATTTCCGGTGGGAAGGTTTCGCTGATCAGGGTGATGTGTAGAGCTGTCGTCATGACCTCAGTGTCGGCTGAGGCCATGTCGACGATGTGACGGTTGGATGATGGATTTGTGACTGGGTCAGTTTTGCGTAACGAGGTTCTCCGCCCCACGCTCACGCACCCAGAACAACGTCGCCCCGGCGACCGCCGCCGGCATCATCAGGATGTTGACCACAGGAATCAGCAACACCAGATACACGCTGCCGCCGAAACTCATGCTCTGCCAGCGCTTTTGCCGCAGCCAGGCGAGCATCTCGTTCCAGCCCAGTTTATGGTTGTCCGCCGGGTAGTCGATGTACTGGATCGCCATCATCCATACGCCGAACAGCAGCCATAGCGGCGCGGCGATGATATTGACCACGGGAATGAACGAAAGGATGAACAGGCCGATCGCCCGCGGCAGGAAATAGCCAAGCTTGCGCATTTCCCGGGCGAATGTACGCGGAACCATGGCGATCAGCTCGCCCCAACTGAACGCCGGGAAGTCGTCGGTGCCACGCACCACCACTTCGACTTTTTCCGCAAGGAAGCCATTGAACGGTGCGGCAATGATATTGGCGAGCAAGGTGAAGCTGAAAAACACCATCAGCACCACCAGCACCACGAACAACGGCCAGAGGATGTAGCTGAGGAAGCTCAGCCATTCGGGCAGTGACGGCATCAGCGTGTCGACCCACAGACTGAACTGATGGCCGGCCAGATAGATCAAACCGACAAACAGCACCAGATTGATCGCCAGCGGCAACAGCACGAACAGGCGCAGGCCTGGGCTGAGAACCAGTTTGAGGCCTTCGCGCAGGTATTGCGGGCCGGAAAGAACGGGGGCGGGCATAAGGTGCTCCGAGCAAGGGAAAACGCGCCGACCTTACCGGCTTTGCAGCGGTGGTGAAAGCGCGGCAGATTAATCGACATGCACTGTAACAAAGACGTCCATCAGGTCAGTCGCTCGGCATAGAGACCACCTATGAGCTGGATTGTTAAACCGTATTTCCTTAATCTTGCCCCCCTCGATACGCTGCACCCAACTTTTTACAGGACTGTCGAGTTCAAGCCTTCCCCAAGGTCATCCACGGTCCTTTTTTATTCCCGCCGGCAGTCCGGCGATCCGTGCCCGTTTTTCGGCCCGGTCAACAGGAGCAGGTCATGTCTGAAGTCCGTCATTCGCGAGTGATTATTCTCGGTTCCGGCCCTGCCGGTTACAGCGCTGCGGTCTACGCGGCCCGTGCCAACCTCAAGCCATTGCTGATCACCGGCATGCAGGCCGGCGGTCAACTGACCACCACGACCGAAGTCGATAACTGGCCGGGCGACGTGCACGGTCTGACCGGTCCGGTGCTGATGGAGCGGATGCGCGAGCACGCCGAGCGTTTCGAAACCGAGATCGTTTTCGATCACATCAACGCTGTGGATTTCGCTGCCAAGCCGTACACCTTGACCGGTGACAGCGCCGTCTACACCTGCGACGCGCTGATCATCGCTACCGGTGCCAGCGCCCGTTACCTGGGCCTGCCTTCGGAAGAAGCGTTCATGGGCAAGGGTGTGTCGGCCTGCGCGACCTGCGACGGTTTCTTCTACCGCAACAAGCCGGTAGCGGTGGTGGGCGGCGGCAACACCGCGGTTGAGGAAGCACTGTATCTGGCCAACATCGCCAGCACCGTAACGCTGGTTCACCGTCGCGAAACCTTCCGTGCCGAGAAGATCCTCATCGACAAGCTCAACGCCCGCGTGGCCGAAGGCAAGATCATCCTCAAGTTGAACGCCAACCTGGACGAAGTCCTCGGCGACAACATGGGCGTGACCGGTGCGCGTCTGCGCAACAACGATGGCAGCTTCGACGAAATCAAGGTCGACGGTGTGTTCATCGCCATCGGTCACACCCCGAACACCTCGCTGTTCGAAGGCCAGTTGACGCTCAAAGACGGTTATCTGGTGGTGCAGGGCGGCCGTGAAGGCAACGCCACTGCCACTAGCGTCGAAGGTGTCTTCGCGGCCGGTGACGTGGCTGACCACGTTTACCGTCAGGCCATCACCTCGGCGGGCGCCGGCTGCATGGCGGCACTCGATACCGAGCGTTACCTGGACGGTTTGCAGAACGCTACGTTCTAAATCGCAGGCACAAAAAAACCGGCCAGAGAATGGCCGGTTTTTTTGTGCCCGTTATCCGGGCCTCCACAACTCGAAATGTGGGAGCGGGCTTGCGTTGCTGCAGAGGTTAGCGGCGGGTCAGCGGCTGGCCTTCAAGTTTCACACCGGCCAGGCCGTGTTTGATCAGCGCGCGAATATTGCCGTGATCGTTGCCCGCAGGCGTTGCGACGACCGAGCGGTAATGCTCGCCGAATGCCAGCAGCGCTTCTTCATCACTCAAGCCTTCCAGCAGCGCCAGGCCGAGCGTCTTGCATGAGCCTTCATTCTGCCCGGCGGCATTTTCCACGCCACCGTTGTTGAAGGCCTGCGGCTGATAGTCGTAACCGGCGGCGATGAACGCGAGGGTGTCGGCAAAAGCGTGTTCGCCGCTCTTCAGGCTGGCCCGCAGGATGTTCAGATCAGTCATGGGTTTTTTCCTTTGGCGAACGCCGCTTGTTGTTCGGCGCTGGCTTCTTGCTGATATTGCGCTTTCCACTCGGCGTATGGCATGCCGTAAACGACTTCGCGGGCGTCATCAAGGCTGACCTCGATCTGACGCTCATCGGCTTCGGCCTTGTACCACTTGGACAGGCAGTTGCGGCAGAAGCCGGCGAGGTTCATCAGGTCGATGTTCTGCACATCCTTGCGGCTGTCCAGGTGGGCGACCAGCCGGCGGAAGGCGGCGGCTTCGAGTTCGAGGCGTTGTTGCTCGGTCATAGGGGTCTCTGCGAGACAGCTTCAAGCGGCGCGCTTCAAGCTGCAAGATGGGGTGACAGTGAGCGAAGTTTACAGCTTGCGGCTTGAAGCTTGAAGCTTAGCGGCTTGCCGCGAGCGTTATCGAGACCGACTCGGCGAAACGCAGCGCGTGCGGTTTGTCGACTTCGACTTCGGCGTACAGCACCGAGTCGTTGGTCATCACCAGATCGAGCAGTTCCTGGGTCAGACGCTCGAGCAGCGCGAAGCGGTTGCCCTCGACATGGGCGATGATCGCCTTGGTGATGGTGCGGTAATTCAGCGCATGGTCGATGTCGTTGTCACGCACCGCTTCCTGCGCGGCATACAGAATGGTCAGGTTGATCAGCACATCCTGTTTGTTGAGGATCTCATCCTCGTTGATCCCGATAAAGGTGCGCAAGCGCAAATCCTTGACCCGGATGCGTGCCATTCCTGGTTGAAGTTGTGGCATTTACTTGCTCCGTCCAATCAATTGCAGAAACTCCTGGCGGGTGGTGCTCGAGTCGCGGAAGGCGCCGAGCATGACCGAGGTGTTCATGGTCGAATTCTGTTTTTCGACACCGCGCATCATCATGCACATGTGTCTGGCTTCAATGACCACCGCGACGCCGGCGGCATCGGTGACCTGCTGCACCGCATCGGCTATTTGCCGGGTGAGGTTTTCCTGAATCTGCAGGCGCCGGGCGAACATGTCTACCAGTCGGGCGATCTTCGACAATCCCAGCACCTTGCCTGTTGGAATATAAGCCACATGGGCCTTGCCGATGAAGGGCAGCAAGTGATGTTCGCACAATGAGTACAACTCGATGTCGGCGACGATGATCATTTCATCGCTGTCAGAAGCAAACAGCGCACCATTGACGATGGTTTCGACGCTCTGTTCGTAACCGTGACACAGGTACTGCATGGCCCTGGCCGCGCGCACCGGTGTATCGAGCAACCCTTCTCGGTCGGGATCTTCACCGAGGCCGATCAAAATGTCGCGGTAATGTTCGGGCAGGGAGCGGTTCATGGACAGCCTCGCAGCAGGACGTTATTTGACGTGCCGCCCGCCGTTGACGGTCAGGGTCGTGCCGGTGACGTAGGGGTTGTCGAGCAGATAACGCAAGCTCTGGTAGATCACTTCGCTGCCGGGCTCGATCCCCAGCGCCGATTTGGCCAGGGCCTTGGCGCGGTACGCCGCATCGTCGTCGGCATTGAACAATAGCAGGGCCGGGGAGATCCCGTTGACCTTGATCGCCGGCGCATAGCGGGCGGCAAAAGACAGCGTCAGGCTGTCCAGCCCGGCTTTGCTGGCGCAGTAGCCGATGTGTTTGCTGCTGCCTTTGCGCGTGACGTCATCACTGATATGGACGATGTCGGCGGGCGCCGAGCGCCGTAGCATGTCGGCGCAGTGCAGGTTGATCAAATATGGCGCGAGCATGTGCACATTGAACAGCCGAGCAAAGGCCTGGGCCTCGTTGCCCGGGGTTTCGGCCAGCCATTCGGAGGCGTTGTGCACGATGGCGCGCAGGCTGTCGGTGTGCGATTGCAGTTCGGTGATAAAGGCGAGGATACCGGCTTCACTGGAGAAGTCTGCGAACAGGCCGATGGCGCCCAGGTCGCGCAGCGCTTGCACGCCGGGGCGTTCCGTGCGGTAGGTGAAAATCACGCGGCGGCCGTCTTCGAGCAAGCGCTGGGCACAATGCAACCCGACACGCTGGCCGGCACCGGTGATGAGGATCGGGGCTACGCAATCAGGCATGAACAGCTCGCATCGCAGGGGGAGCAAAAACTATAACAGCGGCGTGAGCGGTATACCTATTACTGGTGATACCACCTGCGTGTGGAGCGAGCCTGCTCGCGAAAGCGCTGCATCAGTCGATATCCAGGTTGGACGACGGTCAGCATTCGCGAGCAGGCTCGCTCCCACCAAGGATCAGCGGTTTTGCGTAGACGGTGTCACCGGCAACGGCCGTGTCGGGGGGCTGTTCAACCAGTTCGCCAGCAAGCGCGTCGACAGCGGAATAAAGAGGTAAACCATCAGCGGTGTCAGGCATGCTGTACTGATCAGCACACGGGGCAGCAAGCTCAGTTCGGCGAGTAATGGCCCGAGGATAAAATTGAACAACAGCGACACCGGAAAAAAGGCCAGCCAGATCGCCACGGCCTGTTTCCAGCGCGGTGGCCGCTGGCCCGCGGCGCCGAACCAGCCCTCGATACCGCTGACGCGGTGTTCCTGCGGATGGGCGAACAGATCGCTGCCACGGCTCAACCAGGCGGTGCGCGATGCCGAATGCTCCCAGGCATGCAGCGTCTGCTCGTCGACAAAGCGAAAAATAATCTGGAATTCGTTATCGCCCGGTGGTGGCGCAAGTACGCCGGAGCCCAGGTAACCGGGAAAGTCAGTGGCCAGTTGTTCACCTTCGCGCAGCCAGGCGATCAGATCCTGATAGCGGCCATCGGCGACGCGACGGGCTACCATTAGCGTGACGGGGGCAGTAGACATTGTGTATCTCCATGTTTCGGTGCTCCGCTCCGGGTAGGAGTTTCGCCTGACGCAGGGCCGGGGTAGAGGTCTGCGCTTTTCGACAAGCAAGGATTATTCCTGTTTTTGCCGATTAAACCAGCGGCTTTCGTCGCATTTAAGCACTTGAATGTCGATAGGACATGGAGGGTAGAATGGGATCCAATCGAGCCGACATGGAAGTTGAGTGCCCTATGCCTGTCATCACGGACGCAAGCCCTGCTTTACAGGTGTCTGCTGCGGTCGAACGCGCAGATCTGTTCCCCATCCGTGAGGTCGCGCGGCTGACCGGCGTCAACCCGGTAACCTTGCGCGCTTGGGAGCGGCGCTATGGATTGATCCAGCCGACGCGCACCGAAAGTGGTCATCGGCTGTATTCGATGGCCGATATCGAGCGTGTTCGCAGCATCGTCGACTGGATCGATCGCGGTGTTGCCGTGAGCAAAGTCGGCAAGATTCTGGCCCGGACCGAGCCGCTTAAAGTGCTGGCGCACCTCATCTCCGACGACCTGGTACAGGCCGATTATCGGCAATGGCAGGAGCAGATCCAGCAGGCGGTCAGCGCATTCGACGATCAGCAGCTGGATCGGGTCTACGGGCAGATCTTCTCTTCCTACGCACTGTCGGTGGTGTTTCAGGAGATTCTGATGCCTTTGTGGCGGCAATTGCTGCAACGTCAGGATGCGTTCGGACAAACCAGTGAGTGGCTGTTCTTCGATGGCTTCCTGCGGGTGCGGGTGCTGCAACGGATTGTCATGCTGCGCGGCTCTCAGCCACGGCGGATCATCGTCAGCGCACTGGCCGGGCAATGTCGTGAACTGGAGTTGCTGGTGGCCGCGCTGTTTCTCAGCGGCAACGATTGCGGCGTACGCCTGCTGCCCACCGGCCAGCCGTTCGATGAGCTGACGCTGGTCTGCGAAAAGGTCCGTCCTGAAGCACTGGTCGTGTTTTCAAACCACGCGCCCGGCACCGAATTGCCGCGGCGCCTGAAACGGCTGGCGCTGAGCCTCGATTGTCAGTTGATGCTGGCGGGCGACGCGTCGGATCTGGCGCAGGAGAGCCTGGCCGGATCCTCTATTGCGTGCCTGGGGAACGAAGGGACGACCATGCGGCAGCGCATGCTGCAGTTTCTGGCCGGGACGCTGGATACCTGACGCTCAGGCGTGCAGGGCCGGATGCGTCAGGCGATGTTGCTGCAGGATGTACTGACGCAGGCGCTCGGTTTCATCGGTGTCGGTCTGGCTCAATTCGTAGGCGTAGAAACCGTTTTCGGTTTCCCGTTCGAAATTGCCGCGCAATGAAATCCGCTCGTAACCCGAAGGACTGAACCACAGCGCAAAATGCTTGGGTGGTTTGGTCTTGTTGCGCACTTCCAGCAGCACGCCTTTGTGCGAAACCTCGTGGACCCACAACGTGCCGGGTTGTCCCTTGACGTTCTCCAGGGCGACCGGCTCTTCGAGCACCAGCCGCCAAGGCCGCACCATTGGACCATCTTCGTAAATACTCGGCACGCCGAGGCGCAGGTGCAACGCGTGGAATTCGTCTTCGACCAGATGCAAGGGGAAGGTCATCTGCTGGTTTTCGAAGCTGGCCTGGATAGTCACCTGCTCATGAGCGGCCAGACGCGTGAGCAGGTCGCGGATCTGCGAACCACCGTTAACCAGCAGACTCGACGTTGCATCCCGCACATTCAGTTGCGGGTTGTGCTGCATGGTCTGGATGAAGTCCAGCTCATCCTGGGTCAGGAGGGCGTCGCGTTGCATGGCGTGCTCGAAAGGTATAATTACAAAGTCATTGGTGATTGTAGTTAATGACCGTTAGTTCGCGGTTTTGTTTGCGCCGTTCGTCGCTTTGACCGCTGCCAGTTCGGCTTCCAGAGCCGCGACCTGGGCTTCGAGCTGAGCCACTCGTTGCTGAGCCTTGACCTGAACCGTTACATCCTTTTGCACCCCGACAAAATAAGTCTGCCCGTCGTCCGCGTTTTTTACCGTCGAAAGCGACAGCTCGTTCCAGAACGGCGTGCCATCCTTACGGTAGTTACGCAGGATTTCCCGACATGCGCCTCCCTCGCGCAGGGTGTCGCGAATCAGGCTCAGATTGTCCTGGTCACGGTCTCCGGCCTGGAGAAACCGGCAGTCCTGATAAAGGATCTCTTCGCTGGTGTAGCCGGTCAGACGCTCGAATGCCGGATTGACGTAAATCAGAATGTTGTCCTGTTCGCCTTCCTTTTCCGCCACCACGATCCCGTCGTTCGATGCGTTTATTACCATTTGCAGCAAGCTGGCATTAATCATCCTTGAAGCCCTTTGCGAGTTATTGTCGGCTGCATTCTAGAAGAACCTTCGGTGCTGTCTACTGGCTATCGTCGCTTGTTGAGATTCGATCGCAGCGCAGCGCGTCAGACTGTTACTATCGGCGCTCTTTTTTTCAGTTTCAGGATCAGATTGATGAAAGTCGCCATCCTCTCCGGTTCGGTCTACGGCACCGCCGAAGAAGTCGCTCGCCACGCCCAGAACCTGCTGAAAGCCGCTGGCTTTGAAACCTTCTACAATTCGCGCGCCACGCTGGCCGATATTGACGCGTTCGGCCCTGAAGCTTTCCTCGCCGTGACCTCGACCACAGGCATGGGCGAGCTGCCAGACAACCTGCAACCCTTGTATTCGGCTATCCGCGATCAATTGCCCGCTGCGTGGCGCGGCTTGCCGGGGGCGGTGATTGCCCTCGGTGATGCCAGTTATGGCGACACCTTCTGTGGCGGTGGCGAGCAGATACGTGAACTGTTCGCTGAACTGGGGGTGCGCGAAGTGCAAGAAATGCTGCGCATCGACGCCAGTGAAAGTGTTACCCCGGAAACCGATGCCGAGCCTTGGCTGGCAAAACTGATCGACACACTCAAGGGCTGATTGCGATATTCAACAGGCGTCAAAAAGCGCCTGCTCACTCGGTTTACAGCAGATTCGCTGGCGTCGATGCTTTGACAGGACGCCAGCGGTTTGCACCGCTGACTCGTTCAGTCATCAAGCTGGCTGCGAATGCAACTACGCGATGGCCTGCGTCTGACTAGACTGCTGACACCAGCAGAACAAGAAGAACGCAGAGGTGCACACAGTGAGCGTAGCCCCCGTCCCGTCGTCCCTTGATGTCAAAGACCAGGTCAGTGCTGCTGAGTGGCAGACCCGTGTTGATCTCGCCGCCTGTTATCGGCTGGTCGCCCTGCATGGCTGGGACGACCTGATCTTCACGCACATATCCGCCAAGGTGCCGGGCACCGAAGATTTCCTGATCAATCCGTTCGGTCTTATGTTTCATGAGATCACCGCCTCAAGCCTGGTGAAAATCGACCAGGCCGGCAACAAACTCATGGCCAGCCCCTACGAAATCAACCCCGCCGGCTACACCATCCACAGTGCGGTACATGAGGTTCGGCACGACGTCGTCTGTGTCTTGCATACCCATACCGCGTCCGGTGTCGCGGTGTCGGCGCAACAGCAGGGCGTGTTGCCGATCAGCCAGCAATCATTATTCGTGCTGTCGAGCCTGGCCTACCACGCCTACGAAGGAGTGGCGCTGAACCATGAAGAGAAGGCGCGGCTGCAAGCTGATCTTGGCGATAACAATTTTCTGATGCTGCACAACCACGGTCTGCTGACCTGTGGTGGCACCATCGCCGACACTTTCCTGATGATGTTCACCTTTCAGCGCGCCTGCGACATCCAGGTCATGGCGCAGTCAGGCGGTGCGCAGCTGATTGCCATCGAACCGCAGATTCTTGCGGGCGCCAAGGCGATGATTGCCGGCGTGACCAAAAGCGCTCAAGGCATGGGCGGCGCGCTGGCCTGGCCGGCGCTGCTGCGCAAACTCGATAAACAAGACCCCGGATATAAACTCTGATGCCTCTTGCCGAGATTCCTCTGTGTGTCTGGCGTAAACGCAGCCGGACGTTTGTCTTTCAGGGCCAGCCGATCCGTTACTGGGTGGCCGGGCAGGGCGAGCCGCTGCTGCTGATCCATGGCTTTCCGACTGCCAGTTGGGATTGGCATTACCTGTGGCAACCGCTGGCCCAGCGCTATCGGGTGATCGCCTGCGACATGCTCGGTTTCGGTGATTCGGCCAAACCGCTCAATCACCGCTACAGCCTGCTGGAACAGGCCGATCTGCAGCAGGCATTACTCAGCCATTTGCAGGTCGAGCAACCGGTGCATGTCCTTGCCCATGACTACGGTGACAGCGTCGCGCAGGAACTGCTCGCGCGGCACTACGAGGCGCGAATCGTCGTCGCCAGTTGCGTGTTTCTCAACGGCGGTCTGTTTCCGGAAACCCATCGCCCATTGTTGATGCAAAAACTGCTGCTAAGCCCGCTGGGCTGGCTACTGGGCCGCGCGTTCAGTCGCGAGGCCCTGGTCAAAGGTTTTCAGCGAATATTCGGCCCGCAGAGCCAGCCGAGCGAAAGCGAACTGGACGATTTCTGGAGTCTGGTCGACAGCAACCGCGGGCCACGCATCATGCACAAACTGATTACCTATATCCCCGAACGCCGGGTGCAGCGCGAGCGCTGGGTGGCCGCCATGCAGCGCGGGGATGTTCCCCTGCGCGTGGTCGATGGTGCGGTCGACCCGATCTCCGGCGTGCACATGGTGGAGCGTTATCACGAGCTGATCCCTGACGCGGACACGGTAGTGTTACCGGGCATTGGCCACTATCCGCAGATCGAAGCGCCGGTGCAGGTACTCGAGCACTATCTGGCGTTTCGCAGCCATCTTGTATTGCCACCGCGCAAAGTCGCTTGTTCGTGATAATGCCGTGAGGACTCTGGATCATCCCCCTGCCTTATCGTGCACCATTCAGCCTCAGTCGTATTCGTTGTGACCCGAAGCGCGGTGCCTGACACTCGGGATCATTATCCCTTGGCCAGCTGGAGTTGCCGCGATGAACGAGCCTGTGCGTTTCGAAGATAAAGTCGTGATTGTCACCGGAGCCGGTGGCGGACTCGGACGTGCTCACGCGTTGTTGTTCGCAAAACAGGGCGCCCGGGTGTTGGTCAATGACCTCGGCGGCTCGACTCAGGGCGAAGGCGCCAACGCGTCTGCTGCCGACCGCGTTGTCGCCGAAATTCGCGCCGCGGGAGGCACTGCCGAAGCCAACCATGACTCGGTCACCGACGGCGACAAACTGGTGCAGAACGCTCTCGATGCGTTCGGCCGCGTCGACGTGGTGGTCAACAACGCCGGGATCCTGCGCGACAAATCGTTTCACAAGATGGAGGACACGGATTGGGATCTGGTCTATCGCGTGCACGTCGAAGGCGCCTACAAAGTCACCCGTGCTGCCTGGCCGCATTTGCGCGAGCAAAACTACGGTCGGGTGATTTTCACTGCATCAACTTCGGGCATCTACGGCAACTTCGGTCAGTCCAACTACGGCATGGCGAAGCTCGGGCTGTACGGTTTGACGCGCACATTGGCAATTGAAGGTCGCAAGAACAACATCCTCGTCAACGCCATTGCCCCAACGGGCGGCACGCGCATGACCGAAGGCCTGATCCCGCCGCAAGTGTTCGAGCAACTGAAGCCGGAGCTGGTCAGTCCACTCGTAGTTTACCTGGCGAGTGAGCAATGTCAGGAAACGTCCGGGTTGTTCGAAGTCGGCGGGGGGTGGATGGGCAAAGTGCGCTGGGAGCGCAGCCTCGGCGCCGGGTTTGATCCGCGCGAGGGGTTTTCACCGGAAGATGTGGCAGCGCACTGGCAGCAGATTTGTGACTTCGAAGGGGCGGCGCATCCGCAGGACAATATTGAGGCGTTGAAGGAAATGATGGCGAATTTGCAGAAGTATTCGCTCTAGGTATCAAACCACCCGGCTAATGAAGTGATAGTCGGGTGGATTTTTCTGTTTTAGTCGTAGCGTTTATCCGTCATGAACGCCGGCGGTGTCCAATTAGGACCTTTGATGGTTTTCCCGTTTTCATCGTAGGACAAGACGCCATTTCTGAACAGCGATTGGTATGTGTCTATAAATACACGATGGGTAACAGTGTCTTTGCAGTATTGCGCATACATTTGATCGATGCGCATGGTGTGAAAACACAGTGCAAAGAGTGAAATGACGTCCGCAATCGGTTCGTTCTTTACGATTCTCTCGACAGTATTCATTGACCGAAATTCCTCATTTCATTTTCATATTCTCGTTGCACTTGGGTACTCATCGCGCTAATTGCTCGTTCGCTGTAGAGCAGGGCTAACTCGCTTCCGAGTTTGTAGTCCTCGAGAGTTGCTGTATGTGCGTTATTCCATATTGGAGATTCATTAGAGGGGGATGCATCGTCGCTGTAACCGAAAGCCCTGTATCGCTCCAGTTCTCTGATCTCATGGGTGTAGTAACGCAGATCAGTGTCAGTGAAACTCAGGTCTCCCTTCAAAATTTTCTCTAGGCGGTCAATCATGATGTCGTTCGCGTCCGATTGGTTGAGCCTTGCTACGTGTAACTTCACAGCATTGATTCCAGATTGGGTGACGGTCGCTCCCCTCCAGTCCAGATCGAGTATTGGCCCACCGGATTGCTCTGGGTTGTAAATACGGCCGCTGTATTTTCCTTTTACATAAGCTCCTTCATAAGGGTCGCTGAACACCACATACAACGGCGCAATCCCCGAGTCATCGGGAAACACGATGATGAATCTTTCCCAGCCTTCAACCAGAATCGGATTCAGATCCAGCCGGCCTTCAAGTGGAACAATCGGAGCACCTGAATAGGCAGGAGAGTCGGTGTCGACCATGGGGGACTCGGTCGAGCTGTCCCCCGGTGAGGTGGCCGGTGTCCAAGTCAGAAAGTCCGTCGGCGAATGCGGTAGCGCGAGTTCATACACGTCGTTGAGCAAGTCGTAAGCCGCGTTCAGAACCAGCACACTTGAGCGAATATGAAAATTGTCGCTCGAGGCCACGAACACTTCCGCGCCAGTACCGCTTGGCCTTACGCCCAGACCCACGGCCATTTCCAGTGCGCCTTGGCGATCGGCTATTTCGCGCAGTGTTTGCGCAGACTCCGATGACAGTTCGGAAAATGGCACGCTCACGACAAACCGCTCGCCGTTGCCCAGGCGTGATGGCATCAGCACCGCCGCGAAGCCAATCAGCACCGGACTGCCGAACAGTGCGGCTCCCGTCGCGGTGACAGTCATTAACGCCGTGCGCATTGCGGTGAGAATGGCGGAGGACGTTGCCGGACTGAGGCGAATGGCGGCTGAGGCGAAGGAGAACGCCGGAGCGGTGGAAACCACTGGTCCTGACGCCGGGTACACCTGTTGCATTTCGGCGGGATGAAGGCTTTGCTGCTGAGTCGCGTCGATGCGCTGTTCCATTTCAGTCTGAAGACGACTCTGTTCTGCGGCAGACGCCTGTGCTGCGGCTGCAGCCCGGGCCTCCGCTTCTGCCTGCGCTGCTTTCAAGGCAGCTGTTCGTACTTTTTCCTGAGCTTCAGCTTCAGCATTGATTCGTGCCGTTTCGGCAGCGGCACGCGCCTGCTCGGCAGCCAGGCGCCGTTGCTCCGCCAGTGCAGCCAGCCGTACCTGCTCACGTGCACGGATTTCTGTCTGTTCCTGCTCAAGGCGTGCAGCTTCGACGAGGTCTTTCTGGCGTTTCTGTTCAGCGGCTATGCGCGCTTGCTCGGCTGCCACGCGCTGTTGCTCCGCGAGTGCAGCCAGCCGAGCCTGCTCCCGCGCGCGGATTTCTGCTTGTTCCCGCTGACGACGTGCAGCTTCGGCGATGTCTCTCTGGCGTTGCTGCTCGGCGGCGATTCGCGCTTGCTCGGCAGCCTGGCGCGCGGCCTCTGCCGCAGCGGCCTGGGCATGGTCGTTGGCTTGCACGGCAGCCAGCCAGTTGTGCACGTTGACTTGCTGCTCGTGCAAAAGCGCCAGTTGCCGGGTCAGCAGTTTTGCTTGCAGGGCTGCGCGGTAGGATTGTTTCCACAGGGTCATGCCCGGCCCGTCGGGCCTTAGGGTTTTATCAATAACCAGTGCGCGGGAAAGGAATTGATCGGCGCTTTTATTGGTAGGGTCGCTTCCATAAAAACTGTGGGACAGGTGGGTCTGATGTTGCAGTTCCGCGCTTTTACGCTGGATAAGTTTGTTGCGCACGCCAAGCTCGCGGATTATCGCGGCCGCCGGTGGCAGTGGATGAGTCGACTCCTCCTGGCGTGTCGCGGCTAATTGCGCTTCAAGGGTCTGGGGGATCTGGGCAGTACTGGTCTGGAATTCTCTTTCCAAAATGCCGATGTGACTTTGCAGGATCGGTTGATAACGCGCGGAGTTGCGGGTTGTACTAAAAGTGCCGTTGTAACGATGGCTACCTATTGAAGGCCTCGCGGGAATAATGTGGTCCGGTGCGATAGCTGTCGTGTGAACAGGTTCAGTTAATTCCCACGGCGGAGGCTTTTGCATATTCATATCCTTTTGAATGTGCGTGACAGATGCGCAGAACGCGATGATCCATTGCTGGTTTATAAGCGCCATCAGCGGATAGTTGATGCGTTTCAAGTTACAACAGATCCGCAGGTAACGAATCCGAGAAAGTTGTCAGTAAGAGGGAGTTGGTTTGAAGGTGCTTTCGCTGTTTTTTAACAGCGAGCTAATTGTTCTTCGGCAAGAAGAGAAATATCTGATAGTGGTCTCGGAAACGTTGTAGGACCAAAGTTTCCATATTTTCAGAAGGCATAAAAAAGGCCGCTGCAAACGCAGCGGCCAAAGTAAGACGTTGGATCAAGGAGCTACAAATCAACGTCAGTGAACAGCGGGCGACAAAGCGAAATCATCGATTCATCTGAAATCTGTCAGCGGCGGCTTGAGTTACGCAAAGGCCAGCGCTTCGTGCTTTTCGGCTTACCCGTGAAAGCGCGCCCAGAATACGGTCTCAGTCCTGTAGGAAAAATACCGATTCCGGACATGCACTGTTACGGGGCATGCAACAGTCCGCCGGCCCCGGACTGCACCATGGACCTGACTGATGATTGTGCATCCAGCCGGTCCATGGACGGCGCAATGGCGCGCCTTGGCAGGGCATTCATCCTTTCGAGCGACAACGCGAATACCTCCTTGGTGCGCTTATCGACCTGACCGCCCGGCAGTAGGGTGGGGCCTTCTGTCACTCACCGGGGAAGACGCATGACAAAAACAACAATGCGCGCCATCTTCACACCGCAGGCGCTGGCAGCCGCGGTGACGCTGGGCTGCTGCTCCCAGGCGCACGCGGTTGCATTCAATATCGGCGAAATCGAGGGGACGTTCGACTCGTCGCTGTCGATCGGGGCCAGTTGGGGCATGCGCGATGCCGACAAGTCGCTGGTCGGCACGGTCAACGGTGGCACCGGGCAATCTTCGACCGGTGATGACGGACGCTTGAACTTCAAGAAGGGCGAAACCTTCTCGAAGATCTTCAAGGGCATTCACGACCTTGAATTGAAATACGGCGATACCGGCGTATTCATACGTGGCAAGTACTGGTACGACTTCGAACTCAAGGACGAAGATCGCGAGTTCAAACAGATCAGCGACAGCGGCCGCAAGGAGGGCGCCAAGTCCTCTGGCGCGCAGATTCTTGATGCCTTCGTCTACCACAACTACACCATCGCCGATTTGCCGGGCACGGTGCGTGCCGGCAAGCAGGTGGTGAGCTGGGGCGAAAGTACCTTCATCGGCAACTCCATCAACAGCATCAACCCGATCGACGTTTCCGCATTCCGTCGCCCGGGTGCCGAGATCAAGGAAGGTCTGATCCCGGTAAACATGCTGTTTGGTTCACAGAGCCTCACCGACAAACTGTCCATCGAAGGTTTCTACCAACTGGAGTGGGACCAGACTGTCCTCGACAACTGCGGCACCTTCTTCGGCGTTGACGTGGCGGCGGACGGCTGCAACAACGGCTATACCGTCGGCAATCCGGCCATTGCCCCGCTGGTGCCGTTGACCACCGCGTTCGGCCAGGGCATTCAGGTCACCCGTGAGGGCGTGGTGATTCCCCGTGGCGGCGATCGTGATGCGCGTGATTCCGGGCAGTGGGGCACGGCGCTGCGCTGGCTTGGCGAAGACACCGAGTACGGCCTCTATTTCATGAATTACCACAGCCGCACACCAAACGTGGGCACCACCACCGCGGGCCTTTCGACCCTGGCGGCGCTGCCGCGCATGGTCGGCATCGCCAACGGCCTGGCGCCGGGCAGCGGTGCCGGTCTGGCGCAGAGTGTGATGCTCGGGCGCGGCAGCTACTACCTCGACTACCCGGAAGACATTCGCCTGTATGGCGCCAGTTTCTCCACCACGCTGCCGACCGGCACCGCGTGGACCGGCGAGATCAGCTACCGCCCCAACGCACCGGTGCAGGTCAGCACCAACGACCTGACCCTGGCGCTGCTCAATCCGATTGCCGGCGGCACGGCGTCGCCACTGGCCACCGCGCCAGGTGCTGACAACAAGGGCTATCGCCGCAAAGAAGTGACGCAAGTGCAGAGTACCCTGACGCACTTCTTCGATCAGGTCCTGGGCGCCGAACGCCTGACTGTCGTCGGCGAAGCGGCGGTGGTGCATGTCGGTGGCCTGGAGTCGCGCAGCAATCTGCGTTACGGCCGCGACTCGGTGTACGGCCAGTACGGGTTCGGCGGCGACACTGACGGTTTCGTGACCTCGACGTCGTGGGGCTACCGCGCCCGCGCCATCCTCGATTACGCCAACGTGATTGGCGGGATCAACCTCAAACCCAACCTGTCCTGGTCGCACGATGTCGCCGGCTATGGCCCCAACGGCCTGTTCAACGAAGGCGCGAAAGCGATCAGCGCCGGGATCGATGCCGACTACCGCAACACCTACACCGCGAGCCTCAGTTACACCGATTTCTTCGGCGGCGATTACAACGTCCTTGAAGACCGTGACTTCGTGGCCCTGAGCTTCGGCGTGAACTTCTGATCTGCCCGAGAAGGATGACTGCAATGCGCAAAATGATTCTGCAATGCGGGGTGTTGGCCCTGAGTCTGCTGGCGGCCAATGTGATGGCGGCGGTGTCGCCGGACGAAGCGAACAGACTCGGCACCAGCCTGACCCCGCTGGGTGCCGAGAAGGCCGGCAACGCTGACGGCTCGATTCCCGCGTGGACCGGGGGTATCCCGAAAAACGCCGGCGCGGTGGACAGCAAAGGCTTTCTCGCCGACCCGTTCGCCAATGAAAAACCACTGTTCACTATCACCGCAGCGAACGTCGATCAGTACAAAAGCAAGCTCTCCGATGGCCAGGTGGCGATGTTCAAGCGCTACCCCGAAACCTACAAGATCCCGGTCTACCCGAGCCACCGTACTGTCGCCGTGCCGCCGGAAATCAATGAATCGGCCAAGCGCAGTGCACTGAATGTGACCACCATCAACGACGGCAACGGCTTGGCCAATTTCACCGGCAACCGCTACTACGCCTTCCCGATTCCGAAGAATGGCGTCGAGGTGCTGTGGAACCACATTACCCGTTATCACGGCGGCAACCTGCGCCGGATCATCACCCAGGTCACGCCACAGACCAACGGCAGCTACACACCGATCCGCTTCGAAGAAGAGATCGCCGTGCCGCAACTGATGAAGGAAATCGACCCGGAAAAAGCCGCCAATGTGCTGACGTTCTTCAAACAGTCGGTGACCGCGCCGGCGCGCCTGGCGGGCAACGTGTTGCTGGTGCACGAAACCCTCGATCAGGTGAAGGAGCCACGGCTGGCCTGGATCTACAACGCCGGCCAGCGCCGGGTACGCCGTGCGCCGCAGGTAGCGTATGACGGGCCGGGTACGGCGGCGGACGGTCTGCGCACGTCGGACAACTTCGATATGTTCTCCGGCGCGCCGGATCGCTATGACTGGAAACTGGTCGGCAAGAAGGAAATGTACATCCCGTACAACAGCTACAAGCTCGACTCGCCGAAGCTCAAGTACGACGACATCGTCAAGGCCGGGCACATCAATCAGGACCTGACACGCTATGAGTTGCACCGCGTGTGGGAAGTGATCGGTACGGTCAAGCCCAACGAGCGGCATATCTACGCCAAGCGCCACATGTACATCGACGAGGACAGCTGGCAGGTCGCACTTGTCGACCACTACGACGGGCGCGGCCAGCTGTGGCGAGTAGCAGAAGGGCATGCTCAGTTCTATTACGATCACCAGACGCCGGCCTACACCCTTGAAGCGCTCTACGACATCATTGCCGGCCGCTACATTGCCCTGGGCATGAAGAACGAAGAGAAGCACAGCTTCGAATTCGGCTTCGAAGCCAAGGCCGCCGATTACACACCTTCGGCGTTGCGCGCCGAGGGCGTGAGGTAACTGCTCTGCGACGAAGCTACAACAAGGCGACCGCACGGTCGCCTTTTTTATGGCCGTCAATCAGCGCGCTGAATACTCGTCAACAAGGGCCGTGGAGAGGGCTAGGGTGATCGCACAACGATAAGAAGGCTGACGCGATGACCGCCATGACTCCGTGCCTGGATCGCCCCGGATTTCTCCCCAGGCTTGCTTCCCATCATCAGCCGCGCGCGCGTCTGTGCCAGCCATTGCTTGAGTCGCAGGCACGGGTCCGGCTGATTTGCGCGCCCGCCGGCAGCGGCAAAACCGCGCTACTCACCGAGTGCCTGCTTATGGCCCCGGCAGGCTGCGAGACGATCTGGTTACCGTTGGCCGGCGTGGCGCTCAGCCGTACAGAATTCTGCCAGCGACTGACCCGCGCGCTCGGGCTGAGTGAAGACCTTGGCGAGGCGCAACTATTGGCGACGCTGGCGGCGTGGTCCAGGCCCGCCTGGCTGTTTATTGACGACTACAGCCGTCTGCCGAATCCGGCGCTGGATGCTCTGCTTGATCTGCTACTGACGGCCAGCAGCGCGGCGCTGACCTTCTGGATCAGCAGCCGGCGTCGACCACAGTGCAACTGGCCGCGCCTGTTGCTGGATGACGAACTATACGAATGCGAGCGCGCCAGCCTGGCCCTGACACACGATGAAGTTACCTCGGTGTTGCACCACTTGCCGCCAGAGCAGGCTGCCCGCGTCGCGGCCGGTATTCTCCAGAGCACCGGCGGCTGGTGCGCCGGTGCGCGCATGGCGCTGCTGCAAAAGTGCGACTGGGCGCAACACCTTCAGCCCCGGCAGCGTGTCGATACATTGCTCGATTATCTGCAACACGAACTTTTCGCCAGTCTGACGCCGGAGCAAGCCGAAGCATGGCGTGTGCTGGCTCATTTGCCGCGCTTCAACGCGCCGCTGTGTGAACATTTGTTTGGCGCCGGAGAGGGCGCGCAGCTGCTGCACGATCTGCAAGTGCTCGGATGTTTTATCGAACCCTGGCACGAGGCGGGTGACTGGCTGCAGGTGTTCCCCCCATTGTCGCGAATCATGCAGGCGTCGCATTGGCCGTGCGCGCGCTCCTGGCATCGGCGAACCTGCCAATGGTTGACCGCGGCGCGGGATTGGCGGGCGGCCTTCGAGCAGGCGTTGCTGGCCGAAGAATACGAGACTGCCGTGAGCGTGTCGCAGCACCTGAGCTGTGAAGACCTGTTTGAAGACCAGACGGTTGTCCTGTTGTTGCGATTACATGAGCACCAGAGCCAGGAGCTGACGCTGATGACCCCGCACTTGATCGGGCTGGTCACTGGCGCCTTGCTCTTTGCCGGTCGTTTCGAACAGGCCGCACACTGCATGGCTCACCTTTCACGCTTCCTGCCACAGCCTGCGGCGCAGCTGGAACAGCAACTGCTGGCGCGCTGGCAGGCGCAACAAGGGTGGCTTTTGCACCTGCAAGGGCGTATGGCAGCGGCGCGCGCCTGCTTTCAGGAGGCGTTGGCCGCGCTGGCGCCCGATGCCTGGCAGGCGCGTGTGTTGTGCCTGTCGGGAATGACTCAGCAAGCATTACTGTGCGGTGAACTTGATCAGGCCCATGCCATCAACCGCGAGGCCTTGTGCCTGGCGCGTGCTCAGGGTTCCTTGCTGTTCGAGGCGGTGCTTGAACTTGACCATGCGCAATGGCTTGAACAGCGCGGAGCCCCTGTGCGGGCTGAAAGCCTACTCATGGATATCGAGCAGCTACTGCGTCAGCGCAGGGTTGTCCCCACGCCGTTGCTTGGCCGCATTGCTTTACGGCGAGGGCGGCTGGCGCTGTGCATGGGGCGCGAAGAGCGGGCTGCGCAGTTGTTCACCCAAGGCCTTGAAGACTGCTTGCGCAGTGCCGACAAGCGCGTGTTGTATGGTTATCTGGGCCAGGCCCAATTGGCAGGTAATCGCGGCGATTACGCCGGTGCGTTCGAACGTTTGCGTGAGGCCGAGAGGGTCATGCAGCAGCGACAGATTCCCGATACGGTCTATCGCGGCGTCGTGCTGCAAATCAGTAGCCAGTTCTGGTTGCAGCAAGGCCGACCGCAGCTGGCGCATGAGGCGTTGGCACGGCTGCTACGGCATTACCGCGGTCCGTCTGCGCTCCAGGCGCCACCCGCGACGTTCGAGCTGATCACCCGTGTCGAATACCTGTTGGCCTGCGCCAGTGCGCAATTGAATCCAGACGAAGACGCTCTCCCGACTCTGGAACGGTTATTGGAGCAGGCCCAGGCCAAGGGCTTGCTGACCATGGAAACGGAATTACTGCTGGCCGCTGTGCAACTGGCAGAGTTGAACGGCGATAGCGCCTTGGCGCAACAGGCATTGCAGCGGGCTCGAATGCTGGTTGAGCGCTGTCATTTGCATCAAGCCATGCGCGAATGGCAGTTACGCCGAGGCAGTGCTGGCACAGAGTCCGTCACGGCTGTTGCGGCGCCGCAGTCCGAGAGCAGTAAGCTGGCGCCGTGCCTGAGTCGCCGTGAGTGCGAAGTACTGATGTTGATTGCCCAAGGCGCATCGAATCAGCAAGTTGCAGAGCAACTTTTCATTTCCTTACATACAGTCAAGACCCACGCCCGGCGAATCAACGGGAAGTTGGGTGTGGAACGCCGGACCCAGGCGGTGGCGAAAGCAAAAGCCATGGGCATACTGGATTGAGATTGTTTGAAGTTAGTAGTCAGTAGTAATGAAAGGCTGTATGTCTTTTTGTTGTGCATGCTTTGTAAAGTATTTGGGCTTCTTGCTAATTAAAAAAATCATTACCTTGCAACTATCTGCAGTGGCTGCAAACGCAGCTCTGGATAGTAAGGCAGGATATTGCATGCGTAAGTTATTCAAAAGTTTAATGCGTGACACAGTAGGTGATCAAGTCACGTGGACAGAGGAGTGGGAGAAGGCAAGCCGGGCAAAGGCCGAACTTTTTGCAATTATCGACGCGATGCCGAGCGTGCACGATATCTTGCGTAATATGCTTGAAGCGGAATTGAAACGCTTGGGTAAAACGGTTGATATCGATAAGGTATATATCAATACGGACCCTGCTTTTGCGCCCAGTGATAACCGTCCGTCGGGCTCTCTTTGGCAGGTGACGCTTTATTGCGTGGACAATAATGTTACCCCCGGCTACATCATGGGCGGTGACGGGGTATTTGTGCTGCCGGACACGTTGGACAATCAATTCAAAGTCAGCGGGCTCACTATTTTTGTTGTCGAAGATCTGATCGCGGCAGTGACTGCCGGACTGGAAAAAACGCTGCGAGCCGAGATCGGGAAGTTTTGGGCGGCAGCGGTTAAATCCATACGCTCTGAAGCGCTATCGCTGACCAACAAGCAGGCGTTCATTCAGGCGTACGCTTCGGTGGCAAGTGCAGAGCTATCGCTGTCGGTCATGGCGAACAATTTCGATGCCCACTGGGGCGAGCGATTCGCTTCTCTGCTCGACGCGGAGACAGGCCGCGGGATGTTTGAAGTCAGCCTGCAACCACGACAGGATTATCTCGATTCGCTCCAGCCCTGTTTCGTTCTCGACAACGCTGAGCGCTCGGATGCAGAGATGAAGCTGCTCAACGAGTCGACTTGCTACCTCATGCACACGCCTGAGAACGGCTTTGAGTTTTTTGAGAAAAATACCGACTTGCATCGCCAGCTTCAGGCTCGATTGTCCTTGCAAAGCAACCAGATCAACTACCCAAAAGCCATGCAGAATCCTCATGCCTACTGTGTTGAGGTTCATCTCAAAGGTCAGTTGGAGAGCGTATCGTTACTTTCCAATAGCCGTGATCAACTGGAAACCACGCTGACTTCCGTGCTGCAGGATAATCAAGGCATGCAGGTGCTGCGTTACGGTATCAACACTCGCTTTTATTTGCTGTGGGCGGCTTTGAAACGGACGGAGTGGCCGCTTTGGCTGAAGCAAGCGAACGCTGATATACAAGTGCGCTACACCGAACTTGAGGCATCGAAAGATCAATACCTGGTGGATTATCAAAGCGCATCCGAGGCATGCTTTTCGTTTAAAGATTATGTGCTGCGTACGTTTTCGGAGTGGGCCGACAGGGTGCTTGGTGAACAACTGGACCCGCAATCCATCACCGTGCGGAGCTCGTACACCCTGCAGGTCGCAGGCCGCACCATTGACCACGAAGAAACCCGAACGCTGACCGAGTTCATTGTTTTCGGTCTGCATGATAACGGTTATCGCGCCAGTCTCAGCATCACAGGCGTACCCAGCGCAAGCCGGCTGACGCCCGCTGCGCTTGAGCAATGGTTGGTGCAGCGCAATCTGCGTCTGGATTTTGTCAGCGATCTTGCATCGTCTCCTTCTGTTGCATATCAGCAAGCCTATCGTGATTATTTCTTCGGTCAGATGCAGTTCGAGTTGTTTGTTGCTCGACACTCAGGTGACCTTACCGACACTGACGCCAGGATTATTGCCCGGGCAATGGCCAGTGATTCGTCGGTTGCCATTCGCGGATTGAAAATCAGGCTACAAGCGCCAGCCTTGAAAGATGTACTTGTTTTCACCGCAGAAGGGTACTCGGGGTGTCTGCTGTTCTTGCGCAGTCCCGAAGGTCCGTTCAAGCTGCACAAGTTCGCCGACGTTTTTGCCATGAACCGCTGGATTGAGGCTGCGTTGTCCGCAAGCCGCGAATACGCAGCATTATTGGTTCACCCGGAGTATTTGCATGACGCAGGCGTCTTGCTCAATGGCACCGGCGCTAAACTGAGCTATCGGTACGAACTGGATACCACACTGGCCAATCTCGACCTCGATGCCAAAACACCATTGGTTGATTATGTAAACGTCGCTTACCGGGCCGAGGTTGCCCAACACAAGGCAATTGCGCCGACAGGTTATCGGGCGCTGGGGTTTCAAGGTCGCATGCGCTATTCCCGGTTGACCACTGAACTCAAGGCTCTTTCAACCGTCGATGCACGAGACAACGGTTTTCCATCGTTCGAGCAGTTCACCCATGATGCAGTGAAAGCTCAGATTGAAGAAATTTTGCGCACTCGTGGGAGCGACGTTACTGTTGATCCTGATCGGATTATTGTTCAGACCGAAACGTTTCGTAAGAGCGTTACCGATCTCTTGCTTGAAGGAATCGCGTTTGAGGCGGTCGCTCCCGCCTACGAAACCAAATACAGCCCGAAATATTATTTGCTGAGTAATCACCCGGCGGTGGACAAGCTGGATATTCGTGATCTGTCTTCGCTGTCGAAAACCTTTCGACCCGGCGATAGATATACAGCGATGCTGAAAGAAAAGTTCCAGAACAAGGCGCATCCTGACTACGTATTCATACGTGCTGTACATGCTCGGAAAATCCGCTGTGAAATGCACCTGAATGCAGTCGCCGATTTTGTTGGCGGCAAGTTATCGTCCGAGATTTTTTCTGCTGTTCAGCAGGTGATCGATAGCCTGAAAGAGAGCGGCGCTTATCAGCCGATTGCGAACGATATCTCTGAAGGCGACGTGGGTTTATATAAATTCAACATCGGTTCGCTCGGTTTGACGACGGCTTGGGATCGCACGGTAGGAGGCGTTTATATATTCCGCGTGAAACGGACCTCGGGCTTTATGAACTTGCTCTATACACCCGACGCGCCAGATCTTGTCAGTTTCCGGCCAATCGCAGAATTCGTTCCCTCGATTCGCTTTCGACTCGGACCATTCAGGGAGTATTACAGCAAGCGAATATTGCTCACCGATCAGAAGGTGATCAACGACTATTTCGACAACCTTGTCGCAACCGTGGACAGCAAACCGCAGATCGGGACGCAGAATCGCGCGAAGCTGCCGGATCTCTACACCTTCCATGATGAGCGGGTGCGGCGGGTATTGAGTGATATCGACGAGCGCACTACCAGTTTGAATGAATTGATTGCCGGTCTTGTCTACGACAATCTATTGAAGGCTGCGAATATCGTCAGTTTGCTGGTGCCTCCGGTGGGAACGGTTGTAGTCGCCGTCCAGATGATGAAAAGCATCTATGACGCCTCGCAGTCGCACAGGCGAGGTGATTATGCCGCTGCACTGGGGCATGTAAAAGAAACCCTGACCGGACTGTTGACGCTGGGCAAGGCAGCGGCGGCGGGTGCGCCCGTCAAAGAAATTACCCATGCACAACGCTCGTTTCTCAGTCTGTTTGAAGACGCGCGCACGGTCGCCGAACTGGTTACCTATTACACTGGCCAGGAAGAACCCAAGGAGATGTTGATCGAGTTCTTCAAGACATTAATGGAGGGCGCCGAGTACGGGCTGAGTAAAACAACGGTGCGTTGATCGTTACTGAGCACTTACGCGCTCGTTTACTCATTCGATACGCTGCTGTTCATACCCCATTCGCCAACTTACGGCCCGCGTCGCCGCCAGTAACCGCTGCGCCGCCGGGCCGTTTTCGTCGGCGTGAAACAGCGAGGTCGGGCCGACGATGGTCAGCACGGCGGCGATCTGCCCGACCGCGTTGAACACCGGTGCCGAGAGCGCATCCACACCCGGCATCAACAAACCATGCACATGATGCAGACCGCGTTCGCGGATCTGCTGACACAGCGCTGTATAGGCTTTTTCGTCTTTGAGCGGATGTTGCTCAACGCTGGTCTCCTGCTCGCGCAGTTCATCGGTTTCCCGGTGCGGCAGGTAAGCACTGAACACCAGCCCCGTGGAAGAACTGAGCAACGGCAGCACCGACCCCAACTGCGTCACTACCGTCACTGCGCGCACCGCCGGTTCGATGTGCACAACGGTTGCGCCCTGATTGCCCCACACCGCGAGGAAGCAGGTTTCGTTGAGTTCATCGCGCAGATCGGACAAGGGCAGGGCGGCGACTTTCAACACGTCCATGCTATTGAGTGCGGCCAGACCCACGCGCAGCGCCTCGCGGCCGAGACCGTAGTGGTTGGTGGCGGCGTTTTGCTCGGCAAAACCCGAGGCAATCAACGCCTGCAAATAGCGATGCACCTTGCTCGCCGGCATCTGTACGTGTTCGGCCAGGCGCGACAGCGAAGTGGACGGCGACAACTCGGCCAGGGCCTTGAGGATGTCGGTGCCGACTTCGGCGGAGCGGACTTTCTGTTTGCCGTTGCTGTCGCTGGTTTTTTCCATGGTGCTGGCGGGTTCCGGTTCGAATGGGCGTCTTTATAGCTTGACGCTGGATAGCGAGCAAATTACGTTATGCGTAATCAAATTACGATAATAACAACCCCGGCGTGCCGAAACCTCTGAGCCAGAGCGATGGGCCACTGCCGACTCCCTGTTCAGGAGGCTCCATGAACCTCGATTCAACCGCGCAGGGCCTGGCTTATCAGTCCGGCTTCGGCAACGAATTCAGCACTGAAGCGTTGCCCGGCGCGCTGCCCGTTGGCCAGAACTCCCCGCAAAAAGCTCCTTACGGTCTCTACACCGAACTGTTCTCCGGCACCGCATTCACCATGGCCCGCAGCGAAGCGCGGCGCACCTGGATGTACCGGATCCAGCCGTCGGCCAATCACCCGGCATTCGTCAAACTGGAGCGGCAACTGGCGGGAGGGCCGTTGGGTGAAGTGACCCCCAATCGTCTGCGCTGGAATGCGCTGGACATCCCTGCCGCGCCAACCGATTTTGTCGACGGCCTGGTGAGCATGGCCGCTAACGCCAGCGCCGAAAAACCGTCCGGCATCAGCATCTACAGCTATACCGCCAATCGATCGATGGAGCGGGTGTTTTTCAACGCTGACGGTGAAATGCTGTTGGTGCCACAACTGGGTCGTCTGCGCATCGCCACCGAACTGGGTGTGCTGGAGGTAGCGCCGCTGGAAATCGCCGTGCTGCCACGCGGGCTGAAATTTCGTATCGAACTGCTCGACCCGCACGCGCGCGGCTACGTCGCCGAAAACCACGGTGCACCGCTGCGCCTGCCGGATCTGGGGCCGATCGGCAGTAATGGCCTGGCCAATCCGCGGGACTTCCTGACGCCGATCGCGGCCTACGAAAACCTCCAGCAACCGACCACCCTGGTGCAGAAATTCCTCGGCCAGCTATGGGCCACCGAACTCAATCATTCGCCACTGAACGTGGTCGCCTGGCACGGCAACAACGTGCCGTACAAATACGATCTGCGCCGTTTCAACACCATCGGCACGGTCAGTTTCGATCACCCGGACCCGTCGATCTTCACCGTGCTGACGTCGCCGACCAGCGTGCACGGTCTGGCCAATCTCGACTTCGTGATCTTCCCGCCGCGCTGGATGGTCGCCGAAAACACCTTCCGGCCGCCGTGGTTCCACCGCAACCTGATGAACGAATTCATGGGCCTGATTCAGGGCGAGTACGACGCCAAGGCCGAAGGTTTCGTGCCCGGTGGCGCCTCGCTGCACAGCTGCATGAGTGCGCATGGCCCGGACGGCGAAACCTGCACCAAAGCAATCAATGCCGAGCTCAAGCCCACGAAGATCGACAACACCATGGCCTTCATGTTCGAGACCAGCCAGGTGCTGCGCCCAAGCCGCTTCGCCCTCGACTGCCCACAACTGCAACCCGATTACGACGCCTGCTGGGCCACGCTGCCCGCCACGTTCGACCCGACCCGGAGATAACCCATGACTCAGCCTTCCATTACCCGCAGTTGGGTCGCTTCGGCCAACGGCCACAGTGACTTCCCGTTGCAGAACCTGCCGCTGGGGGTGTTCAGCATCAACGATTCGGCGCCGCGCGCGGGCGTGGCGATTGGCGAACATATCTTCGATCTGCAAGTAGCGCTCGAGGCCGGTCTGTTCGATGGCGTTGCGCGCAGCGCCGTCGAAGCCATGCGCGGAGGGCAGTTGAACGCGTTCTTCGAACTGGGCCGTGCGGCGCGTGTTGCTCTGCGCTCGCGCCTGCTCGAACTGTTCAGCGAAGGCAGTACCCTGCGTGGCAACATCGAAGCACAAGGCGCGAAACTTCTGCCGCTGGCTGCCGATTGCCAGATGCACCTGCCGGCCCGGATCAGCGATTACACCGACTTCTACGTTGGTATCGAGCACGCGCAGAACGTCGGCAAACTGTTCCGCCCGGACAATCCCCTGCTGCCCAATTACAAGCACGTGCCGATCGGTTATCACGGTCGGGCCTCCACCGTGCGAGCCTCCGGCACCGCGGTGCGTCGACCGAAAGGCCAGACCCTGCCGGCCGGCCAGAACGAGCCGACTTTCGGCCCCTGCGCGCGCCTGGACTACGAGCTGGAGCTGGGCATCTGGATCGGCCCGGGCAACGAGATGGGCGAGCCGATCGCCATCGGCGATGCGGCCGAGCACATTGCCGGTTTCTGCCTGCTCAACGATTGGTCGGCCCGCGACATCCAGGCCTGGGAGTACCAGCCGCTGGGGCCGTTCCTGTCGAAGAGTTTCATCACCAGTGTCTCGCCATGGGTGGTCACGGCCGAAGCGCTGGAGCCATTCCGCACGGCGCAGCCGGCGCGCCCCGAGGGCGATCCGCAGCCGCTGCCCTACCTGTTCGACAAGCGTGATCAGGACGGTGGCGCCTTCGACATCGAACTGGAAGTGCTGCTGCTCACCGAAGCCATGCGCGAGCAAAATCTGCCGGCCCATCGCCTGACCCTCAGTAACACTCGCTACATGTACTGGACTGTCGCGCAAATGGTCGCGCATCACAGCGTCAACGGATGCCAGTTGCAGGCCGGCGACCTGTTTGGCTCGGGTACCTTGTCCGGCCCTGAAAACGGTCAGTTCGGCAGCCTGCTGGAAATCACCGAGGGCGGTAAAAAGCCTATCGACTTGGCCTCCGGCGAGGTGCGCAAATTCCTTGAAGACGGTGACGAAATCATCCTGCGCGCGCGTTGCGCCCGCGACGGTCATGCCTCGATCGGCTTCGGCGAATGCCGTGGCACCGTGATCGCGGCGCGCTGAAGGAGCCGCTCATGGATCTCTATACCTACTACCGCTCGACCTCGTCGTACCGGGTGCGAATCGCGCTGGCGCTCAAGGGCCTTGATTATCAGGCGTTGCCGATCAACCTGATCGCGCCGCCGGGTGGCGAGCATCGGCAAGCGGCGTACCTGGCGATCAATCCACAGGGCCGGGTGCCCGCCTTGCGCAGCGATGACGGCGAATTGCTGATCCAGTCACCGGCGATCATCGAGTACCTGGAGGAGCGTTATCCACAGGTGCCGTTGTTGCCGGACGATCTGGTGGCGCGTGCGCAGGTGCGCGGTGTCGCGGCGGTGATCGGCTGCGACGTGCACCCGCTGCATAACGTCAGCGTGCTCAATCGCCTGCGTCAGTCAGGGCACGACGAAGCGCAGGTGACGGCGTGGATCGACCACTGGATTGCCCAAGGGCTGGCGACGGTGGAGCAATTGATCGGTGATAGCGGTTTCTGTTTCGGCGAGTGGCCGTGCGTGGCGGATGTGTACCTGATCCCGCAGTTGTATGCGGCTGAGCGGTTTAATGTCAGCCTCGACCATTATCCGAAAATCCGCGGGGTCGCCGCGCTCGCGGCCGAACACCCTGCGTTCATCAAGGCCCATCCCGCCAACCAACCTGACACCCCGAGATAACCCTGTTGGAGATAACCCTGCAGGAGATAACCCTGTTGAGGATAACCCTGTGGGAGCGAGCCTGCTCGCGAAGAACGCTAACGCGGTCTGCCAGTCAGACCGAGGCGTCCGCTTCGCGAGCAGGCTCGCTCCCACATTGATTTAGGTTGGGGCCCACAACAGTATTTCAGTGGACGACGGAGTTGGGCGGCAGGTGGCCGAGTCGTTCGGTCAGGCGCAGGCGCTGGATCGGATCGTCACTGAGCAGCAACGCATGCTCCAGGTCGAAGCGTTCGGCATTCGGGCAATCAAGGCGTTGATACAGACTCGCCCGGGCCAGATAGTCGGCGGCAGTGGCGTCGCCGAGTTCGAGTACGCGCTCGGCGTCGATCAGGGCGGCGATGAAGTTATCGTGGGTCAGGTGCAGCTGGCGCAGGTTGCGCGACAGACGCTGGAGCATCTGCACCGGTGTCGCGGTCAGCAGGTGCTCGGCTTTTAGTTGCAGGTTCGGCCCGTACTGGCGCTGCAACAGTTCACGACAGTCATTGGGGTACAGGCGGCGCCCACCGCAGGGATCGAGCAGGTGATCGGCACCGGGTACGCGCAGCAGGAAATGCCCGGGAAAGTTGACCCCGACCAGCGGTATTTCCAGGCCGCGGGCCAATTCCAGCGCAATCAGCGCCAATGCCAACGGCTGGCCACGTTGCGTCTCTAACACGCGATGCACCAGCGCCGCCTGTGGGCGCAGCGGCAGGAAGTCGTCCTGAGCAAATCCCAGATCGACCATGCGGCGCAGCAGCGGTTGCGCCAGTTCGCTGACCGGCAGCATTGGCAACCCGTAACTGATCCGTTGGTGCAGTGCCTTGAACGCTTGCAGCAGTGCTTGCGGTTCCACCGCTTTGTCGTGCTCGGCGGCGATCCACAGCGCGGCTTCCAGCAGCGCCGGCGGCGAACGGTGCAGACACTCGAAAAAACCTTGGCGCGGACTCATCGAAATCTCCCTCGAATGCCTCGTTTTAGCCCCGTCCGTGGCGTTCGTCCAGTCGCCGGCGGCGTGGCATGCCGGATATGCCGCAAAGGCAGTTTGTGCAGGGTCGCTTATTCCGGCGCGCTCCAGCAATTTTCAGGGGCAAGCCTATACTGGCGTTCTACAAGAAGTGATTCGGGAGCCCGATGATGTTCGCTCTCATGCAAAGCACTCGCCTGGAATCGCTGCACCTGAGCGTGGACCCGGTCTCCGGGTTGAAGGCGGTCATTGCCATCCATAACAGCCGTCTCGGGCCAGCCCTGGGCGGATGTCGTTACCTTGCCTATCCCGATGACGAATCAGCCGTCGAGGACGCCATTCGCCTGGCCAAAGGCATGAGCTATAAAGCGGCGTTGGCCGGTCTGGCACAGGGCGGCGGAGTCGCGGTGATTGTGCGCCCGGTCCATGTAGAAAACCGTGGAGCGTTGTTCGAAGCATTCGGCCGTTGCATCGACCAGCTCGATGGCCGTTACATTACCGCCATCGACAGCGGCACCTCGGTGGCCGACATGGATTGCATCGCCCAACAGACGCAACACGTCACCAGCACCACTTCTGCGGGCGACCCTGCGCCCCACGCGGCGATGGGCGTGTTCACCGGCATTCGCGCCACGGCCATGGCGCGGCTGGGCAGCGATAATCTCGAAGGGTTGCGCGTGGCCATCCAGGGCCTGGGTAATGTCGGCTATGCGCTGGCCGAGCAACTGCACGCGGCCGGGGCCGAGCTGCTGGTCAGCGACATCGACCACGGCAAGGTGCAATTGGCGATGGAGCAACTCAACGCCCACCCGATTGCCAATGATGCGCTGCTCAGCACACCCTGCGACATTCTCGCGCCCTGCGGCCTGGGCGGTGTGCTCAACAGCCACACAGTCGCGCAACTGCGCTGCTCGGCCGTGGCCGGCTCGGCGAACAATCAACTTTCGCATCTTGATGTGGCTGACCAACTGGAGCGGCGCGGCATTCTCTATGCGCCGGATTACGTGATCAATGCCGGCGGCCTGATCTACGTCTCGCTGAAACATCGCGGTGAAGAATTGCCGACCATTACCGCGCACCTGTCGAAAATCAGTTCGCGATTGACCGAAGTCTTCGCCCACGCGCAAGCAGAAAAGCGTTCGCCGGCGCGGGTGGCGGATGAGTTGGCCGAGAAGGTTTTGTATCGATAAATGTCAGGCATCAAAAAGGCCCTGAGCGTTTCGACTCAGGGCCTGTTCAATTCGGGCTCGATTACTTCGCTGCCTTTGCCGCTTTGACCGGTTTCACCGGCGCTTCTGCCGCTTCAGCCTCGTCCGCTTTCTCGACCGGTTCAGCCGGCGCGTTGATCAGCTCCGACAGCGCATCGGGCTGGCTCTTGAACGCCCGGGCGAACACATCGCGATTCTTCGCCATGTAGATCCCGGCTTCTTCCACTTGCTGTTCGGTCAGGGACGGAACGGCTTTTTGCAGCACATCGGCCAGATATTCGGCCAGTTCGAGCATTTTGTCATGACGGTCAGCTTCGGCTTTATCCATGAACAAGCGCTCCAGATCTCGGCTGCTGCGGTATACCACTTCGACGGCCATTCACCACCTCACATGCCTTCACGTTAAGTTGTCTTGACGACTACTGTATCCATATACAGCGAAAAGGATAAGCGAATCCCAGCGCCATGGGTAGTGGCTTTTCAATGTAGACCGGATTTTCGGTTTGTCAGGGGGCGTGTCATTGGCATTCGCGAGCAGGCTCGCTGCCACAGGCGGTGCGACCAAACGCCACGGCGCGGGATCTGCAACGGATCGCCATGATGCATGGCCCTGAATCTGCATGAAAAAATCGCAGAAGGGCCTATGCGCAAAACCGTCACGTCCAACACGCATCATCCGCTCGAATCGGGCTAAGGAACATCATCGTGAGAATCAACTGGGCCGAGAAACTGCGGCAAAACGTGCACCAACTGGCCGAGTCCCTGGGCAACCTGTTCGTCGAGACCTTTCACTACCTGGCGCTGTTCGCCATCGGTGCGGTGACGGCGTGGGCGGCGGTGATGGAGTTTCTCGGGATGCTCGAGGAAGGCCACATCAAGATCGATGACATCCTGTTGCTGTTCATCTATCTGGAACTGGGCGCGATGGTCGGGATTTATTTCAAGACCAACCACATGCCGGTGCGCTTCCTGATCTACGTGGCCATCACCGCGCTGACCCGTCTGCTGATTTCCAATGTCTCGCACCACAACCCGCCGGACATGGGCATCATTTACCTGTGCGGCGGGATTTTGCTGCTGGCCTTCGCCATCCTTGTGGTGCGTTACGCTTCGTCGCAATTCCCTTCGGTGAAGATTGAAAAACCGCAACGCAAACTGGGCGCCGGTTCCAGCGAACATCCCGAAGTCGAGAAAGGCGAGCTTTAAAGGCCCGCCGCCTGGCCCGACGGGCCTTTGGTTCGAGGCGGCGGCGGGGTGAGCCCGGCGCCGCGGGTCATGGCTTCGAGAATCGTCATGGCGCTGTGGCCCTGCTCGATGGCGATGCCGAACTGGATGCTCTGCACCAGCCGTTTCAACCTTTCCGGATCGTTGCGCTGTTCGGCGCTGATCATGCGTTTGGCCACGATTCGGCCGCTGTTGGACAGGGTCAGCATGATGCTGCCGTCCAGACCCTGAATGCTCAGGTTGATTTGATAGTCCGGCGCGAAGGCATCGGTAATGATCTGAAAGGGGTTGTCCATGATGCGTCACCGCCTGATTGAACGTGCAGTTGTTGACCGGCCATGATCTGATTTGGTTCGCCAAACCGGATCACCGGCATTCCGTGGCCTGTAGCGTTGCTTCATATTGGGGGCTGTCGAAGGCTGCGATCTTTTGCTCTTGGCTGTGTTGATTTCGATCAGGTGACTGAAATCAGTGCAGTCTTTCGGTGCTCCAGCAGGGAAGTAGCAAGGGCTGTGCCGAGAAAATTGTCGAACAATGAACACGGGCATGAAAAAGGCGAACCGCCGAGGTTCGCCTTTTTTATCTGGCCTGTTTCAGGGCAGAAATGAGTAGATGATCGCTGACAGTGCAATCAGGCCGATCAGCACCACAAACACATTGGATACCTGGCCCGAATACTGGCGCAAGGCCGGCACGCGGCGGATTGCGTACATCGGCATGAGGAACAACAGGCAGGCAATCACCGGGCCGCCGAGGGTCTCGATCATCCCCAGAATGCTCGGGTTGAACGTGGCTACGGCCCAGCAACTGAGGATCATGAACAGCGCGGTGGCGCGGTTTAGCCAGCTCGCCGACATCACCCGGCCACGGCTGCGCAGGCTTTTGACGATCAGGCCCTGAAAGCCTTCGCTGGCGCCGATGTAGTGGCCGAGGAAGGATTTGGTGATTGCTACCAGCGCGATCAGCGGTGCGGCATAAGCGATGACCGGTGTCTGGAAGTGGTTGGCCAGGTACGACAGGATCGAAATATTCTGCGCTTTCGCTGCCGCCAGATCCGCCGGTGACAGCGCCAGCACGCAACTGAAGCAAAAGAACATCACCGTGACGACCATCATGCCGTGGGCCATGGCGAGGATGCCGCTGCTTTTGCGTTCGGCCTGCGCGCCATAACGCTGTTTCTGATCGACAGCGAAGGCGGAAATGATCGGCGAATGGTTGAACGAGAACACCATCACCGGAATCGCCAGCCACAGTGTCTTGAGCAATACCGACAGCGGCATGGCCTCCTGAGCGCTGGCGAAGAAGGCGCCGTTCCAGTTCGGGATCAGGCTGAACGCCAGCAGCAGTAAGGCCGCGACAAACGGATAAACCAGCACGCTCATGGCTTTGACGATGACACGCTGGCCGCAGCGCACGATAACCATCAGACCGAGGATCAGCGCCAGCGACAAGGCTGCCCGTGGCGGCGGGGCGATCTGCAGTTGGTGTTCGAGGAAGCTGCTCAGGGTGTTGGTCAGCGCCACGCTGTAGACCAGCAGGATCGGGAAGATCGCAAAGAAATACAGCAGCGTGATCAATTTGCCGGCGCCGATGCCGAAGTGTTCTTCAACCACTTCGGTGATGTCCCCGGAGCGTCCGGACAACACGAACCGCGTCAGGCCCCGGTGCGCGAAGAAGGTCATCGGGAAGGCCAGCACGGCCAACAGCAGTAACGGCCAGAATCCACCGACTCCGGCGTTGATCGGCAGGAACAAGGTGCCGGCACCGATGGCGGTGCCGTACAGACCCAGCATCCAGGTAGTGTCGAATGTGCTCCAGCCCTTGTCGGCCGTTTCTGTCTTTTCTGTGCGCGGTACAGCGGGATTTTCGGCAGCAGGTGTACGTACATCGGTCATCGGTATCGCCTCGTTATTATTCTTGCTCGGGCTCACGTGTTACGGACGGCAGGGGAGGCTCCTCAGCACTCCACCCAGCTCACGGCCAGGCCGCCCCGTGAAGTCTCTTTGTATTTGTCGTGCATGTCGGCGCCGGTGTCGCGCATGGTGCGGATCACCCGGTCGAGGGAAATGAAGTGGTTGCCGTCGCCGCGCAGGGCCATTTGCGTGGCATTGATGGCTTTCACCGCCGCAATGGCATTGCGCTCGATGCACGGCACCTGAACAAGGCCGCCGACCGGGTCGCAGGTCAGGCCCAGGTTATGTTCCAGGCCGATTTCGGCGGCGTTTTCCAGTTGTTCCGGGGTGGCGCCAAGTACGTCGGCCAGGCCGGCGGCGGCCATGGCACAGGCCGATCCGACCTCACCCTGACAGCCGACTTCGGCGCCGGAGATAGAGGCATTTTTCTTACACAGAATGCCGACGGCGGCCGCGCCGAGAAAAAACGCGACGACGTCATCCTCAGACGCATCCGGATTGAATTTCATGTAGTAATGCAGAACCGCCGGAATGATCCCTGCGGCACCGTTGGTCGGCGCGGTCACCATGCGCCCGCCGGCAGCGTTTTCCTCGTTGACGGCGAGGGCGAACAGGTTGACCCACTCCATCGCCGACAGCGTCGAACTGATGACATTCGGTTTGCCGATTTCCAGCAGGCTTCGGTGCAGTTTCGCCGCACGACGCGGAACATTCAGGCCGCCGGGGAGGATGCCTTCGTGGCGCAGGCCTTGTTCGACGCACTCGCGCATCACTGACCAGATGTGCAAAAGGCCTTGGCGAATCTCGGTATCGCTGCGCCACGCCCGCTCGTTAGCCATCATCAGCTCGGACACGCGCAGATTGTGTTTTTTACACAGCGAGAGCAGTTCGGCGGCGCTGGAAAAGTCGTAAGGCAGCACCACGTCACTGGCCGGCGCGACGCCGGATTCGGCTTCGGCCGCTTCAATGATGAAACCGCCGCCCACCGAGTAGTACGTTTGCTCGCACAGCTTCGCGGTTTCGCCAAAGGCTGTCAGAGACATGGCGTTGGGATGGTAGGGCAGGCTCTCGTCCAGCAGCAGGAGATCGTTTTGCCAGTTGAAGGCAATCGAGTGCTGGCCGGCCAGGCGAAGTTGACCGTCCTCGCGCAGTTGCCGGATGCGCGGATCGATGGTCGACGGATCGATGCTGTCCGGCCATTCGCCCATCAATCCCATGACTGTGGCGCGGTCAGTGGCATGGCCGACGCCGGTAGCCGACAGCGAGCCGTACAGACGGATTTCCACACGCCGTACGTCGTTGAGCAAACGTTGATCAATCAAGGCTTGGGCAAACGTTGCGGCGGCGCGCATCGGGCCGACGGTATGGGAACTGGACGGACCGATGCCGACTTTGAATAGATCGAAAACGCTGATAGCCATGCTAAACCCTGACAAGCAATGGAAGAGGAATCGCTGCCATTTTTTGTAGGACAAGCGCAATGTCGGCGATACTGCCTGCCTCGGTCCTACGTGACCAACGAAATTTCCTAAGAAAGCCTTTAGCAGGACTAAACAATGAGTCGTCAATTGCACGCGCAGACCTACGTCTGGCTGCAGGTGTTCTCCTGTGCCGCGCGGCACCTGTCGTTCACCCGTTGCGCGCAGGAGTTGCACATCACCCCGGGCGCGGTCAGCCAGCAAATCCGCCAGTTGGAAGAGCGCCTGGGTTTCCGGCTGTTCCATCGGCGGGCACGTGGCGTGGAGCTCAGTGCAGAAGGGCAGCGGCTGGCGATGACGGTCAACGAGGCTTACGGCAGTATCGATGCCGAACTGCGTCGGCTGGACGCCGGCATGATCAGCGGGATTTTGCGGGTGCGTTCGATTCCGTCGTTTCTCAGCAAATGGTTGACCCCGCGCTTGCCGCGCCTGCAACAGCGCTACCCGGACATCCAGTTGCGCCTCGTGGCGGAGGACAGCAGCGTGCCGTTGCACGAGGGCGATTTCGATCTGGCGATCGACCTGAACGATGGCAGCTATCCGGGATTGTTATCCACAGCCTTGCTTGATGAGCAGATCTTTCCGGTGTGCGCGCCGAGTCTGCTGCGCGGACGACCGCCACTGCACGGGCCGGCGGATCTTGGGCATTTCCCGTTGCTGCACGACATCACTGCCTGGCGCGGCAGTTACGAATATGCGGAATGGGAATTCTATTTGAATGCGATCGGTTTCGAGGGCGCCGACGTCCGGCGTGGTCACACCTTCAACCGCAATCACCTGACCATCGAAGCCGCCATCGCCGGCATGGGCGTGGCGATCGCACGACGTACCTTGCTCAACGATGAGCTGGAACGCGGCACGCTGATGGTGCCGTTCGGGCTGTCCGTGCCCAATCACAAACGCTATGTGTTGCTGTATGCGCCGGGGGCGTTGAGCCATCCGGGCGTGCGTGCGGTGCATGACTGGGTGGTAGAAGAGGCGGGCATTTTTCGCAGTTTGCACCCGCTGAATGACGGGCAGTCATGAGCAGATTTTGCCAAGCGGCGAGGCGACCCGACTCCCGACCTTACCAGCGCTTCGCTCGGTTGTCCGGCTTTTTTTGCGAATGAATATTTATCTTTTTTCAGGGGTTGAAATGTTCGCCGCTCGGGCCGATTGTTGTAATCAAGGGGTCACGAAATCCTGTTCCAGGCCCCTTGCGAGCTAGCTGAAATAAGGGATGAACTATGCAAATCCAAGTCAACAGCGATAACCATATTCAAGGCAGTAAGCGACTGGAGGAGTGGGTACGTACAACTATTGAGAGCACGCTCGAACGTTATGAAGAAGACCTGACCCGTGTCGAAGTTCACCTGAGCGACGAGAACGGTGAGAAACCAGGTCCCCATGACTTGCGCTGCCAACTGGAAGCGCGGCCAAAAGGCCACCAACCGATTTCCGTGACCCATAAAGCCGATTCGCTGGAGCAGGCGATCGACGGCGCTGCCGAGAAGCTCGAGCACGCCCTGGAACACCATTTCGGCAAAAAACGAGGCAAACCACGCGCCGCTGTAGTGCCATTCGAGCGCAAAGCGAATGACCGGTTGCTGGAGGAAGAATTTCTCGAAAACGAACAGGCAGCGATCAACAGTTGATGCGCTGATTTCATAAGCCACCCCAATGAGAACGGGCCTGCGATTGCAGGCCCGTTTTTGTTTTTTGCGGCTGGATTTAGAGTCTGGCGTGATAAAGCAGACCCCCACCCCAGCCCTCTCCCAGAGGGAGAGGGGGCCGAACTCGATTGCTTTCTAAACTTGAGTTCGGCTCGATATCTCATGTCGGCGTAACTCGCTAAAACAACGCGGTCAGTCCCCTCTCCCTCCGGGAGAGGGCTAGGGTGAGGGCGCTTTTCGATTCGCTGCAATTCTTATGATCTGTTCCAGCACATCGTCCATTTGCTGCATCACTTCGAGATTGCTGAAACGTACGACTTCAATACCCTTTTGATTCAAATAACCCGTCCGGCGCCGGTCATGGATCACTCCCGGCGATTCATGGTGTTGGCCGCCATCAAGCTCGATCGCCAACTTCAGTTCGGCACAGTAAAAATCGAGCACATAGGGCGGGCAGGGATACTGACGACGAAATTTCAGATTGGCGATTTGCCGGGCGCGAAGCTTTTGCCAGAGCAGGAGTTCGCAGTCGGTTTGTTTGACGCGTAGCTGGCGGGCGAATCGGGTGAGGGTGGGGCGATTTTGCATGCTTCACGGTCCTTGTGAAGTGGTTTGATATTTAACTGTAGCCCAGAACCCTCACCCCAGCCCTCTCCCGGAGGGAGAGGGAGCCGACCACGTTGTCAGCGGGATGTATGTCGACCTGACATACCGCGTCGATCATGGATTCAAAATAGTACTCTCAGATCGACACATCTTTGAAATTCCCCCCAATCAGTCCCCTCTCCCTTTGGGAGAGGGTTAGGCGGGCGGCGTTCCGATGAGGGGCTTTTGACGTTGATTTTTTCGGTCTCAGAACGCCACAGACGTTTGCACATAAACCGTCCGCGGTTCCCCCACATACTTGCCCTTGTTGTTGTCATCGAACGAACGCGTGAAGTACTGCGTGTTGAAGATGTTCTTCACCCCCACCGCCACGTTCAGATCCGACAACTGCGGCCCGAAGTCATAACCCGCGCGGCTGCTGAACAGCATATAACCGGGGATCTTGCCGGTGCTCCCATCAGCACTTTCCCTGGACGTGTTGGCGTTGTCGGCAAACTGGTCGCTCTGGAAGCTGCTATCCAGGTTCAGTTTCCATGGCCCTTCGGTATAACCGACGCCAACCGTGCCTTTGTGTTTAGAGGAAAACGGCACGCGGTTGCCCTTGTTCGGTCCGTCTTCGCGGATGGTTGCGTCGACGTAGGCGTAGCTGGCGTAGACGTTAAAGCCGGCCAGCGCCGGGCTCACGTCATCCAGTGCATAGTTGACACTGGTCTCGATGCCCTGATGCCGGGTCTCGCCACGGGCGATCACCGAGTCGTTGGTCTGGTTGCTTTCGTACTGGTTGTCGAAGTTGATCAGAAACGCGCCGATTTCCGCCCGCAGCGCACCGTTGTCGTAACGCGTGCCGAGTTCCCAGGTGCGGGCTTTTTCCGGTTTCACTTCACCGCTGGTCACGCGGTTGGGCATCTGACTGTACTGCACGCTGCCGAACGAGCCTTCGGTGTTGGCGTACAGGTTCCAGCTGTCAGTCAGGTGATAGAGCACGTTCAGCGCCGGCAACGCGGTGTTGTAGTCGCCCTTGTATTTGACGTTGGTCAGGTTGTTGGTCTGCTGCGACTCGATCATTTCGTAGCGCACGCCGGGGGTGATGGTCCATTTGCCGATATCGATGCGATCATCGACGAAGAACGCATTGGCTTCGGTGCCGCCACGGGTGTCGCGGTCGTTGCGACTGCTGGTGGTCGGGTATTCGTTGGCGCTGATCGGCGTGCGATAACGCAGCTCATGGCCGGCCTCGTTGATGTAGCGGTAGCCGACGCCGACTTCATGGCTGCTCGAACCGAGGTCGAAGCCCTGGGCGAAACGGGTTTCCAGACCGCGCACCCAATATTCGCGCGGAGACAGCGAAAGGAATGTGCCCTGATCGAGATAACCGCTGCGCAGTGTCTTGGTGAAGAAGGTGTTGGCGGTGAACTCGCGGCGATCTTCCTGATAGCGATAACCGAAGTTGAACATCGTCCGGCGACCCCAGAACTGGTCTTTCGGGCGCGTCGACTGATACGGATCGGCATCGTAGTCGGCAACGTTCAAACCGCCGGGCATGTCGGCCTTGCCTTCGTAATATTGGGCCATGGCGTTGAAGCTGTTGGCCTCGTCGAGCTGGTATTTGCCCTTGAGGATAAGGTCGTCGATCTCGGTATCGCTGTGTTCACGCCAGTCGCCGCCGCGTGTGCCGGAATACAGCAATGCGCCGCCCAGACCATTGGCATTGGTGCCGCCGGCCAGCAGGTTGGCGCTGGTCTTGAAACCGTCATGGCTCGACGATGGACTGGTTTCGGTCTGGAAGCCGCCCTTGACCGTTGGTTCGTCGGGGATCGCCCGGGTTACGAAGTTGACCACGCCGCCGACGTTCTGCGGGCCGTAACGCACCGCACCGCCGCCACGCACCACGTCCACCGCATCCATGTTGCCCATGCTGATCGGTGCAAACGACAACTGTGGCTGACCGTACGGCGCGAACGGCACCGGGATGCCGTCCATCAGAACGGTCGAGCGCGCGGCAAGGCGTGGATTCAAACCACGGATGCCGAAGTTCAGCGCCATGTCATGGCTGCCGGTGCCGTTGTTTTCTGGTGCGTTAACGCCCGGAATGCGGTTGAGCACGTCGCGGGCCTGCGTCGCGCCCTGACGCTCGAATTCTTCGCGGCGGATCACATCGCGCGCACCGGGGTGTTCGAAAACGTTGATCTGCGCCGCATCGCCAAGCCAGTCGCCGACGACTTTCGAGGTGTCCAGCTCCAGCGCCGCATCTGCCACCGGTTGCAGGCTGAACGCATTATTGCCCTCGGCGCGAGCTTGCAGGCCTGTGCCTTCGAGCAGGGCATCGAGGCCTTGTTGCGCGGTGTAATTGCCTTCCAGGCCTCGACTCTGCACGCCGCTGGTGACTTGCGAGCCGAAGGAAATCAGCACGCCGGCTTCACGGCCAAACTGGTTGAGCGCGGTTTCCAGCGACGCAGGGGCGATGTGATAGACCTTGGTCTCGGCGGCCAGTGCGGCGGGCAGGGCGGTCAGACTCAGGCTGGCGCCGAGGACGAGATTGCGCAGGCTGCGGGCCAGTGGCGTAAGGCGGGTGGGCTGCATGTCGAATGATCCTGAGAAGGTGGAATCAAGGGGGCTTTCCTTCTCTGTCACGCCAGATCTGAAAAACGGCTCACTGTTTACGAATATTTTTCAGCGACTGCTGTTCTGGCGAGGGCGCTTGCTCCCGCTGGGTCGCGCAGCGGCCCTTCCTTTCAAAATGGCCCTGCTGCGCAGTCCAGCGGGAGCAAGCTCCCTCGCCACAATAATTTTTGCCTCACGCCCGGGCTTCGACGGTCACCCAATAGCGAGTAAAGCGCTTCACTTTGACCGGAAGACTGATCTGCAACAGCTCAAGAATCCGTTCGCTGTCATCCAGAGGGTACGTCCCGGAAATCAGCAGATCGGCGACTTGGCTATCGCAACTCAACTGGCCGCGACGGTAGCGGCCAAGCTCTTCAAGAAAATCGCCCAAGCGCATGTGTGCGGCGACCAGCATGCCGTCTGTCCAGGCTCCGCTGTTGGCATCCAGCGGTTTAGCCTCACTGACGGAGGTCGTGGTGAAATTCAGTTGGCGCGCGACGGGCAACATCAGCGGCGCGCGTTGACTGCCGGTCAATTCGACTCGCCCTTCGAACAGCGCAACCTGCGTGCGATCGGCAAACTGCCGGACATTGAGGCGTGCACCTTGGGTTTTCAGCACGCCTTGCGCCGTGCTTATCTCGAACGGTGTCGCAGCGCTCAAAAGCATTTCGCCCTCCAGCAGCCGAATCGATCGACGCGCGGCATCGACATCGACCGAGCTGGCGGTATTGAGCTGCAACGAATCGGCGCCACCTAGCGCAATCTTGCGCCGTTGCCCGATCGGCGTACGGTAATCGGCGAGCAGTGACGGCAGCGGCGTGTGCTCGCGCAGGCTCCAGGTCAATGCGGAACCGGCACCGAGAATCAGCAGCAGTTTCAGCGCCTGCCGGCGGCTGGTGGACTTCGGCCCGTTCAACGCCGCGTGGGCCAGCGGTGACGACACTCCGCGCAAGCGCTGGTTGACCCGTTGCATGTGTTCCCACGCCCGGCGGTGTTCGCTGTGTGCATCCAGCCATTGTTGCCAGGCCTGTTGCTGGCGCGGCGTCAGCGTGCCCTGCTGCATTTCCAGCAGCCAGTGCACCGCCTGTTCGGCGACCTGCGCGGAGAAATCCGGCGCGCGATTCACAGGGCGAAATAGCAGCGCATGGCCGCTTTGTTCAAATGGCGCTTGACCGTGGCCACCGAGATACCCAGTTCAGCGGCGATCTGTGGATACGTCAGGCCATCGACCTGAGCGAGGAGGAAGGCGCGCTTGACCTGGCGCGGCAAACCGTTGAGCAGATCATCGAGTTCGACCAATGTCTGCAGGATGATCGCTTTGTGTTCTTCCGACGGCGCGACCATCTCTGGCAGCTGCGCCAGTGTCTCGAGATAGGCGCGCTCCAGATCCTGACGGCGGTAGTGATTGAACAAGACGCGCTTGGCCAGGGTGGTGAGAAAGGCGCGCGGTTCGATGATGACAGGCGGTTCGCGCGCGGTGAGCACCTTGATGAACGTGTCCTGAGCCAGGTCCGCCGCGCTGTCCGGGCAGCCGAGCCGGCGCCGCAGCCAGCCGGTGAGCCAGCTGTGGTGGGCGTGGTAAAGCGATTCGACAGGATGGGCGGGCGGCAACGAAATGACTCCGGACGCAATGCTTGCGTAGAGAACGTGCGTTAGAGAACAAGAACGGTTCGCATTGTAGGGGCTGGAGGTCGTCCCCGGCAATCAGATGCTTTTGCGTATGAGAATATTTATCATTAATATTGCTCGCCTGTCGTTCGGCTTGTCGGCCGGGCGTTTTTCGTTTCAGGGTCGAAACATGAAAGGCAAACTCGCCACGCTTCCCATGTCCTATCGTCTGGCGCTCACCTCGCGGGTGCTGGCGGCGATTTTTGGCGGCTATCTGGTCGCGGCGCTGGCCAGCGTCGCCCTGACGCTGTGGCTGCCGTTGAACCGCGCCGAGGCGGTGGTGACCGGCATGACCGTATCTTTTCTGGTTTATCTGGTCGCGGTGCTCTGGTGTTTTGTCTGCCGCAGCGCCTGGTCAGCGTGGGTCGGCTTGCTGGTGCCGAGCGTGATTCTCGCCACCGTCTCCGGCGTTGTGCGCGGCCTGGGGCTGGCATGAAAGAGGGCTTCCTGCAGGCGATGGCCTGGGCGCAGTGCTGAGATGCTGATTGGTCTGCCGCCGGAATCGCGCGACGACGAGCCGCGTGGCGCCCGTGCGCATTTTCTCCAGGTGTTCCTGTCCCAGCGTGCGCAAATGGAAGCGCTGGTGAACCGGCGTGTCGGCTGCCGAGCGACGGCGGCGGATCTGGTCCAGGATCTGTTTCTGCGTTTCTGGCGCCGGCCACTGGTGCAGGTCGAGGAGCTCAGCACTTATCTGCTGCGCTGCGCTGGCAACATTGCCATCGACCATTTGCGCAGTGAAGGCACGCGGGCCCGCGTCAAGGAAGGCTGGCAGCCGGACGAACCCGACAGCCACGGCAGCGAGCCGCAAGCGGCACTGGAGGCGGGCAACGACCTGCGCCATGTCGAAGCTGCACTGCGCGCCTTGCCTGAGCGTACCCGGCAGATTTTTCTGCTCAATCGCATTCACGGTCGCAAGTACGCCGACATCGCCAAAGCCATGGGCCTGTCCCAAAGCGCCGTGGAAAAACATATGATGCGCGCCCTCGAGGCCTGCAAGGCCAGCCTGCGCGAACCCGCGCCACGCCTGCCAGGGAAAGCACCGTGAACCGATCCGATTCCGTCTCCCCGACCCCCGCTCAGGAGCAAGCCGCTCTCGCCTGGCTGAGCCTGTTGCATGATCGGCCGAGCGCCGGCGATCAACTGACCTTCAGCCGATGGCTGCGCGCCGATCCGGCCCACGCCGAAGCGTATGCGCAGGCGCAGGTCGTCTGGGAATTGAGCGAAAGCCCGGCGCGCTCGCTTGCCGCTGAAGAAGCGGCTGCACTGCAAGGGTATCTCGACGCAATGGACCGACCGCGGCGTCCGCGATTCCTGCGTGGTGCGGGAGTGCTGGCGATAGCCGCATGTTTGTTGCTGATGGTCAGCCTTGGCACGGGTTGGCAACCGCAGCGCTGGGTCGATGATCTTGGCGCCGATTACGTGTCGGCGCCTGGCGAAATTCGCACGGTGACGCTGGCCGATCAGTCGCAAGTGACCCTGGATGCCGACAGTGCGATTGCCGTTGATTTCAGTCACGGTCAGCGGCGCGTGCAACTGATCCGGGGGGCCGGTTTCTTTAGCGTCAGCCACACCGGCGATCCGTTTGTGGTCGCGGCGCAGCAGGGCGAGGCGCGGGTGCTCGGCACCCGGTTTGAAGTGCGTTTGCAGCCTCACGGTGCGCAGGTCACGGTGATGTCCGGGCGCGTCGGCGTGTCTGCCAGTCGTGACGGCGAGCAGCAGATTCTCACTGCCGGTCAACAGGTCGCTTACGCTGACGGAACGGCGCAAAAGCTCCATGCGGTGGACAGTGAAGCGCAACTGGCCTGGCGCCAGGGTTGGCTGACGTATTACAAATCGACCTTGGCCGATGTGGTGGAAGATTTGCGTCGCTATTACCCGGGACGGATTGTTGTGCTCAATGACGAGTTGGCGGCGCGCAAGGTCAGCGGCAGTTTTCCGAGCAAGGATCCGCAGGCGGTGCTCAATTCGTTGCAGGGGGTGTTGGGGTTTGAGCAGCATCGGGTGTTGGGGCGTCTGATCATTTTGCAGTGAGGCTGCCGGCCTCTTCGCGAGCAGGCTCGCTCCCACAGGGGGAGCGCAGTTCAAATGTGGGAGTGGGCTTGCTCGCGAAGGGGCCAGAACAAACAACACAACACTCCCGAAAAATAATTTCGAAATCTTGGTGAGGTAACTCCGAGCCCCATCCGTGTAGTGACTGAAACTGCGATTCATTCGCATCCGTTGCGGTTCTACACAGGTCGTCAAGCAATGAAGTCCAAGGCAAAGTCGGGTTCGGTCAAACAGTGGTTAAGCGTGTCGGCGTTGAGTTTTCTCGCGTTGGCACTGTTGCCGATGCGGGTGGCAGTGGCCGCTGAGGCGGTCAGTAATCAGCCGCAACAGCAGTTCAATTTTGCCCTCGCCGCAAAGCCGTTGCCACAAGCCTTGAATGACTTCAGCCGCGTCACCGGGCAGAGCGTGGTTTACACCGATGAAGCGCCGTACGGCCTTAATGCCCGGGCGGTCACTGGTCGGATGAGCGCCGAACAGGCACTGCAACGCTTGCTCGGCAACTCCGGCCTGAGCTTCCGCCGCACTGACCCGCATACCTTGGCGCTGGAACCCCAGCCGACCGAAGGCGCGCTGAACCTCGGTGCCACAACGATCACCTCGATGCGCGATGAATCGATGAGTTATCAGCCGCCGCAGACCAGTTCGGTGATGCGTTCTTCGGCCTCGTTGCAGGAAATTCCGCAGACCGTCAACGTCATCCCGGCGCAGGTCATTCGCGATCAGTCGCCACGCAATCTCGATGACGCGCTGGCCAACGTCAGCGGCATCACCCAAGGCAACACCTTGGGCAGCACTCAGGATTCGGTGATGACCCGCGGTTTCGGCGACAACCGCAACGGTTCGATCATGCGCGACGGCATGCCGCTCGTGCAGGGCCGTGGCATGAACGCCAGTGTGGATCGCGTCGAAGTACTCAAGGGGCCGGCCTCGTTGCTCTACGGGATTCAAGACCCCGGCGGCGTGGTCAACCTGGTCAGCAAAAAGCCCGAACTCACTCAGTACAACGCCCTGACCCTGCGCGGCTCGACCTACGGCGACGGCAAGAATGGCAGCGGCGGCGCGTTCGACAGCACCGGTGCATTGGGCGATTCCGGATTCGCCTATCGCATGGTCCTCGATCATGAAGACGAAGATTACTGGCGCAATTTCGGCACGCACCGCGAGACGCTGATTGCGCCGTCGCTGGCCTGGTACGGCGAGCGCACCAAGCTGTTGTTTGCCTACGAGCACCGCGAATTCCTCACCCCGTTCGACCGTGGCACTTTGATCGATCCGCGCACCAATCATCCGCTGGATATCTCACGCAAGGAGCGTCTCGACGAGCCGTTCAACGACATGGAAGGGCGTTCGGACCTTTACCATTTCGAAGCCGATCATGAGCTAAACGACGATTGGAAAGCCCACTTCGGTTACAGCTGGAACCGCGAAACCTACGACGCCAGCCAGGTCCGCGTGACCGCGATCAATACCAGAAACGGCACGCTGACGCGCAGCATGGACGGTACGCAGAACGCGATCAGCACCGATCGTTTCACCACCGCCAGCCTCGAAGGCAAGGTCAATGTGCTGGGCATGCAACATGATCTGGTGTTCGGCGTCGATGACGAGTACCGCAAAATCTACCGCGAGGATCTGATCCGGCAGAAAAGCCTGACCACTTTCAGTTACCTCAATCCGGTCTATGGCCGCGAAGTGATGGGCACGACGGTGAGCGCGCCCGACAGTGCGCAGACCGATGAACTGCGCAGCGACTCGGTGTTCCTGCAGGACTCGATTCACCTCAACGAGCAGTGGATTCTGGTCGCTGGCGGACGCTTTCAGGAATACGACCAGTACGCCGGCAAAGGCGTGCCGTTCAAGGCCAACACCGACAGCAACGGCCAGAAGTGGGTGCCGCGCGCAGGTCTGGTGTATCGCTACACCGATGCCTTGTCGTTCTACGGCAGCTACACCGAATCGTTCAAACCCAACTCGACCATCGCCCCGCTGAGCGGCAGCAGCACTGTGCTCGACGGCAGCATTGCGCCCGAGGAAGCCAAGTCGTGGGAGCTGGGCGCGCGGCTGGATTTGCCGGGCAGCATCACCGGTAATATCGCGCTGTTCGACATCAAGAAACGCAATGTGCTGGTGGCCAACTCCGAAGGCCCGACGACAATCTACAGCGCGGCGGGCGAAGTGCGTTCACGCGGGCTCGAAGTGGATTTGAGCGGCCAGCTCAGCGAGCACTGGAACCTGATCGGCAGCTACGCCTACACCGATGCTGAAGTGACCGAAGACCCGGAATACAAGGGTAAGCGCCTGCAAAACGTAGCGAAAAATTCCGGCTCGCTGTCGGCGGTGTATGACTTCGGCAGTGTGTTCGGCGGCGATCAATTGCGTGTCGGTGCCGGCGCGCGTTATGTCGGCGAGCGCGCCGGGAACGCGGTGAATGATTTTGACCTGCCGAGCTATACCGTGGCCGATGCGTTTGCGACTTACGACACTAAAGTCGAAGGGCAAAAGGTCAAGTTTCAGTTGAACGTGAAGAACCTGTTTGATCGCACCTATTACACGTCATCGGCGAGCCGCTTCTTTGTGTCGATGGGCGATTCGCGGCAGGTTTCCTTGTCGAGCACTCTGGAGTTCTGATCCAGAATCGCATCATTGTTCTTCGTCGGAGCGCCGCCCGGAGTCAGGCTCGCTCTCACAGGAAGCTACATTCCAAGGTGGGAGCGAGCCTGCTCGCGAAGGGGCCAGTACCGAGGACAAGGTGCGAGGCCTTAGCGCAAAAACGCCTGCCGATACTCCCCCGGCGTCCCACCCAGAACCTGGCGAAACCGGTTGGTGAAATGACTGGCACTGGCAAACCCGCACGCCAGCGCAATCTCGCCCAGCGGCAGCGCCGTCCCGCGCAACAACTCGCGCGCGCGGCTCAGGCGGCGCGCCAGCACATACTGATGCGGCGGCAGCCCGAAGCTGACGCGGAACATCCGCGCAAAGTGATATTCCGATAGCGCACACAGCCCGGCCAATTGGCCGAGGCTGATCGGTTCGGCCAACTGATTGGCGATGAATTCCATCAATTGTCGGCGTTGATGCGGCGCCAATCCGCCCTTCAAACGCAGGCCTTGCCGCACGCCAACCTGGCTGAGCAGGGTGTGGCTGATCAATTCGTGGGCGAGGCTGCTGGTCAGCACGCGCTCGGCCGGTTCGTCCCAGTTCAGGGCCAGCAATTGCCGAAAGCGCTGCGCCTGCTGCGGGTCTTCAAGAAAGGTCTGTTCACGCAACTGCATCTCGCGTGGTTCGCGGTCGAGCAAAGTGACGCAGCCAAGGGCGAATTGCTCGGCGCTGAAATACAGGTGCGCCAGACGAATATCGCCGTTGATCACCCAGCCCGATTCATGATCGGCCGGCAGGATGCACAGCTTGTCTGGCCCGCCCTTGTGGCCCGGCTGGCCACGGCGGAATGTGCCGGTGCCGCCGGCGATGTAGCAGGAGAGGGTGTGATGACTCGGCGCTTCGTATTCCTGGGCGTCGTGGTGGTTGGTCCACAAAGCCGCAGACAAACCGTCACCGAGCTCGGCGCTGTGCACCAGGCGTGCATTCGGCGAGCGGTTGAGGGCTTGAAAGACTTGCAGGGTATCAATGGCGGCCATGTTCGTTCTCTCCAACGCCTTGCATCCTACTCCGTAGGCACCGCGCTGCCAGCCTGTCGGCAGACAAAAGCGCAAGATTCTGCAAGCGCTCAAGGCGACCCCGGGCGGACACTCAAGGCCTGTTTTAGGAGCGTTTGTCATGAACCTGTCGTTGTATCTGCTGACCGTGCTGATCTGGGGCACCACCTGGATTGCCTTGAAATGGCAATTGGGCGTGGTCGAAATTCCAGTGTCGATTGTCTATCGCTTTGGTCTTGCTGCGCTGGTGTTGTTTGCGCTGTTGCTGCTCAGTCGGCGCCTGCAACCGATGAATCGACGCGGGCATTTGATCTGTGTGGCTCAGGGATTGTGTCTGTTCTGCGTGAATTTCATGTGCTTCCTGACGGCCAGTCAGTGGATTCCCAGTGGGCTGGTGGCGGTGGTGTTTTCGACGGCAACGTTGTGGAACGCGCTGAATGCGCGAGTGTTCTTCGGCCAGCGCATTGCGCGTAATGTGCTGATGGGCGGCGCGCTCGGTCTGTCCGGTCTGGGGCTGTTGTTCTGGCCGGAGCTGGCTGGGCATCAGGCCAGTCCGCGAACCTTGCTCGGCCTCGGTCTGGCGTTGTGCGGCACCCTGTGTTTTTCGGCGGGCAACATGTTGTCGAGTCTGCAGCAGAAGGCCGGCCTGAGGCCGCTGACCACTAACGCCTGGGGCATGGCCTATGGCGCGGCGATGTTGTCGGTCTGGTGTCTGCTCAAAGGCATTCCCTTCGACATGGACTGGTCGTCGCGTTATGTCGGTGCGTTGTTGTATCTGGTGATTCCCGGCTCGGTGATTGGCTTCACCGCGTACTTGACGCTGGTCGGGCGCATGGGGCCGGAGCGTGCCGCTTATTGCACGGTGCTGTTCCCGGTGGTGGCGCTGAACGTATCGGCGTTCGCCGAAGGTTATCAGTGGACCGCACCGGCGCTGGCCGGGCTGGTGTTGGTGATGCTGGGCAACGTGTTGGTGTTTCGTAAACCGAAAAAGCTGTTGTCTGCCCGTCAGGGAAAGTTGGCTTGATAAAACGAGCGCTGTGGTTCAGCGCTCAACTTTCAATGTGATGTAAATCATTACCGGGAAAATGAAATCGACAATATGTCTTGCCCAGTCCTTGGCATTCCATGATTGCGAAGTGTCCATGTCGAACCACTCCACACCGACAGTTTGCAGGCAAACGTAATAAATGAAGAGGGCGACCAATATGCCCATGATCGAAAATTTCTTGGCTTCATGAAATGCCGCAGCCGATGCATCGATGTAGCGATATAACTGGTAAGTACCGATGATGCAGAGCACCGTATACGTGACTTCCATGGTAATGATGAACCAGTAGATCCGGTGATGGATCATCGGCGAGTCAATCGCCCGATACATGATGTTCTCGCTGGCATTGGTGGTGTCCATGCTCAGGATGTGCGCGACGTATGTGTAGTTGGATTCGTAGTCGGTAAAGTTGTGGATCATCACCAGCAGGCCAAAGAAGCTTATATAAGCCATCAAGATGACTTTGCTGTAACGAATGAGTTTGTCAGTGGTCAGGGTGTTCACGGGATTTTGCTCTCCTTGCCATTAATCAATCAATAAATTGATAAGTGCCGAGAGCTTATATCGCAGTTGCCTGATTTGGCTTTGCTGTTCGGTTGCAAGTTATGTATCGGGAGTAAGTCCAGGGCCAGCGCTTTGTTGCGCTGGCCCGGTTTTTTATCCGCGCCAGACTTGCGGGTTGACCAGATCCTGCGGCCGTTCGCCGAGCAGGGCGCTGCGCAAGTTGGCCAGTGCGCGATTGGCCATGGCTTCGCGGGTCTCGGTGGTGGCCGAACCGATGTGCGGCAGGGTGACGGCGTTTTTCAGCTGGAACAGCGGCGACTCGGCCAGCGGTTCTTTTTCGTAGACGTCCAGCCCGGCGCCACGGATGCGGTTGTTTTGCAGGGCTTCGATCAGCGCCGGTTCGTCGACAACCGGGCCACGAGAGATGTTGACCAGAATCGCGCTCGGCTTCATCAGCGCCAGTTCGCGATGGCTGATCAGGTGGCGGGTCTTTTCGCTGAGTGGCACCACCAGGCAGACGAAATCGGCTTCGGTCAGTAGCTCATCGAGGCTGCGGAACCGGGCACCGAGTTCCTGTTCCAGATCGGGCTTGCGGCTGTTGCCGCTGTAGATGATCGGCATGTTGAAGCCGAAACGGCCACGACGGGCGACGGCCGCACCGATGTTGCCCATGCCGACGATGCCGAGGGTTTTGCCGTGCACGTCGCTGCCGAACAGTGGGGCGCCGACGCTGGCCTGCCATTGCCCGGCCTTGGTCCAGGCGTCGAGTTCGGCGACGCGGCGGGCACTGCTCATGATCAGCGCGAAGGCCAGATCCGCTGTGCTTTCGGTGAGTACGTCGGGGGTGTTGGTGAGCATGATCCCGCGTTCGTTGAAGTAGTCGAGGTCGTAGTTGTCGTAGCCGACCGAGACGCTGGAGACCACTTGCAGTTTTGTTGCGGTTTCCAGTTGGGCTTTGCCGAGTTTGCGGCCGACGCCGATCAGGCCGTGGGCGTGGGGCAGGGCTTCGTTGAACTGGGCGTTGATGTCACCGTTCTTGGGGTTGGGGACGATGACGTCGAACTCTTCTTGCAGGCGTTCGATCATGGGCGGGGTGATGCGGCTGAAGGCCAGGACTGTTTTTTTCATTGGGTTTGGACTCGTCGGGCTTGATTGCAAGCACGCTAACATTTTCTCGCTCGGGTTGTCTTGGCGGCCTCTGGGCCGGCCATGCCTTGGGTTTTTCGGGTGTGAATATCCGTTGCTTCGGTAGCGGCTGCTGGCGGTTTCGCCCTTACGGCGAGGCACTTTTTCCAGACGCCGAAAAAGTACCCAAAAAGGCTTGCTCCTGCGTTCGGCCCTCGCAGGCTCGGGTTCCTTCGCTGCGGGATCGATCCGGGCGCAGCGTTTCCGGTTTGCTTCGCTGCACCTCCTTCCGCTGTGTACGACTTCGTCGTACGGTCGCTGCGCTCCCACGCCCGGATCAATCCCTCCACTCAGCCTTCCGACGTCGCCCGTGGATCAAAAGCAAGATCAAAAGCACGCGAGCTAACGCTCATTGTTGAGTGGAGCGGCTTCGCCGCGGGCAGCTGCGCTGCTTTGCCTTTGCTTTTGTAGGAGTGAGCCTGCTCGCGAAAGCGTCTTCACTGCCAACCTATCTCTGCCAGATTCACCCTGCCCCTGTGGGAGCTGGCTTGCCAGCGAAGGCGGCCTGGCAGCCGACCTGTTTCTTACTGGCGTATGCATTCCAACTGTAGGAGTGAGCCTGCTCGCGATGACGCCCTCATAGCCAACCTATCTCTGCCAGATTCCCCCTGTCCCTGTGGGAGCTGGCTTGCCAGCGAAGGCGGCCTGACAGCCGACCTGTTTCTTACTGGCGTATGCATTCCAACTGTAGGAGTGAGCCTGCTCGCGATGACGCCCTCATAGCCAACCTATCTCTGCCAGATTCCCCCTGCCCCTGTGGGAGCTGGCTTGCCAGCGAAGGCGGCCTGGCAGCCGACTCATATCTTGCTGATGTGCACGATCCAGAATTGTGGGAGCGAGCCTGCTCGCGAAAGCGGTTTATCAGACACCCGAATGTTGAATGCGCCGAAGCCTTCGCGAGCAGGCTCGCTCCCACAGAGACTTAATTGTGTGTCGGCGATTGCTGGATTTCGTAATTATCCAGCACCCGGTTCACTGCCAGTTCCGCCAGCATGATCACTTGTTGGATGGCCAATATCGTGTGCCGCTGCGGGCTGTCGACGTAGGCGGCGATGTCGCTGCTCATGATGCTGGCCGAGGCGAGGGATTCGCAGGCGTGGGCCAGCAGGCTTTCGTTGTCCTGGTCCGGGGCGACCTGGAACATGGTGCTGGGTTTGTGGCTTTGCTGCGCGCTGGCGGACGGTTTGAGGTAGTGGTCCAGCGCACGCTCGGCGGCGTCGTGGAGTTTTTTTGAATCGGGGGATTGGTAAGGGGAGGTGCTTTCTGATTCGGGTGGATTGGGTGTCGGTTTGAACATGGCAAAGATCCTTTTGGATTAATGGAGCTGCCATTTTTTCGTTTTCCAGGCGAAAGGGGTGGCAGCTGTACGCGGACTGGAAAAACCGGCAAAGGATCAAACCCGGCAGACCCGAAGGTCTCCCACGTACAGCCGCCATAACTTGAATACCGGCGCTGAAAGAGCGCGGCATTATGTCATGCGCTGTGATCCTGCGGGTTTTCCAGACCCGGTCGCTGATTCGTCAGCAACCGCCAAATCCTAGCCAGCGCACTTCCGACGGACAACCTGCAAAACCTGTCGGAAACTTCCGTGAAAACAATGCGATGTAGGAGCTGCCGTAGGCTGCGATCTTTTGATTTTTAAACAGCAAGATCTAAAGATCGCAGCCTCGTTGCACTCGTCAGCTCCTACACGAAACCTGCGGGTGTTTAAAACTCAGGTGGCGACGCGGACGCCTGCCAGACTCCCACTCAATTCATACGCCGCCAATTCCGCCTGATGCGCCGCCAATATCTCCGGCAACGATCCGCGCAAATACTCCACCCACGTCTTGATCTTCGCATCCAGATACTGCCGCGACGGGTAGATCGCATACAGATTGAGTTCCTGCGAGCGGTAGTTCGGCATCACCCGCACCAGCGTGCCGTTGCGCAGGCCTTCGATCGCGGCGTAGACCGGCAGCACGCCGATGCCCATGCCGCTGGTGATGGCGGTTTTCATCGCGTCGGCGGAGTTCACCAGGAATGGCGAACTGTTGATGGTGACCATTTCCTGGCCGTCCGGGCCGTCGAAGGCCCATTTTTCCAGCGGGATCACCGGGCTGACCAGGCGCAGGCAGGCGTGGTTGAGCAGGTCGCTGGGTTTCTGCGCGGCGCCGTTGGCTTTCACGTAGGCCGGGGAGGCGCAGACGATGCTGTAGGTGATGCCCAGGCGCTGCGAGACAAAACCTGAGTCCGGCAATTCGCTGGCGAGCACGATCGATACGTCGTAACCCTCGTCAAGCAGGTCCGGCACGCGGTTGGCCAGGGTCAGGTCGAAGGTCACGTCGGGGTGGGTCTTGCGATAGCGCGCGATGGCGTCGATGACGTAGTGCTGACCGATGCCGGTCATGGTGTGCACTTTCAATTGCCCGGCCGGGCGCGCGTGGGCGTCGCTGGCTTCTGCTTCGGCTTCTTCGACGTAGGCGAGGATCTGTTCGCAGCGCAACAGGTAGCGTTTGCCGGCCTCGGTCAGGGCGATGCGCCGCGTGGTGCGATTGAGCAGGCGGGTTTGCAGGTGGGCTTCGAGGTTGGAAACCGCGCGCGAGACGTTGGCGGTGGTGGTGTCGAGTTGCACGGCGGCGGCGGTGAAGCTGCCGGCTTCGGCGACACAACTGAAGGCGCGCATGTTTTGCAAAGTGTCCATGGGGTGCTCTCAAGGGAGATGGCAAATTGTGACACGAAGTTTCAGGGGCTGAGACCCCCGACCAAGGGATTATCTCGTTAACCGTAACAAAGATTCACAGAAATCCCAGCTTATCGCCGTCAGGGCAGCTCCATAGAATTGCGCCGTTGTGGGAGCGGGCTTGCTCGCGAAGGCGATCTTACCTGCAACGTGTCTGTCGGCTGACAGAACGCTTTCGCGAGCAAGCCCGCTCCCACAGGGTCTCGGTTCTTCCCCTCTCTCAGGAATTCGCAGCTGTGCCGCGTCGCATCAACAGAGCGCTTTTGCCGCTCAGTGTTCTGGTTTTTTCCCTGGCTCTCGGCGGCTGCATCTCAACCCAAGGCATTGCCCCGCAAGGCAAGGCGTTGCAGGCCGATTCACTGGCCACCGATGCAGCCATTGCCGAGGCCGCCAAAGACGCCCACTGGCCCACTGCGCAATGGTGGCAAGCGTTTGGCGACCCGCAACTCAATCGCTGGATCGACCTCGCCGTGCAGGGCAGCCCGAGCATGGCCATGGCGGCGGCGCGGGTGCGTCAGGCCAGGGCGATGGCCGGTGTCGCCGAAGCGGCCGAATCATTACAAGTAAGCGGCGAATCGACGCTCAAGCGCCACAACTGGCCGACCGATCAGTTCTACGGTCCGGGTGAGCTGGCCAACAGCACGACCTGGGACAACAACGCCGCGCTGGGCTTGAGCTACGGCCTTGACCTCTGGGGCCGCGAAAGCAATGCCAGCGAACGCGCGGTGGATCTGGCGCACGTGAGCGCCGCCGAGGCGCGGCAGGCGCAGCTGGAGTTACAGAACAACCTGGTCCGTGCCTACATCGAGCTGTCGCTGCATTACGCTCAGCGCGACATCGCCGCGGCGACGCTCAAGCAGCAACAGCAGATTCTCGACCTGGCGCAGAAACGCCTGAGTGGCGGCATCGGCACTCACTTCGAAGTCAGCCAGGCCGAAGCACCGCTGCCGGAAACCCATCGACAACTCGATGCGCTCGATGAAGAAATCGCCCTCAGCCGCAACCAGATTGCCGCGCTGGCCGGAAAAGGCCCGGGCGCCGGTGCGCAGTTGCAGCGCCCGACTTTATCCCTCGCGGCACCGTTGAAGTTGCCGTCGGCACTGCCCGCCGAACTGCTCGGGCAACGCCCGGACGTGGTCGCCAGCCGTTGGCAAGTGGCGGCGCAAGCCCGTGGCATCGATGTCGCTCATGCCGGTTTCTATCCCAACGTCGATCTGGTCGGCAGCCTCGGCTACATGGCCACCGGCGGCGGGGTGCTGGAGTTCTTGACCGGCAAGAAGCTCAACTACAACGTCGGCCCGGCCATTTCCCTGCCGATCTTCGACGGTGGGCGTCTGCGCGCTGAACTGGGTGAAGCGGCGGCCGGATATGACATCGCCGTGGCGCATTACAACCAGACGCTGGTCAACGCGCTGAAAAATATCTCCGACCAGTTGATTCGCCGCGAGTCGATGGACAAACAGCAGGCGTTCGCCGCCGAGTCCGTAGCCGCAGCGCAGAAGACTTACGACATCGCAATGATCGCTTATCAGCGCGGGCTGACCGATTACCTCAATGTGCTGAATGCGCAGACTTTGCTGTTCAAACAGCAACAAGTGCAGCAGCAGGTGCAGGCGGCGCGCCTGAGTGCGCATGCCGAGCTGGTGACGGCGCTCGGCGGTGGACTGGGTGCCGGTAATGACGTGCCGACGGCCGAGCAAACCCAGGCCCCAAAAAAACCGGCACTCCTGCGTTGAACACACAACCCCCTGTAGGAGTGAGCCTGCTCGCGATAGCGTTGTGTCAGGCAAAGCAAATGTCAGCTGACACACCGCTATCGCGAGCAGGCTCACTCCTACAGGGACCGTGTCATGCCCAAATTTGAGCGCTAACGAATGACATCTTTACCCGCCCCCCTGCGCTGGCTCTACTCCCTTGAATGGCGTCGTGGGTTCTTCGACTGGGCACGCAGCGATGGCGTGACCTGGGTGTATATCTTCAAGGTGCTGATCGCAGCGTTCCTCACGCTGTGGCTGGCGATGCGTCTGGAATTGCCGCAGCCGCGCACGGCAATGATCACCGTGTTCATCGTGATGCAGCCGCAGAGTGGTCAAGTGTTTGCCAAGAGTTTCTACCGCTTTCTCGGCACGTTGGCCGGGTCGGCGGTGATGGTCACGCTGATCGCCTTGTTCGCGCAGAACACCGAACTGTTTCTCGGCGCGCTGGCGATCTGGGTCGGCCTCTGCTCGGCCGGTGCCGCGCGCTGCCGTAACTTTCGCGCCTACGGTTTTGTGCTCGCCGGTTATACCGCGGCGATGGTCGGTTTGCCGGCGCTCGCGCACCCGGACGGCGCCTTCATGGCGGCGGTCTGGCGGGTGCTGGAAATCTCGCTGGGGATTCTTTGCTCGACGCTGATCAGCGCCGCGATCCTGCCGCAAACCGCCAGTGCGGCGATGCGCAACGCCTTGTATCAGCGCTTCGGCGTGTTCGCGTTGTTCGTCACCGATGGCCTGCGTGGGCGCAGCAAAGCCGAGTCTTTCGAAGCCAGCAACGTGCGCTTCATCGCCGAAGCGGTGGGCCTGGAAGGGCTGCGCAGCGTGACCGTGTTCGAAGACCCGCACATGCGCCGACGCAACGGTCGCCTGAGCCGTTTGAACAGCGAGTTCATGGGCATCACCACGCGGTTCAACGCACTTCATCAATTGCTCGAACGCCTGCGCGGCAACGCTGAAGAACACGTGGTGGCGGCGATCAGACCGGGGTTGCAGGATCTCGCCGAAGTGCTCGACGGCTTTAGCGGTCGTGCCTTGACCAGCCCCGATGCGGCACGCTTGGCCACGGCGCTTGCGACGTACAAGGAAGGCTTGCCGGCACGCGTGCGCAGCTTGCGCGGGATTTTTCAGCAGAGCCAGCCGAGCGAGGCCGAGCAGCTGGATTTTCACACCGCTTATGAATTGCTGTATCGCTTCGTTGATGACCTGCACAGTTATGCACAGACCCACGCGTCGCTGGCCGATCACCGCCACGAACGCGAACGCTGGGACGAACCCTTCACCCCGCAAACCAACTGGTGGGCGGCCGCGGCTTCGGGGATTCGTGCTTCATTCATCCTGATCGTGCTGGGCAGTTACTGGGTCGCCACCGCGTGGCCGAGCGGTGCCACCATGACCCTGATTGCCGCGGCGACTGTCGGCTTGTCCGCGGCGACGCCAAACCCGAAACGCATGGCCTTCCAAATGGCCTGCGGGACTTTTCTCGGCGCCTTGATCGGCTTCGTCGAGATGTTTTTCATCTTTCCGTGGATCGATGGTTTTCCTTTGCTGTGCGTGATGCTCGCACCGGTGATCGTGTTCGGCTCGTTCCTCGCTTCGCGTCCACAATACGCCGGTGTCGGCCTCGGTTTGCTGATCTTTTTCAGCACCGGTTCGGTGCCGGACAACCTGACTGTTTACAACCCTTACACCTTCATCAACGATTACATCGCGATGGTCATGGGCATGCTGGTGTGCGCGGCCGCCGGGGCGATTATTCTGCCGCCCAACAGCCGCTGGTTGTGGCAACGCCTGGAGCAGGACTTGCGCGGGCAAGTGGTCTATGCGATCAGCGGCAAGCTTAAAGGCCTGGCCTCGAGTTTCGAGAGCCGTACCCGCGATTTGCTGCACCAGGCTTATGGCCTCGCGGCCGGGCAACCGAAGGTGCAGAAACGTCTTCTGCGCTGGATGTTCGTGGTGCTGGAAGTCGGCCACGCGATCATTGAATTGCGCAAGGAACAGGCGATCCTGCCGGTGCACCCGGCCTATGCCGAGTCGCAGCCGTGGCGCCAGGCAATTCGTGTGATGGGCCGGGCGCTGGTGCGTCTGTTTCTGCAACCCAACGCGAGCAATCTTGAGCGCGCACTGGTCGCCGTCGATCATGCCATCAGCCGCGTCGCCGCCACCGATGAGCCGTTCGCGCCGCACTTCGACACGTCGGCGTTGCGCCGGGTGAAAAGCTATCTGCATTTCATCCGCACCTCGCTGCTCGACCCGCAATCACCGCTCGCCGAATTCGCTCCCGCCAGGCCCGAAGGACTTGCCCATGCCTCGTGAAATCGCCTTCCACGGCGTGTACATGCCGACCATGACCCTGATGTTTTTCATCGCTGCGGCACTGGCCTGGGCGGTGGATCGGTTTCTTTCGGGGTTCGACCTGTACCGCTTTTTCTGGCACCCGGCGCTGCTGCGCCTGAGCCTGTTTACCTGTCTGTTTGGCGCCATGGCGCTGACTATCTACCGTTGACTCTCTGTCTCTAAAGAAGGCTCTGATGAAAAAGTTTTTCAGCCTGCTCGCGACCCTGCTGGTGCTGGCCCTGGCGCTGTGGATCGGTCGCACCTTGTGGGAGCACTACATGAACACGCCGTGGACCCGCGACGGCCGCGTGCGCGCCGACATCATCAACGTCGCCGCCGACGTTACCGGCGAAGTGGTCGAAGTGCCGGTGCGTGACAATCAGTTGGTGAAGAAGGGGGACTTGCTGATGCGCATCGATCCCGAGCATTACCGCATCGCCGTCAAGCAGGCGCAGTCGCTGGTCGCTTCGCGCAAGTCGACCTGGGAGATGCGCAAGGTCAACGCCCATCGCCGCGCCGATCTGGACAACCTGGTGATCTCCAGGGAAAACCGCGACGACGCCAGCAACATCGCCGACGCCGCGCTGGCCGATTACCAACACGCCCAGGCGCAACTGGAAGCCGCCGAACTCAACCTCAAACGCACCGAAGTGCGCGCCGCGGTGGACGGCTACGTGACCAACCTCAATGTGCATCGCGGCGACTACGCGCGCATCGGCGAAGCAAAAATGGCCGTGGTCGACATGAACTCGTTCTGGGTTTATGGCTTTTTCGAAGAGACCAAACTGCCGCACGTTCGCGTCGGTGACAAAGCCGACATGCAGTTGATGAGCGGCGAAGTGCTCAAGGGCCATGTGGAGAGTATTTCCCGCGGTATCTATGACCGCGACAACCCGGAAAGTCGCGAGCTGATCGCCGACGTCAACCCGACATTCAACTGGGTGCGGTTGGCCCAGCGAGTGCCGGTGCGGATTCACATTGACGAAGTGCCGGAAGGGGTATTGCTGGCGGCGGGGATTACCTGCACGGTGGTGGTGAATCAGACTCCGGCGAACCTCTGACAGACCGAGTCGCCTCCTTCGCGAGCAGGCTCGCTCCCACACGCGATCTGCGTCACACCGAAAACCCCTGTGGGAGCGAGCCTGCTCGCGAAGAGCCGGCGCATCCTGACTCACCTGTGGCTGATCCACTACTTTCGCGAGCAGGCTCACTCCTGCAGGCGATCTGCGTCACACCGAAAATCCCTGTGGGAGCGAGCTTGCTCGCGAAGGGCGCGACGCGGACTCAGAGTTTCGCGCGCAGGCCGAAGCGCTTCATCAGTGTGGATTCCAGCAAACCCTTGGGCACTAATGCCGCCAGCAACGGCAACGCCCGGCTGCCGTTACCGATGCGGATCAGCCGTGGCGGCTTGTTCCGCTGCACGGCTTGCAACAACTGCGCAGCAAACTCAACCGTCGGTGTCGGTTTGTCCTGCGAGGCCTTGGCTCGTGCGCGAATGCCTTCACGCAAGGGAAACCACGGCGATTGCTCATTGATCAACTGTTCCGCTTCATGTCCGGCGTTTTTCGCGAAGCTCGATTCGATCGCGCCGGGCTGCACTTCCATCACACGGATACCGAATGGCGCGAGTTCCATGCGCAGGGCATCGCTCAACGCATGCACCGCCGCTTTCGAGGCGCAGTAGGCACCGGCAAATGGCGTGACCAGCACGCCGGACACGCTGCCGATATTCACCACCTGACCTTTGCTCCGGCGCAGCAGCGGAAACAGCGCGCGGGTGACGCCGACGATCGAGAACACGTTGGTTTCAAACTGCCGCTGCATGGCCGCCACGCCGCCATCGAGCAACGGCCCCATCGCGCCATACCCGGCATTGTTGATCAACACATCGAGGCCGCCATGTTGCTGGTTGAGGCGCTCGCCGAGTTGTTCCAGCGCTTTGCCATCGTTGACGTCCAACTGGACCGCAGTGAAACCGGCGACGCTGAGCGCGGCCACGTCTTCAGGCTTGCGCGCAGTGGTCCAGACTTCGTAGCCGGCCATCTTGAAAGCATCGGCGAGGGCGCGGCCGATGCCGCTGGAACAACCGGTAATCAACGCAACGGGCATGGCGCATTCCTTGTGCAAAAGAAGGTGGGAGAGGACATCAGTCGGAGAAACTACCCTGCAAATGCTCGGCGCGAAACTCCAGGGTTTGCGGGCGATAACCGGGGCGCAGCGGCGGCAGTGGCAAACAGTCTTCCCAGGTGCCGCCGGCCTGCAATTCGCCCGGGCCACGGTAACGTGGCGCGGTGTATTGATTGTCGGCCAGGTTGACCGTGTCGCCGGGAGCATAGGCCGCAATGCGCCAGCGCAATTCGGTCAGGGGCACGCTATTGCCATTGCTCAGTTTCAGTTGTAACGGGCGATCCGCCGGGCACTGCTCGGGCACATAGGCGATGCGCAGGTCCAGGCGCGCCAGTTGCTTGATTTCGCGATGGTCCAGCCACACCACCCACATCGCCACGAAGCCCAGGCCAATCGCCGCCGCCACCGAAACAGGCAGGGCCTTGGCCGGATAGCGCAGCAACAGGATCAGCCAGGTGATGACCAGCAGGATGCCGATGAACATGCTTGAACGCTCCGTCGGTGAATGAGCCCCATCCTACCGAAGGCGTCGCACAATGGATATTCGCGGCGGTTACCCGCACACCGTCCGTCGGAACTGTAATTTCTGACAGTGGGCGTCCCGGCCCGTTATTGTTCTTATGGACAAAGGCACTCAGGGGCGTTGACGGACTATGGGCATCCACAGCAACACGCCAACGCTTGCGGTGAGCGACCCGCGCGGGCTGGACATCACGACAGTAAATTACTGGCGGGCTGAGGACACTCAAACCAGTGCAACCCGGATCGAGCGGACCTTGCGCGACGCTGGCGGGCGTGCGGTCAAACAATGGGATGCGCGCCTGTGGGCGCTGCAAGCGACTGATCCGCAGGCACCTGCCAGCCTCCGCGCCGTCCATGGCTTGAACGATAGGCTTCTGCGCTCGGACAGTACCGATGCGGGAACTCACGTCCAGTTGCATGGCTTGGCTGGCGAGATGCTGTTTGGCTGGGATGGCCGGGGCACGCTTCGCGAGATTGAATACGATGACTTGCTGCGACCGGTCGCTGTGTTCGAGGCAGGCATTGGCGTGCCGCGCCACTGTGCCGAGCGTTTTACTTATGGCCGCCCGGGCGCGGGCGACCCGCTGTGCAATCAGCTCGGTGAGTTGATTCGCCATGACGACCCGGCGGGCAGCGTCCTCTTCGCGCAGTTTGCAATCACCGGGCCGTGCAGCGAAAACACCCGTCACTTCAGCGCCGAGTTGGTTGCCCCGGATTGGCCTGAAACCGTGGCTGATCGGCAGAAGCTGCTTGAAACCGGAGCAGGGGCAACCACACAGTGGCGCTTTGCGCCGCAGGGGTCGCTGCTCGAACAGGTGGATGCCTGTGGTCATCGGCAGAGCTTCGCGCTGACCCTCGATGGGGGGCTGCGTGCGGTTGATCTGCAGCTCGAACCTCAGACCGAGGGGCATACGCTGGTCAGCGATATTTGCTACAACGCCGAAGGGCAGGTCACCCAGGAACGGGCGGGCAACGGTGTACTGACCGCGCTGAGTTACCGTCCCGAAGACGGCCGGTTGCTCACGCGTCATGCTCAGGACCGACTGGGCACCGTATTGCAACACTTGCTGTATGCCTATGACCGGATGGGCAATGTAACAAGCATTGAAGACCTGGCATTGCCGGTTCGCCACTTCGCCAACCAGCGCATCGAGCCGATCAGTCGTTTCCGCTACGACACGCTTTACCAGTTGCGCCAAGCCACGGGTTGGGAGGTCGGCGCGGGTGGTGGCGGGCCGACAGCCGTGGCCAATTACACGCAGAACTATCGTTATGATGCCGGCGGCAACCTGCTCACGCTGACCCATGTCGGCGCGCAAAGTCCCGGTCATGATATGCAGGCCGCGCGCTACAGCAATCGTTGCCTGCCATGGCGCAACGGCGAGCCGCCCGATGAGGCAGAGATCGGCGCAGCGTTCGACGCACTTGGCAATTTGCTGGTGCTGGATCAGGGACGCCAGTTGCAGTGGAATCTGCGCAATCAACTCCATTCAGTGGTAACCGTGCAACGTCAATCAGGCGCGGACGATTGCGAAAGCTATCGCTATGACGGCGCCGGTCAGCGGGTATGCAAAACGTGCACGACACAGACGGGCGCGCGCAGTCTTCTGGCGCAGGTGCGTTATCTGCCTGCACTGGAGCTGCGCACGGACACTGGCACGGGTGAGAGTCTGCAAGTAATCACCGTCCAGACCGGCCTCAACAGCGTCCGCGTTCTGCACTGGGCAAGTCCGCCACCGGCGGGCGCCAATGATCTCTACCGATACAGTTTCAGCGATCATCTGGGTTCGCTCAGCCTTGAGCTGGACGCTGATGCACAGCTGATCAGCCGCGAGCACTTCTATCCATTTGGTGCGACTGCATGGGCCGACGAGCCTGATGTCAGCTACAAAACCGTGCGTTACTGCGGTAAGGAACGCGACGCCACCGGGCTTTATTACTACGGGTATCGCTATTACATGCCGTGGCGCCAGCGCTGGTTGAATCCCGATCCCAAAGGGTTTGTCGATGGGCCGAACCTTTACCAAATGGTCGGCAACTCGCCCATCCGCTACGTGGACAGTGATGGCGGCGGCAAGGCCGATACCTCAGCGCTGGCAGGCAGTGCACAGAAGCAAAGCGCTTTGCTCGAGTCAATGACTTCGGCAGCCGCTGACGTCAGAAACGCGTTGCTCAACCATACCCAGGCGCGACACCGCTTTCGGGCGCTTGGCAGGCGAGTCGTTACGCAGTTGGCCAGCCACGCGGTGAGCGCGGGCGCTCAAACGTTAGGCGGGGCTATAGGCGGCGGATTGGGTGGCGCGCTCGGGCCGATGGGCGGTGCGCTGGGGACGAAGCTGGGTACGCAAGCCGGCGGCAAGTTGGCGGACGCTGCCATTGGTAAAGTCGTGGATACCTATCAGTTGAACCGCTCGATCAACTTCACAGGGCGGGAGATGAACCCCAAGGCTTTCGTCGAAAGCGTCGAACCCAAAAAACAGCAAAGTCTTGCCCAAGTGAAACTGCAACTGGTCGCACATGATCCTCGTACGCCAGAGGGACGATCAAGGCTGGTAAAAATCGCTCGCACCAAGGCTGAGGACAAGCTGATGTCGGTCGTCGGCGACACGCTTGGATCGCAGGCACCGGGGCTGATGAAGACGGGGCGCGAGTTTGCCCTTGCAGCCCGAGGACTGAATGCAGAGGCGTTGAGTCAAACGTGGGAACACATTCCGGCAGACATTGATATGGCAACCTTCCGAACGCAGGCCATCGCGACCGAGCTGGCAACTGCCGGCAATCCGGACGCTGAGCTCTTCGAAGCGGTATCCGACCTGTCCATTCAAACATTGAGCACCGTTCAAGCGCTGGAGCGTACGCAGGACTTCATTGGCCTGGTGGCGCCAAAACCCTACGCGGGGAGGCAGCAATCAATGGGCGGCTATGCCCGGCCAAAACCACGACGGCAGAACACCCACAGCTGAAAAAGCCCCACTCAGCCGACAGCGGGCAGGAAAAGATTATTGACTATCAACGGATATGACCCGGCGTGCGTGACCGGATCTGCAAGGGGCGGGTTGCCCGAGGAGCTCTCAACAATGCCGCAAGCCATGCTCATTCATTGCCTTACGCCACAGGTAACAGCCTTCGACCCACGCCGCTTGACGATTCGTGCCGTGGATTATTGGCGTCAGGACAGCCGTCCCGCGCAGGCGCGGATCAATCGCGTGGCCCATGATTCGCTCGGTCGAATGACTGCGCAGTGGGACCCACGGTTCGCGCAGGCAGTGCAGCCGAATGTGGTCACGGTGAACTCGTTGTCTGCGAAGGTTACGGGCAGACTCTCGGTCGATGCCGGATGGCGTGTCGGCTTATGGGGCGAGAGTGGCCAGTTGCTGGAGGAGTGGGATGGCCGCGGCACCTGGCGCAAGCTTGAGTATGACGACCAGATGAGACCGGTTGCGATTACCGAAAATGGAGCAATCACTGAGCAGCTTGCCTATGGCGATGCAGCGTTAAGTGAACGCAACCAATGTGGACGCTTGATCCGCCACGAGGATCCGGCGGGCACGTTACTGTTCAACGATTACGGATTGACCGGCGCGGTGTTGGAGCAGGAACGCCGTCTCACCGCAGGGGCGACTGCCGGTTTCGTCAGCCGCATGCGCATGAGTCCGCTGGGCAATGTGCAGTCGCAAACCGATGCCCAGGCTAACGAGCAGCGATTCAGTCATTCGCTGGACGGCGAGTTGGCCGCCGTGGATTTACGTTTGGGTGGAACCACGCAGTGGTTGCCGATGGTCGGCGCCATTGCCCGCAACGCTGCCGGTCAGGTTGAGACACAGGTGGCGGGTAACGGCGTAGTGACCCTTCTTGAATACGACGCTGAAAACGGCCGGCTGCGACGGTTGCTGTCCCGGCTCGGCCAGCAGGCACCGGTGCAGGACCAGCGTTTCGAGTACGATGCGCTCGGCAATGTGCTGAGCATCGAAGAAGCGGCGCTGCCGATCCGTTATTTCGCCAATCAGCGTATCGAGCCGACTCGCCGTTTTGTCTACGACACGCAGTCGCAACTGATTAAGGCGACCGGGTTTGAGGCGCTGACGTCCACTCACGGCCCTCTGTCCGAGCGCTCGGACAGTCTGGCCAATTACTGCCAGACCTACCGCTATGACGAAGGTAACAATCTCCTTGAACTGACCCACGTCGGAGCGCAAAGCCCCGGCCACCGGCTGGTCGCCGATGTCCGCAGCAACCGCTGTTTGCCCGTACGCGAAGGCGTGGAACCGAGCGAAGAAGACTTTCGGAACGGTTTCGACGGCAATGGCAATCTGCTCAGTCTGCAACCGGGACAAGCACTGTATTGGAACCTGCGAAACCAACTCAGCGAAGTGCGCACAGTCGTGCGCAATGACAGAGCGGAGCGAGCTGACGATAACGAATGCTATAGCTACGACGCCGCAGGCAAACGCGTGCGCAAGCTCCGTTCATTGCTGAGCAAATCGCAAACCAATTTCATCGAAACTCTTTACTTGCCAGGTCTGGAAATACGCACCCATAGCGGCACGGGTGAAAACATGCAGGTGATTGACGTGCAGACCGGGCGCGGGAGTGTACGAGTGTTGCACTGGGTGACGAAAAGGCCGGAGCAGCTTGCCAACAATCAACAACGTTTCAGCCTGACGGATCATCTGGGTTCAATCACGCTGGAGCTCGATCAGGACGCCAAGATCATCTCGCGGGAAGCCTATTACCCGTTTGGCGGCACCGCGTGGGTGGACGGCGATGCCGTGCAAGTCAGTTATAAAACGGTGCGCTATTCGGGCAAGGAGCGGGATGCAACGGGGCTTTATTACTATGGGTTTCGCTATTACCTGCCTGAATGGCAGCGATGGCTGAATCCGGATCCTGCCGGAGCGGTGGATGGATTGAATTTTTTCGCAATGGTTACGAATAACCCAGCCAGCAAAGTGGATGCTGAAGGACTGGTCGGTGAAAGATGGCGACACGTCCGTGACGTACTGCTTCCCGAAACGCGACCCGCTGCCTTGGTCCATCCCATGTTGGGCATAAAGCGTCGGGCTGAGTTTGTCGCTGAGAATATCTCAGACCCGTCACGCACACGGCCGGCCTCTCGCCAGTATCAAGGGGTGCATTATATGTCGCGAGAAGAACGTGCGGCCCACACCGTTTCGATAAAGGATAAGCGTATATATGCAACCTCGCCTTCAGGCGAAACAAGCCTTTTAACTTCTTCGGCCGAGTTCATCCATCGAGGAAAGGTTCTGACGGGAGAAACACCCAAAAAGACCAACGCGGATAATTGGAAATATTCGCAAATGAATTATGTACTGGGCTGGAGCGAAGAAGCACCGCATGACAAACAGCTTGTGATTTTCAGAAGGCAGGATAATAAAGTCCACCACAGCAGTGCTTTTGGTGGCGGCAGAGTTCTGGATGCAGGTCTGATGACACTTTATGAGGGACGCATAGCATTCATCGAAAATAAGAGCGGTCATTATAAGCCCCACATGGAGCAGAAAATTCACACGTTACAGTTTCTGCAACAAGCGGGCATGGACCTCTCGGATACATTCATATCGGACTTTGTGCCAATGATTCCGGCCGACCCCAAGGATCCGCATTCTTTTCCAACTCCGGATTTTGAAGGGGGGGATGTCTTTCGGGCAGATGACTTTTATAAAAAGAGAGGGGAAGGGAATATTTTCAAAGCCCCGGATTTCGACCCTGAGGATCCCAAGAGATTTACTACGCAAACACAGGTGTATTGGCCGATGCGCTAAGTAAAAAAGCCCCCGCCCAACCCGCTGCGGATAGGGGACGCAACGGGCTGGACGAGGGCTTCTTGTTTCAGCGAGCGATTACTGCGCGATGGTTTTCACCGACACGCCGCGTTCGATCGGGGTGGAACGGCCGTAGATATCTTCGAAGCGTTCGATATCGTCTTCGCCCAGGTAGCTGCCCGATTGCACTTCGATGATTTCCAGCGGGATCTTGCCCGGGTTGCGCAGGCGATGCACCGAGGCGATCGGGATGTAGGTCGACTGGTTTTCACAGAGCAGAAACACGTTGTCGTCGCAGGTCACTTCGGCGGTGCCGCTGACCACGATCCAGTGTTCGGCGCGGTGATGGTGCATCTGCAGCGACAGGCACGCGCCCGGTTTGACCGAGATGTGCTTGACCTGGAAACGCCCGCCCATGTCCACCGAGTCGTAGGAACCCCACGGACGATAGACTTCGCAGTGGTTCTGGGTTTCGCTGCGGCCCTGGGCGTTGAGGGTGTTGACCATCTGCTTGACGCCCTGGACCTTGTCCTTGTGGGCAATCATCATCGCGTCCTTGGTTTCGACCACGACGATGTTTTCCAGGCCGATCACCGACACCAGTTTGCCGTTGCCGTGGATCATGCAGTTCTTGCTGTCCTGGATCACCACATCGCCTTTGCTGACGTTGCCGTTGGCGTCTTTCTCGTTGACTTCCCACAGCGACGACCAGCAACCGACATCGCTCCAGCCGGCAGTCAGCGGCACGACGCAGGCGCGCTGGGTTTTTTCCATCACCGAGTAGTCGATGGAATTGTCCGGGCAGCAAGCGAAGGTGGCTTCGTCGAAGGTGATGGTGTCGGCGTCCTGCTGGCTGCGCTCAAGGGTCAGCAGGCAGGTGTCGTAGATATCCGGATCGTGTTTTTTCAGCTCTTCGAGGAAGCGGCTGGCGCGGAACAGGAACATGCCGCTGTTCCAGTAGTAGCCACCGGATTCGACGTATTCGGTGGCACGTTTGACGTCCGGCTTCTCCACGAAGTGCGCGACCCGGCTGACGCCTTCAGGCAGCAGCGAATCGGCAGTGGACTTGATGTAGCCATAGCCGGTTTCCGGTTTGGTTGCCGGCACGCCGAACAGCACCATTTCGCCGTTCTCGGCAGCGACGGTGGCCAGGGCGAGGGCGCGTTGCAGGGCTTTCTGGTCTTCCAGCACATGGTCGGCCGGCAGCACCAGCATCAACTCGTCGCGACCTTCATTGACCAGCATCATCGCGGTCAGCGCCACGGCCGGCGCGGTGTTGCGCCCGAACGGCTCCATCAGGATGCGCTGGCATTCCAGATTGCGGTTGGCCAACTGCTCGTTGACGATAAAACGGTGATCCTTGTTGCAGACCACGATCGGGGTGTCCATGCCTTCGAACACCAGGCGCTCGAGGGTTTGCTGGAACAGCGTGTGTTCGCCGGTCAGGGCGAGAAATTGCTTGGGGAACTGCTTGCGCGAAAGAGGCCACAGACGCGAACCGCTACCACCTGACAAGATCACCGGAATCATAATGTTTACTCCATAAAATCGATTTGGTTAGAGCCCTGTGGGAGCGAGCCTGCTCGCGAAGGCGATGGCTCAGTCGACATTGATGTTGCATGTCAGACCGTATTCGCGAGCAAGCCCGCTCCCACAAGGGGTACTGCGTCAGTTCGGGAAAAGGGTTAGCGCGTCGACACCGGGCGTTTCACCCAGACTGGCGACAGGTTGCTGCCGGTGCCGGTGACGTACAGCACCGCTGCTTCACCGCGCTCCAGGGCGACCGGTTTCACGTCGCCGACTTTCTTGTCGCCTTCGTACAGCGCCAGGCTGACTTTCACCGGGTTGATTTCACGTTCGCCACGGCCCTTGGCAGCGACGTTCGGCACCACTTCGGTCTTGCCGTCGGCGGTTTTCAGGGTCAGTGGTTTGTCGCTGAGGTTCTGCACGCGCACCAGGGATTTCTGCTTGTTCTTGAAGGGCGGTTCTTCGATCAGTTGCGGCGCGCCGGAAGCGTTGTTGACCAGGGTGTAGTAGTGATCACCGGCGAGTTTCACCGGCAGGGTCTGGCTACCGACCTTGGCGCTGTAATCGCCGCCCGGCATGAAGCTGAAGTCGCTGCTGGCCAATGGCGCAACGTCGCTCAGGCTGGTGCTGCCGACCGTGGCGCTGACTTCAGTGTTGCTGGCGTTGTAGATGCGCACGAAGGTCGAGCCTTTCGGTGCGGTCGGGCCGTACAGCGCGGCGTCGCCGCCGGCGAAGGCTGGGACGGAAAGCACGCTGAGGCCAGCAACCAGTGCGAAGCTTTTAGCGAGACGACGAGGAGTTGTAGTGAAAGTCATGGTGTACCTCTCTTTCAGTTTTGCGCCCGATCGGGCGTCTCGGATTTAGTGTTGATGGCTACGTTTTGTTGGCGGGCGCCGGCTTGTTTAAGCTCTGCGACCCACTGCGGGTCGGCGTCGCCGATTTCGTTGTTCACAGGCAGATATCGTTCAGGAAACTCCCAGATCAGCACTTGCGGCGGGCTGTTCTTGAAGTCATCGCTTTTCAGGTAGCTGAGCATTGGCAGAATCGGGCCGTGGCCGTCTTCGGCGTAGTTGACGACGTCGCTGTGCAGCGCCTGTTTCAGCGCTCCGACGAAATTCCAGTTGGGGTTGGCGCTGTAGCTGGTGCCGATCAGCGCCACCGGCACTTCGCTGTTGGCGAACAGGGCGTCGTCACCGGCAGGTTGCTCGGCGGCAACGGTGTTGCGTTTCAGCAGCGGCTCAGGCGCCGGCATCATGTTTTCGAACAGCGGATCGAGCGGCAGGAACAGACGCAGATCGCCCTTGTGCGTGACTTTCTCCGCCGGGGTGGTGACGAAGCGCTGCGGCTCGCCGCTCAGCGGGGATTGCTCGGCGATGGTTTTCGCCAAGGCATTGGCCGCGATTTCGGCGCCTTCTGGAGTCCAGTGGGTGTCGGTGCGCAGGAACACTTGCTGGCCGTTCTGCTTGGCCTGTTGCAACGGGCCGAGCAGGTCAGGGGCGAGGATCTTGTCGGCCGCGACGCGGGCGTGGAAGTCCTGATAGAGGTTCTGGTGAATGCTCGAAGGCTTCACTTCATCCAGATGCTCCGGATACAGACGCACCTTGGCCGGCACGATCGCCATCACCAGTTTCACGCCTTTCTCTTTCAGGGTCTGGCGCACGCCTTCGACCAGCGCGTAGTTGCCTTGCAGGTTCAGCTCTTCATTGACGATCGGGTTGAATTCTTCATCGCTGTACAGCCACTGGTCGCGACCGAGCACGACGCCCGGACGGCCTTCGTTGAACAGTTTGAAATCCAGCGCGGCCCAGAGGTTGGTGCCCAGACGCTTGATCGGGAATTCCTCGTCATAGTGGGTCTCCACAGCCTTGGTCCAGCGGCCGTTGAGCACCGTCGCGTCGGCGTTGGTGCTGAAGCCGAAGAAGCTGCGAATCGACCACAGACCCAGGACCAACAGCGTCACCAGGAACAGGGCGATGTAGAAGATGCGTAATGAGCGGGTCATGTCAGATCCCTCAGAACTGGAAGTAAAGGAACGGCGAGAAGCTTTGCGCCGAGAGTTTGAGAATCGAGGCGATGAACAGCAGCAGGATCAGCCCGCGCATCACATAGCGCGACCAGTCAGCGGTCCAGTAGGCCGGCTGCACCTGGGCTTCGACGCCAACGGTGTAGCCAGGCTCGTGGATGGCCGCCGGGTTTTCGCCGGGGGCTGCCTTGATCATTCCCGGGGTCGCGGTGGCAGGGCCATCGGCCTCGACGTTGACGTCGGGTTTGGTCTTGGCGGGCGGCTGATTGGTGTAGAGGTCACGCAGGCCGAAGAACGCCAGCGTCACGTAAGCCACCACCAGGGTCGCCACTTGCAGACCGGTGAGGCTGGCCTGATTGAGTTCCGACAGCGACCAGTCGCCGAAGCTGAACATTGCGCCGTACATGCGGCCGGCAACGTGCAGGTTCTCGGCACGGAAGATCACCCAGCCCATCACCACCAGCAGGAAAGTCAGCGCCCAGCGGATCGGGTTGAGGCTGCGCGGCGAGGTGTTCAGCCCCAGCGCTTTCTCGATTGCCAGCCACATGCCGTGCCAGGCGCCCCAGATGATGTAAGTGATGTTCGCGCCGTGCCACAGACCACCGAGCAGCATGGTCAGGAACAGGTTGCGATAGGTCATCAGCGTGCCTTTACGGTTACCGCCGAGGGTGATGTAGAGGTAGTCACGCAGCCAGGTCGACAGGCTGATGTGCCAGCGGCGCCAGAACTCGGTGATCGACTGGCTGATGTACGGCTGCTTGAAGTTTTCCATGAAGCGGAAACCCATCATCAAGCCCAGGCCGATGGCCATGTCGCTGTAACCGGAGAAGTCGAAATACAGCTGCGCGGTGTACGCCAGCGCGCCAAGCCAGGCATCGCCCGTGGTCGGGTTCTGCAGGGCGAAGCAGTGGTCGGCGACCACGGCGAGGGTGTCGGCGATGAAAACTTTCTTGATGAAACCCTGCATGAACCGCGTGCAGCCCTCGGAGAACTTGTCGAGGGTGTGCGTGCGGTTGTTGAACTGGTCGGCCAGATCGCGGAAACGCAGAACCGGACCGGCAATCAGGTGCGGGAAGATCGCCACGAATGCCGCGAAGTCGATCAGGTTACGCGTGGCCGGAGTATCGCCACGGTACACGTCGATGATGTAGCTGATCGATTCGAAGATGTAGAACGAAATACCGATCGGCAGCAGCACATGGGTGAGGATGAACGGCTCAAGACCCACCGACGTCATCATCGCGTTGATGCTGTCGACACCGAAGTTGGCGTACTTGAAGTAGCCGAGGATGCACAGGTCGACCGCCACGCCGAGCAGCAGCCAGCGCTGCGCCGGTTTGGTTCTGACACCGGCGGCACCGACTTTCAGGCCGATCCAGTAGTTCCACAGCGTGACGGCTGCGAACAGCGCGAGGAAGTCCACCCGCCACCAGGCGTAGAACACGTAGCTGGCGATCAGCAGCAGCAGATTGCGATAGCGTTGCCCGCTCAAGTAGTACAAGCCGAGAAAGATCGGCAAGAACAGAAACAGGAACACGTTGGATGAAAATACCATCCCGATCTCTCCATGTTTGAATCAACAGTCAAGGGCCAAAGCCCCCCCAAACCCCCCACGAAAAACCGGAGGGCTAACTCACAAATCTCAAACCTGACACTGACCCCTGTGGGAGCGAGCCTGCTCGCGAAAGCGTCGTGTCAGTCGACATCACTTTTGGATGTCAGACCGTATTCGCGAGCAGGCTCGCTCCCACAGGTTTTGCGTTCAGTCTTACGAGCCTTTGTTGCCCTTTTCATGCGCCGGGTCGTAGACCTTGGTCAGGTCGCCGCCGAGGCGGAAGGTCTTGAACGGTTGCATGTCGCGCTTCTTCTCAATCACATCCGGCGCACAGGTGTAGAGGGTGCAGTACGGTTCGAGCCAGGCGAATTTCATGTCCTCTTTGAGATCGGTCATGTCCTGTTTCTTGCCGTTTTTCTCTTCGAACGCGTCCGGGTCTTTCACCCCCGACAACACCCGATCACCCAGACGCTTGAGCGCGCCGTTGTTTTCCTGACGCAAATCCACACCGTTGACCTGGGCGAAACTGGCGATCATCGCCAGCGGCGGCAGGGCGTAATTGTGATAGGCGAGGGCGCGTTGCTGACGCTTGAGTTCGTTGGGCAGGTAGCCGTCGGCATCGACTTGATTGACGCCGACCTTGTATTCCTTCACAGCCCAGTCAAACAGGTCGCGGCGATTGGTTGCGACGGCAGTCGCCATCACCGACCAGGCGGCCCAGTACGAGTGGTTGTTGGTTTTTTCCAGCGGCAGGTTGTCCCAGTCGCTGACCACCTGATCGGCCATTTTGCTGAACCAGGCCTCGATCAGCTGCGCTTGCTGCTGATGCTCGGCCAGTGGATGCGAGTCGGAGAACTTCAGGTGAAGGTACGAGGACGCCATGCTGCCCAGCGCCCATTTGCGCATCGACTTGCCGGTGTGGTTGAAGTCTTTCGACATCAACGCATCGGCCTTGGCCCACGCGGTCAGCCAGTCGAGCGTGCAGTCGAGCTGCTCCGGGCGACCGTCGCGCATGAATTGCATGACGCGCTTGGCGGTGCCGCGCTCCAGCGTAGTGATGTCCTTGGTGGTGTCGCGGAAGGCTTTTTCCGACTGCACGTTCAGCGTTGCGCGTGCCTTGTCCGAACCTTCGTACTTGCTGCGAAATTGCAGCGGACCGGTGTAGGGCGTCGGCATCGCGTCGCAGCCTTCGCTCTTGTCGCCGGTCTTGAATTTATCCACCGGTGCAAAGTAGCCCTGCGGTGGACGCAGTGGCGCGGCGGCCTGGGTGGCCCCGGCGAACATCGCCAGGGTCAGCAGGGATGGCGCAAGCAGGTGTTTGATCGTTCGATTTCGCATAGCAGACCTCATTGCCCGAGCTGCGCGGTTTGTTGACCGGCGCCCGGGAATACGTTGCGTTTGCAGATTTTCGCTTCGACTTTCTGTGGCGCGGCGCCGGGCTTGGCTTCAGGCCCCTGGACTTCAACGGCGAGCAGGTTTTGCGAGGCCCAGTCTTCGTCCGTGCGCAGCTCAAAGGCGAAACGACCGTCGGTGTCGGAGGTTTCCGGTTTCTCGATCTTGATGTCCTCGTGGCGACCGTTCATGTACCAGAGGGTGGCTTGCAGGGTTTTCACCGACGTGTCGGCGAAGCGGATGTCGACCTGATGGTTGCCGTTCTGCAGGTTGAGGTTTTTGCTGTTGACCATCAGTTCCTGTTTGCTGCCCGGCTTCAGCGTGGCGCTGCCGGACATCTGTGCATCTTTGCCTTCGCAGCCGTTATCGAGCAGCGCCATCATCTGGCGATAGATGGTTTCCTGGTCGAGGCGATACAGCGGCGAGAATTCCCATATGAGAATCTTCGGCGGGGTTTTCTGGAATTCCTCGCTGCCCAGGTACTGCAACATCGAACCTTCGAAACCGCCACCGGGGAACGCAACGTTGAGAATGTCGGCACCGATGGCTTCTTCGAGGAACCCGGCGAAGTTGTAGTTCTTGCCACTGTGCGAGGTGCCGACCAGGGTGATCTGCGGATTGCCGGAATCGCCGAACAGGTCGCCGTCGCCTGCCTCGCCTTTCGGCTCGGTGGTGAACTGGTCCATGTACTGGATCGCGTAGCTGGTGCCGCACAGTTGCCCGGCCATGTTGTGCAGGGTGCCGGTCTTGCCCATGCGCCCGGAGCGCTTGGTCTCGAATTCACGCTTGGGAATGTCGGCGAAGGCCGGGATCTGCTTGACCTTCTCGGCGACGATTTTCGCCGTGCGCTGGGCCCCGTATGGCGTCCAGTGCTGGTCGCCGCGGAAGTAGAAATCGTGAGCGGGCAGGGTCTCCGGCAGCGATTCGTTGGTCAGCGGCGACAGGTCCGGCACCACGTAACCCATCTGGGCGAAACGGCCGAGCATGGTCTTGTAGTTGCTCAGCGCTTTGTCGTAATCGAACGCGGCTTTCTCCTGCGGGTTGAGCTTGTTGCGGTTCACCAGGCCACGGGTCGGCTGGTAGACAATCACCAGCTCGACGCCTTTGCTCTTGAACGCATCGTGCAGCTGTTGCAGGCGCTTGTAGCCGGCCGGAGTGGTGTTGAACTCGGTGCGCAGGTCTTCCTGGGTACGGAACAGCCAGTCGCCTTGCGCCTGCACCAGGGTGGTGAAGTTCTGCTGATAACGCGTGGTGTAGTTCTTCGCGTCATGGGCCGCCGGGCACAGGTTGCAGCATGGCTCGGCGGTGAATTTCGGTGGCGCGGCAGTTGCCCCGCCAGCGTCGGCGCGCGCATTGCCGGCGGCGAGAATGCCAAGGGTCAGGGCCGAGAGGCTGAGCAGTTTGATCATGTGTGGGTGCATAAAATTATCCTCAGTCCTGCATTTCGGTCTGGCGTTCGACAGGGTCGATCAGCACGGCTTTCTGCTGGCGCACCAGCAGGTCGAGAATTTCATCCTGGCGCTCGCCGAGGATGCCGTTAAAGCTGATGCCGCTGGATTTGGTCGGCGCCAGCATCGATACGCGATACAGCTCGACACTCAACGGCGAGTCGATCGACAGCGGGCCGCTGCCATTGGCCGCCAGTTCACCGCCGACGACGATCAGCGACACTTGGGCATCGAACGGGTCGAGCTTGATGTCACGGTCGGTGTCGGTCAGGTCCTTGATGTGGCCGTAGACACCGGTCAGGCCGTTGGCCATGGCAATGTTTTCGTAGAGGCGGATGTTCACGCTGTTACGAATACGGATGCCGTGGCGCTGGTTGCTGATGACCTTGTTGCCCCACAGCAGGTTGTCGGCGGACTCGTAAAGGGTGATGCCGTCGGTGTGGTTCTTGTAGATCTCGTTGTAGGCAATGATGTTGTTGACGCTGTTACGGTCGATCACCAGGCCCGACAACTTGTTGTCGAAACTCTTGTTGTTGAAGATGAAACTGTCGTTGACCTCACGGGAAATAATGATCCCGTGCTTCTTCTTCGTGCCGTAAACGGTGTTCTCGGCAATGATCAGACCGTGCGAACGGTCGTGCGGGTCGATGCCGTAGACGATGTTGTCTTTGTAGGTGCTGCCCTTGACCACGAAGTCGCGGGTCTCGTAGCAGTAGAAGCCGTACCACATGTCCGAGAACTCGGAGCCGACGATCCAGCCGGTCGGCTCGGGACGCTTGAGGACCTTGGCCATGTTCGGCGTGTACTGGGAAATACTCACCCCGTACGACTTACTGTTGGCGTAGCCGAAGCTGGCCATCTTGCTGTTGACGATGTAGGTCTGCGTGCCGCCCCAGGCGAGCAGGAACGGGCGGAATTCCTTCGGCGAACGGAAGGTTGCCGGGCCGTTGTCCTTCTCGCGCCAGCCAGTGACTTTGGTGTCACGCACAAACAGCTGGCCGTCGTTGACCAGGAACGCACCGGCCTCTTGCGAGAGGCGCAGTTCCTGAGTCTGACCGTCGATGTCGAGGATGCCTTTCTCGCCGACCACGATCGGCAGTCGGGCCAGGTACACGCCCGGCGAGGTCTCGCTGAAATACTGCTTGGGCAGTTTTTTCGCCAGATCCTTGAGGTTCATGTAGCCGTCGTCGATGAAGATCGCCTGTGGGATGCCGTGCTGACGCACCACCCACTCGGCCATCTTGTTATCGCCGCCGATAAAGTCCTTCAGGGCGTTTTCCTGCATCATCCGGCGCACGCTGATCTTGCCCGCTTTGCTGCGCACGATCTTCGCGGCCGCGGCCTCGGCGGTGTAGCCCGACAGGTCGGGCAGTTTCGGCTTGGCCAGTTCCAGCGCTTCGGTCGGTGCACTGCTGACCGTGTAAGTCTTGGCCTGCTGCAGCTCTTTGGTCATGGTCGCGGGCTTGCCTGGTTGAGGCGCAGCGGCCTCAACGTTGGCGAAGGCGCCAGCGCTGGCCAGCAGCATCGCGCCGGCCAGCAGGCTGAGTGAGCCTGTCCGGGTGCTGATCATGTCGGGCACTCCCTTGGCGGCTCGCATCAGAAGCGCCAGATCACGTCGATGAACGCACGGTGCATGTACGAATCCACCTGGCTGCCATAGGCATCGCCCGGTTTGAACACACCGCCACGGAAGCGCACCAGCGCCGAAGGCTCGTCGATCGACTGGCTCAACGCCGCCGGCAACAGGCCTTGCTTGAAGTACTTGGTGACCACCAGGTCCATCTCCTGACCCAGGTCCTTGTTGCCGTCTTCAAGCGGCAGCGAGGTGCTGGAGAGGATCGCGCCGGTGACGTCGTCGGTGTTGTTTTCCACGGCGTTGATGCCGTTGCTGCCCACCGGCTTGTTGCCGTCGACACGCCAGAACTTGTGGTAGATCAGGCTGGCGTCGTATTCGTCGTTGACCATCCACGAACCGAACAGGGTGGCGGTCTGCATGTTGTTCATTTCGCCACGGAACGCTTCGCCGAAACGGTGCACGCGCGAACGGGTGCCGGTGTAGTTGGAGCGGTTGCTCTCCAGACCGTTCTGTTCGTAATCGGCACTGGCACGGGCATAGGCACCGCCGACTTGCCATTGCGGATCGAGGCGCAGACGCACACCGACATCGGCCGCCCAGCCGCTGATGTCATCACTGCGTTTGGCCTGTGCAGGGCGGCTGCCATCGGCGTTCAGCGCGTTGACCGTGTCGCGGTCGCCGCTCATGCCGGTGATGCTGCCCCAGTAGTTGACGGTGTTGGTGTTGCGCCAGTTGTAGGCGTCGCTGTCGGCGGTCAGACCGATCCAGCTGATGTCGCCGTTCTCGGTCTTGTCCAGCGAGTCGCGTGGGACGCCCGGCTCGGCGTAATCGAGTTTGCCGTCATCGTGGGTGTGATGACCACGAATGCCGACCCACTGGCCCGGCGTCCACTGATAGGCCGCATCGGCGTAGGCGTGCAGACGATCCTTGTCTTTGGGCGCCAGTTCTTTGAGGTCGGTGCGGTATTCGCTGAAGCGCTCGGCGACACCGGCGTTGGCACGCAGCAGGGTGGTATCGAAGGTCCAGTTCAGCGCTTCGATGTTGGTGTCGCGCCATTGGCCGTCGTCATTGCGCAGGCGCTGGCGACCGAACTTGAGGATCTCGCCGGGGTAGGGCGTGAAGCCGCTGTAGCCGACCCAGAACTCGCGCATCGCCAGGTAGTTTTTCTTGGTTTCGCGATCACCGCTGTCGGTGGCTTGCGCACCGTCGGATTGTTGCAGGGTGTCGGTCTCGATGATGTCGGTCGAGGTCACGGCCTGGCCCATGGCGTAGGCGCTCCACGCGCCGCTTTCGCCGTAGACCCACGGACGCAGGTCGAGGCCGACGCCATTGACGTCGCCGCCACGGGCGGTGCCGAGGTCGCGGTCGTCTTCGGACTGGCCGGTGAGTTTCACTTCCAGGCCGAAGTTCTTGCTTTCAGTCATCGCGGCGAGTGTCGGGCAAGACCAGATCAGCGCGAACGTGAGGCCAATGCCAGCCTTCACAAATGGATTCAACTTCATAATTTTTCCTCGCCGTCTTCTTCTTGCAGGGCGTGCAGTTGCAGCGTGTTCGGGTTCAGGGCGCCGCGGCTGGCTTGCTCTTGTTGCAGCAGGCGGCGGGCTTCGGGCAGGCGCTCGGGCGGCAATTGCGCCTCAAGCGTGGCCGCCAGTTCATCGGCTTGCGGGGTGTTTTGCGCCTTGGCCAATTGGCTGAACACGTAGGCGTTCAGCGGGTCGGGCCTGGTGCCCTTGCCTTGGGAAAACAGCTGGGCGATGGCGAAATCGGCGCTGTTCTGGCCGTTGCGCGCAGCCGTCAGCAGATGATCAAGGGCCTTCTGCGGATAGACCTTGCCCAGGTAACCACGGCGGTAGATCTGGCCGAGGTAATAGTCGGCAGCGACCTCACGGCCAACGGCTTTCTGGAAATGTTCCTCGGCGACTTTGGCATCTGCCGGAACCACTTTGCCTTCGTAGTAAACCTTGCCCAGCAACAGCTCGGCGCGGGGCTGATCGGCGGCACGGCCGTTGTCCAGGTACTTCATCATCTGGTCGACATCGCCCAGTTCGGGGAAGTCGTAGAGCAGTTGCGCAAGGGTGACCCATGACGCCGGGTAGCCCGGAGCGATCGGCTCGAGCAGCGACTGCGCGGTTTTCTCGTCGGTCTTGCCCAGGGTCGAATCAGCCAGCACGCGGGCCACGGAATCGACCCGTTGCGCGGTGACGGCGCCACGGCTGTAACCGGCCTGCATCTGCTTGATCAGCTCGGCCTGTTGCTCGGGTTGGCCGCGTTTCTGATAGACCGTGGCCAGTTCGACATAGCAGATGTCGGTGGTGGCGAGCGCGGCCTTGCAGATTTTTTCCACGTCATCCAGATGCTGATCGTAAGTGCCCTGGGTGCGATACAGCAGCACTTGGGCCAGACCGGCTTCCGGGTAACCGGCCTTGCGCCACTGATCGATTTGCTGCTGGGCGTTGACGTTGGGGAAGCTGTGCGGGTACTGCAAATAGAGCATCGCCAGCGGGATCAACGTATTGCCTTCGCCGTTGGCGGCAGCTTTTTTCAGCAGGGTTTCGGCTTCGTGGTGCTCGGCTTCGGTGGCGCCCGGTTTGGCCACGAGCAAGCGACCGAGACGGGCCTGGGCGCGCGGCGAAACACTGGCGGCGGCGCGGTAAGTCGCTTCGGCCTGTTTCATCTGCGCCGGGTCGCGGCTGTCGACCTGGATATCGGCCAGGCCGACTTGCGCTTCGCTGTAACCCAGATCAGCCAGTTGCTGGTAGTTCTGCGCCGCGGTGGCGGTGTCGCCACGCTTGAGCGCTTCGTTGGCCAGACGCTGGTCGGGCAGACCGGCGCAACCGGCCAGACTCACAGCCAATGCCAAGGCACACACCGTCCCGATGTAGGAGTGAGCCTGCTCGCGATGCAAGCGACTCGGTACATCAGACACACCACGGCGATCCTTTCGCGAGCAGGCTCGCTCCCACAGGGTCGGCGGTGTGTTCAAGTTATGAGTAGTCACAGGCATGTCCTCGACTTAAAGACCGGCAGCCATGGCTTTGTCGATCAGCCAGTTCAGGTTCGGGCCACGGTCGCTGTTCACTTCCACCGGGCGGCCGGCGAAGCTGCTGTCCAGCGGCTCGTCAGGCTGAATCTGCACACGGATGTCGGAAGACAGGTCGGCGCTCTTCAGGCTGGTGCTGCTGACGATCTTGCCGGTGCGGGTCTTGTCTTCGCCGGCGATCTGGAAGCTCACCGGGGTGCCCGGACGCACGTCGCCGAACTGGCGATAGGAGAAGCGCGCATCGACGGTGGCCTGGGTGTTGCGCGGCACCAGTTGGAAGATCACGTCGCCCTTGCTCGCGTACTGACCGTCAGCCACCAGTTGCTGGGCCACGGTGCAGTCGCACGGCGAGGTCAGGGTGCCGGTCATTTGTTTGCCGAACAGTTCTTCAACCTTGGCCGGGGCCAGTTGATCTTCCGCCAGATGCCCCTTGAGGACGTCGAGCATGCTGGTGCTGAAGGTTGCCAGCGGGGCGCCTTTGGCGGCGACGCCGTCCGACTTGATCAGGCTCTGCACGGTGCCGTCGCGGGGCATGGTGATGTTCATGCCCGGCACGCTGACCAGACCGGCCTGGGCGTGGCTGACGAAGTACATGCCGTACACCGACTTGAAAATGAAACCGGCCGCCACCAGACCGACGGCGAAAATGCCGGCGCTGAAGGTCACCGCTTTCAGGCGTCCGAACGCGGTCATGCCATTGCCGCTGTCCTTGTTCTTGCGCGCCTTGGTGAAGTTGTCGCGCTGCAGGGTCGCCAGTACTTCGCCGATGCTGACGATGTCGCCGGCCAGGTGCGAAGTGATCAGGTGGCGCAGGGTGGAAATGTCCTGCGGCTCCAGGTTCTGGAACTGGCAACCGGTGCGGCCGGTCTGGCGATCGAAGGAGCGCACTTGCAGCTCGACGTCCATGGCGATGCCGAGGTTGTCGATGACAAATTGCAGGCGCGCCTTGTACACCTGGCCGACCGTCAACTGCAGCTGTCCGGCGTTGAACGCCAGACCACCGGCAGACAGGTCGATGACCCGAGCTTCGACCGGCGTGCGGTCAGGACCGAAAAAGCGCAGCTTGGCCGGGATTTTGACCCGGGCGTGTTGGCGCTGGGCTTCGGATTCATGCACTACGTTGACGTTGACGGCGGTATTCATAGGGGCGATTTCCTTGTTAATTCAATAGGGGCGGTTCAGACCATCATCAGCAACACGGCGACAAAAATGCTGCCGGCGGAGAAGGTCATGGTCCGAGACGACCAGGTGTTGAACCAACGTTGAAAGCTGGCGAGATCACGGGTCAGGGCGGTCGGTTGGCGAGTCCAGGACTGTTGGTCGAGACGGAAGAACACGTAGATCTTCACCAGCGCGCCAACGATCTGGTTGTAATACAGAATCGCCGGATAAGCCGGGCCGATGCGGTGACCGGAGCACGACAACAGCAGCGTCAGAATCAGCCGCGTGATGCCGATCCACAGCAGGTACACCAGGATGAACGCGGTGCCGTACTTGAAGCTGGCGATGATTGCCACGGTCAGGCCGAGCAGCGAGGTCCACATCGACACGCGCTGATCAAACAGCACCACCGAAGTGAACGCACCGAGACGGCGGATACCCAGGCCCAGCGCGCGCGAGTTCTGGCGCAGGTTGTTGCCGTACCAGCGGAACATCAGCTTGCGACTGGCCTTGATGAAGCTCTTTTCCGGCGGGTGTTCAACCGTGTTGATCGCCGCGTCCGGCACGTAAAAGGTGTCGTAGCCCAGGCGCATCAGGCTGAACCAGCTCGACTTGTCGTCGCCGGTGAGGAACTTGAAGCGGCCCAGACGCCAGTGCTGCAGCGAGTCGCTTTCGACGTCGGCGATGAATTCCGGGTTGGTCACTACGGACGCTTTGAACACCGACATACGACCGGTCATGGTCAGCACGCGCTTGGACAGGGCCATCGAGCACATGTTGATGTGGCGCTGGGCGAAACGCAGCTTGTGCCATTCGCTCATGATGTAGCCGCCGCGCACTTCGCAGAATTCGTTGGTGGTCAGGCCACCGACGTTGCCGAACAGCTGGAACCACGGCACGGTCTTGCGCACGACGCCTTCGCCGAGCACGGTGTCGCCGTCGATCACGGCCACCACGGCACGGTCGTCCGGCAGGTGGCGGGAGATGGCGCGGAAACCGAAGGCCAGACCATCGCGCTTGCCGGTGCCGGGAATGCGCACGAAGTCGAGCTTGACCCGCTCCGGCGGATTCATCCGCGCCCACAGCGCCTTGACCAGCAACTCGTCGGACATTTCCACGATCGAGCAGACAATGGTGGTCGGCAGTTCGCAGTCGATGGCTTCGCGGATCACCGAGCTGTAGACCTGCGCTGTGGTCAGCGCGTCGATACGAAAACTGGTGACCATCAGAAACACATGCGACGGGTCGGCCGCTTTACCCAGCTTGCGCACTTTGCGGCGCAGGTGCGGGTAAACGATGTAAAGAAAAATCATGCCGCGCACAAAGTGCGTAGCACCCATCGAGTAGCGCCAGATTCCCACGGCGCCAATCAGGAAAATGAAGTCCTTCGACTCGGCGTCGAATGTGGACGTGGGCAGCATCAAGGCCAGGCCCATCAGCAGACTGAGATAAAAAAGCCAGCCGGCTGATTGCAGAAAAAAATGTTTGAGCTTGGTCATAACCGTCATCCGAAGGTGGGAAGGCTTCAAGCCGCGAGCTGCAAGCTGCAAGCGAAACGCTTTGGCTTGCAGCTCGAGGCTTGTCGCTCAGGGCTGCTTTACCAGCAGATACCTTCGGTGCGGCTACCGGCGCTGGTGGCCTTGGACATGAAGCCCACCAGGTCGATGACCTGCTTGCCCTGCGGCGCTTCCTGGGCCAGCGCACGGAATTTCTCGTCGCGGTTGCCGAGGATGATCACGTCGGAGTTGTCGATCACCGAGTCGAAATCCGAATTGAGCAAGGACGACACGTGCGGAATCTTCGATTCGATGTAGTCCTTGTTCGCACCGTGGACACGGGCGTACTCGACGTTGCTGTCGTAGATGCTCAGGTCGTAGCCTTTGCCGATCAGCATTTCGGCCAGTTCCACCAGCGGGCTTTCGCGCAGGTCGTCGGTGCCGGCCTTGAAGCTCAGGCCGAGCAGGGCGACTTTGCGTTTTTCATGGCTTTCAACGATGTCGAAGGCGTTCTGCACTTGCGATTCGTTACTGCGCATCAGCGAGTTGAGCAGCGGCGCTTCGACGTCCAGGGAACCGGCGCGGTAGGTCAGGGCGCGCACGTCTTTTGGCAGGCACGAACCGCCGAAGGCGAAGCCCGGGCGCATGTAGTACTGGGACAGGTTCAGCGTCTTGTCCTGGCAGACCACTTCCATCACTTCACGGCCATCGACGCCGACCGCTTTGGCGATGTTGCCGATCTCGTTGGCGAAGGTCACTTTGGTGGCGTGCCAGACGTTGCAGGTGTACTTGATCATCTCGGCAACGGCGATGTCCTTGCGGATGATCGGCGCGTCGAGCTCTTCGTACAGCGATTGCAGAACGTCGCCCGACGCGGTGTCGAACTCACCGATCACAGTCATCGGCGGCTGGTCGTAGTCGGCGATGGCGGTGGATTCACGCAGGAACTCAGGGTTGACCGCAACGCCGAAGTCGACGCCGGCTTTTTTGCCCGAGCAGTCTTCGAGAATCGGGATGACCACGTTGGCCACGGTGCCCGGCAGGACGGTGCTGCGCACGACGATGGTGTGGCGAGTGGTTTTTTCACGCAGGACGAAACCGATCTCGCGGCATACCGCTTCGATGTAATTCAGTTCCAGGTCGCCGTTCTTTTTGCTCGGCGTGCCGACGCAAATCATCGACAGGTCGGTATCACGAATCGCCTCGGCGAAGTTGGTCGTACCGCGCAGACGACCGGTCTGGATTCCTTGTTGCAGAAGTTCTCCCAGGCCCGGTTCAACAATCGGCGATTTACCGGCGTTGATCATGTCGATCTTGTCTTTGGCAACATCGACGCCAACTACGTCATGGCCCCGTGCAGACAGGCAACCGGCACATACTGCGCCAACGTAACCCAAACCAAATATGCTGATGCGCATCGCAATTACCTCTGTATATATCAGGCCAAAGAGGCCGGAGTTAATGGTGTTCAGCGGACACTAGTGCACCCGAAACTGTGGCTTACAGGCGCCACAATGCCGTGTGCAGGCATACTAAGTTTCGAGTGTCTAAATAAGTGCACTCAAGATGTGCGCAACCAGGCCTTATAGTTATGACTTGCCCTGTTATGCAGCGGATCTTCTTTTCGGAAGACTCTTGTGCAATCGTCTTGCACGCTTGATGCGGGGATGAAAATCCCTGTAAATCAAGCGGTTCAGTGCTCAGGCGAGCACATTTAAAGGGGTGCGACCATGGCCTTTGTAGGGGATATCAATGGTGCGTATCTCCTGTCCATCGTTTCGTTTTGAGACCCGTTAGTCACGTAGTCAAGTTGCTGTGGCAACTTGGTTACATGGCTATCTGCTCCGCGTAAGTTATCTCGTACATACTCGCCGAGAATCGTTACCGGTGGTATGAGCTACGCATTTGGACATAGTTCCTGTCCGCTCATCGTGCCAACTGAAATTTTTTGAAATATTGGGAAAGATGGCACTGCTTTCAAATTGATAGCACGCTCGCTTTCGCCCTTTAGTTTCGGGCCTTAAAATGCGCTAGATAGTTTTGTGCCACTACCTGAAAAAAATTTAGGTGCCACTACTGAAAAAACTGACGAGTGTCGAGTGAAACTAATCTTAGAAAAAACAGGGATGTTTTTTTGGCGCCATTAAACTGGCGAAATGCGGCGGGGAATTTTTGAGATCGTGCGCGGTGCACGACTCTTGCTGAAAAGAGTCGTGCAAACGGCATGCTTTATTCGGGGGCGTGGTCGCGCAGAAACACCAGATTGTCGGGTTTCGACTGTTCGGCGCTGTAGCGATAACCCTGCATGTCGAACTGCTTGAGTTTGGCCGGATCGTTGATTTTTTCCTGAATCACGAAACGGCTCATCAAGCCGCGGGCCTTTTTCGCGTAGAAGCTGATGATCTTGTACTGGCCGTTCTTCTGGTCCTTGAACTCGGTGTTGATGATCCGCGCGTTCAAGGCGCTACGCTTGACCGCTGAAAAGTATTCGTTGGAAGCAAGGTTGAGCAGGACATCGTCGCCTTGATCGGCCAGCGCTTCATTGAGCCATTCGCTGATGCGCGTGCCCCAGAACGCGTACAGATCCTTGCCGCGTGCATTGGCCAGTTTGGTGCCCATCTCCAGACGATAAGGCTGCATCAGGTCAAGCGGGCGCAACAGGCCATAGAGACCTGAAAGCATGCGCAGGTGTTTCTGCGCGTAATCGAACTCGGCTTCGCTGAATGATTGCGCATCGAGACCGGTGTAAACGTCGCCCTTGAATGCCAGCAGTGCCTGCTTGGCGTTCTCCGGGGTGAACGCCGGCGTCCAGCTGCCGAAACGCGCGGCGTTGAGGCCGCCGATCTTGTCGGATACGTGCATCAGCTCGCTGATTTGCGCCGGGCTCAGTTCGCGCAGTTGCTGGATCAGCTCCTGGGAATGGTCGAGGTACTGCGGCTGGGTAAAGCGCTGGGTCGCCGGCGGTGTTTCGTAATCGAGGGTCTTGGCGGGGGAAATCACCATCAGCATGAAGTCGTCTCCTTTAATCGTGGGGGCGATTCTAGGGGGTTGGCCGGGTTGACTCCAGCTATCAAGTCCATAGCTGATCGACGGCTCAACAGATTTCCCAGTGTGGGAGGGGGCTTGCTCCCGAAGGGGGCGTGTCAGGCTATTCGTTTGCTGATGACCCACCGCATTCGGGAGCAAGCCCCCTCCCACAATGGATTCGTCTGGCTGCGGGAATCGATGGCTTATCAGCTATAGTGCCGCGCGGGTTTTGTTATGGAGACATCCCTTTGCGCATTGTTCTTTTATTCACCGCGTGGCTGCTGAGCGCCGGTGCCGTCGCGGCGCCAGGTGATGTGGCGACGCTGGACCGCAGCACCTGGCCGGAGGCGCTCGGCAATCCGACCCTGTTCGACGTTGCGTCGCGAGCGGAAATTCTGATGTTCGCCCGCGGCCTGCTGGGCAGCGAGGCGCTCGACGAGGCGGCCCTGGCCCAGCGCCTGGGCTTGCGCACGGTCAATATCGATGCGGTCAATCAGTTGCGCCTGCGCCTCTGGCAGCGTCTGTTGGCCAATTACAACCATGCCCAGCAAAGTTGTGATCAGGACGCTTCCTTCTGCTTCCTCGTCGAAGACCTGCCTACTCTGCGCGCGCAGGCCGCGAAGTTCGTGGTCAGTGACGACAGTTATTACACCCAGTGGGCGGAGCCGAGCCGGATCTTCCATTTGCACTACCTGGACGAGCTGCTGCGCAAGGCCGCGCTGTTCCCGCAGACCAGCAGCGAAATCGATCGTTTCGGCGACTACGAGCGCAATGGCGATGACATGCACGACCGCTTGTTTTTGCTGACCTTCGACAGCGCCGCCAATGTGCAACCGGACAACACCGGCTGGCTCACCGAATACCTGCGCAAGTCGAACCTGAGCGGTACGTTCTTTGTACTGGGCAAGGATATTCAGGCGCGCCTGAGCGATCGTTCGGTCAGCAGCCTGCAGGCGATGTTTTCACAGCAATGCGTCGGCGTGCAGGGCTGGGAGTTTCGTTCTCACAGCCACTGGCAGGACTGGCAGGACTCGGTGCGCCGCAGCGCCGATCTGGTGAAAAACAAATTGCCGGAAAACTACGTGCCGCTGTTCCGTCCGCCGGAAGGACAGCGACGCAGCGATGCTCAGGGTTTCTTCAACGCACAGGGCCTGCATGTAGCGCTGTGGGACATCGATGCCCAGGACAGCGCCGGCAAACTCAAGGGCGCAGCGAGTGCGCAACGGGTACTGACGCTGATGCTGTTGTGGCGCCACGGGGTGATCAGTTTCAACTTGAAACAGGACGCGGTGAAGACTTCGTTGCCGTGGCTGCTCTCGCAAACCGCGCAGAGCGGCATCGGTTGGGAAGACTGTCAGGACGGGTTTCGCTGAAAAACGGAAAAGGCCCGGAAACGTTGGGCTTTGGCTGATTTTTTCGGAAGATTCGATGCAGGCGGACTTCCGACTTTAGCGGGGTCTGGGGAGTCCGCCAAGGGCTTTTCGTCACTCTGCAAAATAAACTTAAAAAAACCGTCAAAGTACTTTTTTATGTCATGGGTTTTGGAGTATTACCAAGACAGACCGCCGAAACCTGCAACACAGGTGGCGTCTTCCAAGACCCGTTTGTTTGCAGTCACTTGAATCTCCGCAGGTGGGAGTTCGGCAGTCACTTCGAGGCGCAGCACCGCTCAGGTATTGCGTCTACTGGCTCTGACAAAGGTGACCGAGTATGGATGATCACGGACGTAGCCCTTCCTCCAACCAGCCAATCCTTTATGTACTCGATACCAACGTATTGATTCACGATCCAAACGCCCTGCTTAACTTTGAAGAACACCACGTCGCGATTCCGATGACCGTGCTTGAAGAGCTGGACAAGCTCAAAAGCGGGCATCACAGCGTGGCCGCTGAATGCCGTCAGGCCATCCGGCTGATCGACAAGACCCTGGGCGATGCGTCCCCGGAAGACGTCGAACTGGGTGTGCCGATCCAGCGCGGCAAGGGTGGGCCAAAGGGCTTGCTGTCAATTCTGATGAGCAAGCAAGCCGAATCGAACCTGATTCTGCCCGAGCACCTGAACGACAACAAAATCATCAACCAGTTGATCGACCTGCACAGCCGCGATCCGAAAAAGCCCGTGGTGCTGGTCACCAAAGACATCAACATGCGTCTGAAGGCGCGTGCCTGTGGCATCGATGCCGAGGACTACAGCACCGACCAATTGGTCGACGACGTGTCCCTGTTGCCCAACGGCTATCACAACATGACCGGCTCTTTCTGGGACCGCGTGAGCAAGGTCGAAACCCGTCAGGACCACGGCCGCACCTGGCATCAGGTGCAACTGATCGACAACTTGCCGGCGGTGCACATCAACGAGTTCATCATCGACGAACAAGGCTTCGTCGGCTGGATCAAGGAAATTCAGCAAGACAAGCTGCTGATCCTCGACCTGCACCAGGAACCGCTGCTGCATCAAGAGGCCTGGGGGCTCAAGCCGCGCGACATCTATCAGAGTCTGGCGTTGTACGCGCTGCTCGATCCGGACATTCATCTGGTCAACCTGTCCGGCGCCGCAGGTTCCGGTAAAACCATTCTGGCGCTGGCCGCGGCTATCGAGCAGACCATGGTCAGCAAGCGCTATCGGCGCATCATCGCCACCCGCAGCGTGCAGGGCCTGGACCAGGAAATCGGCTTCCTGCCCGGTACTGAAGCGGAAAAAATGGAGCCGTGGCTGGGCGCCATCACCGACAACCTCGAAGCCTTGCACATGGATGACGAGAACACCCATGGCAGCGTCGACTACATCCTCAGCAAAGTGCCGTTGCAGTTCAAATCGCTTAACTACATTCGCGGTCGCAGCTTCCAGCAGAGCCTGATCCTGATCGACGAATGCCAGAACCTCACGCCGCACCAGATGAAAACCATCATCACCCGCGCCGGCGCCGGTTCCAAAGTGGTGTGCCTGGGCAACCTGGCGCAGATCGACACCCCTTACCTGTCCGCGACCAGTTCCGGGCTGACCTACCTGACCGAACGCTTCAAGGATTTCCCCAACGGTGTGCACATCACCCTGCAAGGGGTGCCGCGCTCGATCCTGGCCGAATACGCCGAATCACATTTGTAACCCATCCCACAAAAACGGGCGGCCTGACAGCCGCCCGTTTTTTATGAATGAAAAGAATCCCAATGTGGGAGCGAGCCTGCTCGCGAAAGCGGTGTGTCAGGCAATATCAAAGGTGACTGACATACCGCTTTCGCGAGCAAGCCCGCTCCCACAGGGGATTTGCGTCATGGCGGTAATCGCGCTCGCGAATATCTGACCCACAGGTTTACAATCCACGCTCCTGATCAGGAGTAATCCCGTGCTGACTCATCTCGATTCCCAAGGCCGCGCCAACATGGTCGACGTCACCGAAAAAGCCGTGACGTTCCGTGAAGCGACGGCCCAGGCGCTGGTGCGCATGCTTCCCGAAACGCTGCAAATGATTGTCAGCGGTGGCCATCCCAAGGGCGATGTGTTCGCCGTGGCGCGCATCGCCGGGATTCAGGCGGCAAAGAAAACCAGCGATCTGATTCCCCTCTGCCATCCATTGATGCTGACTGGCGTGAAAGTCGAGCTGAGCGCCGAAGGTGACGACAGCGTGCGTATCGTCGCCCGCTGCAAACTCTCCGGGCAAACTGGTGTGGAGATGGAAGCGCTGACCGCCGCCAGCGTCGCCGCGCTGACCATCTACGACATGTGCAAAGCCGTCGATCGCGGCATGACCATCGAAAGCGTGCGCCTGCTGGAGAAGGTCGGCGGCAAGAGCGGCCACTTTCAGGCAGAGCAACCATGAAGCTGAAGGTGAGGTTTTTCGCCCGTTATCGCGAAGCGCTCGGCGTCGATTCGCTGGAGGTTATGGGCGATTTCGCCACGGTCGACGACGTGCGTGCACTGTTGGCGCAACGAGATGGCGCCGAAGTGCTGAGCGAGCAGAACCTGATGTGCGCCCGCAACGAAGAGCTTTGCCAACTCGACGAGCCGGTGGTCGACGGCGATGAAGTGGCGTTCTTTCCTACCGTGACCGGAGGCTGAGCATGGCGATTCGGGTGCAGGCCACGCCGTTCGATCCGGGCGCTGAAGTCAATGCGATGCACGCGGCTGATGTCGGCGTTGGTGCAGTGGTGAGTTTTGTCGGTTACGTGCGCGACTTCAATGACGGCCGCGACGTGGCCGGAATGTTCCTCGAACACTACCCGGGCATGACCGAAAAAGCCCTCGGCAAAATCGCCGTCGAAGCCGAACAGCGTTGGCCGCTGCTGAAACTGGAAGTGCTGCACCGCATCGGCGCGCTGGAGCCGGGCGAGCCGATCGTCTTCGTCGGCGCCGCCAGCGCCCATCGCCAGGCCGCGTTCGACGCCTGCGCCTTCGTCATGGACTACCTGAAAACCCGCGCGCCGTTCTGGAAGAAAGAAAACACCCGCGACGGACCGCGCTGGGTTGAAGGGCGCGACAGTGATCATGCGGCGGCGGATCGCTGGAAGAAATAAGTTCTGTAGCGCCCTCAATTCAGTCTTCGCGAGCAGGCTCGCTCCCACAGTTGAAATGGGTTCCCTGTGGGAGCGAGCTTGCTCGCGAAGAGGCCATCCGCAGCACCAAAATCCTTCCTGTTTCCCCGATTGACGATTTGTACATGTGAGTCCAATATGGATTTACAAGTACAAAAACAGCTTCTGTCTTGCCGCTTGTAGCTGCTCTTCTTCGCCAAACCAACAACAACCCGCGAGAGAACGAACATGAAGAAACTCCCCCTCATCACCGGCCTGGCCCTTAGCCTGTTGGCGTCGACCTGTGTGTTCGCCGCCGAGAAAACCCTACGCATTGGCATCGAAGCGGCTTACCCGCCGTTCGCTTCGAAAACCGACAAAGGTGAAATCGTTGGCTTCGACTACGACATCGGCAATGCCTTGTGCGCGCAGATGAAGGTCAAGTGCGTGTGGGTCGAAGGTGAATTCGATGGGCTGATTCCCTCGCTGAAAGTGAAAAAAATCGACATGGCCCTGTCGTCGATGACCATTAACGAAGACCGCAAGAAATCGGTGGATTTCACCCACAAGTACTATTTCACTTCGTCGCGCCTGGTGATGAAGGAAGGCGCCAGCGTCGACGATCAGTACGCCAGCCTCAAAGGCAAGAATGTCGGTGTGCAGCGCGCGACTACCACGGATCGTTTCGCCACTGAAGTGTTTGAACCCAAGGGCATCAACGTCAAGCGCTACAGCAACAACGAAGAAATCTACATGGACCTGGCGGCGGGGCGTCTCGATGCGATTTTCGCCGACACCATTCCGCTCAATGACTTTCTGACGATGCCGCGCGGCAAGGGCTATGCGTTTGTCGGACCGGAGCTGAAGGATCCGAAGTATGTCGGCGAGGGCGCGGGGATCGCGGTGCGCAAGGGCAATGCCGAGCTGGTCAGCCAGTTGAACAGCGCTATCGACGGAATTCGCGCGAGTGGCGAATATCAGAAGATCTCCGAGAAGTATTTCAAGTCCGACATTTACGGCGACTGATATACCGCTATCGCGAGCAGGCTCGCTCCCACAGGGGTAACGCATTCCAAATGTGGGAGCGAGCCTGCTCGCGAAGAGGCCAGCGCTAGCGATGCAAATCTTCAGCCCTTCAATTCCTTCAAATGCTTGTACACCGTCGCCCGCCCCATGTTCAGCACATTGGCCACATAGTTCGAGGCGCTCTTGCCCTTGAACGCGCCCTCGGCATGCAGTGCCAGCACCAATTCACGCTTGTGGTCGCGGGTCAGCAGATTCAGGCTCAGTTGCCGTTCGCGCAGCCAGGCGTGGAGGAAAGTGTTGATGCGTTCCTGCCAGTCATCACGAAACAGCGAGTCCGGTTGTGCAATCAACTTGCTCGGCGACAGAAACAGATCCAGCGCAGCCTTGGCATTCTCGAACAGCGAAATATTCAGATTGATGCACAGCACCGCCAGCGGCAGGCCCTCGCTGTCGCGCAGCACGCTGCTCAGGCTGCGAATTTTCTGACCATCCCAGTTGAGCTTTTCGTACGGGCCGATGTTGCGCTCGCTGACGTCCTCGCTGAGCATGTCCTCCAGCGAAGAGTCGTCGCCGATCTCGCGCTTGGACAGGTTGTTGGCAATGTAGTCGACCTTTTGCGTGCGCAGGTCGTGCAGCACCACCTCGGCATGGGGAAAGAACAGCGTGGCGATGGCATCGGCGATGGCGCGGAAGTTATCCAGCGCCGGGTCGAATTCAGAGGCGGTCATGACAGTGGAGCTCCAGGCAGCGTCAGCGCCCCGTGAGCAGGGGCGCTGCGAGTGTGCCGCAATCTTTTCGGTGAGTCATCCGCAGGTGCGTTCAGGACAGCCGGGCAGGGGAGAGCATTGCGCTGTCGAGCCCGAATTCTTGCAAGTGCTCGGGCAACGGTTCGCCGCGCACCAAAGCCGCACTGGCCTGGCCCATCGCTGGTGACGTCTGGATGCCGTAGCCGCCCTGCGCGGCGACCCAGAACAGCCCCGGCACCTGCGGATCGAATCCGCTAAGCAAATCGCCATCGGCGACGAAACTGCGCAGGCCCGCCCAGGTGCGGGTTGGCCGGCGGATGGTCAGCGTGGTGGCTTCTTCGATTTGATAAATGCCCATCGCGATGTCGAGTTCTTCCGGCTGCACATCGTGAGGCTCGACCGGGTCGGCATTGGCCGGGGAGCCGAGGAACATACCGGCATCGGGTTTCATGTAGAACGATTCGTCGAGGCTGACCAGCATCGGCCATTGGTGAATATCCACGCCTTCGGGGCCGGCGAAGATGAATGCAGCGCGACGTTTCGGTTGCAGGCCCAGCGGCTGCGCGCCGGCCAGTGCGCCGATCTGGTCGGCCCAGGCACCGGCGGCATTGATGATCACGGGCGCGCTGAAGGTCCGGCCATTGCTCTGCACCTGCCATAGACCGTCGTCGTTACGGCTCAAGCCGAGCACCTCGCAATCGGTGTGGACTTCGCCGTGGTTGCGACGGATGCCGCGCAGATAGCCTTGATGCAGCGCGTCGGTATCGATGTCGCAGGCTGTTGGGTCATAGATCGCACCATGGACTTTTTCCCGCCGCAGGATCGGCAGTCGCGCACAGGCTTCGTCGGCGCTGAGCAACTGCATCTGCGGCACGGTGGCTTTGGCGCTGAGGTATTGGTTGTTCAGTTCGGCTGGGTCACCGATGAAATCCACGGTCATTTCGCCGCGCGGGGTCAGCAGCGGGTGTTCGCAAAAGCCTGTCGGCGGATGGTCGAAAAACGCCCGGCTGGCCTGGGTCAGCGCCCGTACTTGCGGCGTGCCGTAAGCCGCCGTGAACAGCGCGGCGGAGCGTCCGGTGGAGTGATAGGCCGGGTGGGATTCGCGTTCGAGCACGATCACCCTGGCGTGCGGCGACAGCCAGAAACCGGTGGAAGCGCCGGCAATCCCGCCGCCGATGATGATGAAATCTGCCTGGCTCATGAAGGTCTCCGATGTGTACACAATATCCAGAAATGACGCCGACCCCTGTAGGAGTGAGCCTGCTCGCGATAGCGGTCTATCAGCCGACATCAATATTGAATGTCAAACCGCTATCGCGAGCAGGCTCACTCCTACAAGGGATTTGTGCTGAGGTGATAAACCGCATTGGCCAGGGCGATGTCTTCCAGGCCCAAACCGATCGAGCGGAAAAACACGTGGCGGTCGTAATCCGGACGCGGGACTTTTTCGCTGAGCAGCTCGGCGAGGTCGCCAACGATCGAGTCCGGGTGCCAGCCATGCAGCTCGGCAGCAATCAGCATTTCACCCGCCGACCCGGGTGTGGTCAGGCGATAGTCGCAAAACACCCGCATAGCGTTAAGGCGCTGCGGCGGGATTTCGTGGGCGCGGGGGGCGTTGGTGCTGATGGAGGTGATCAGCGCCGGTTTGCTTAAATGTGCAGGATCGATCACCGGCCCGGCCGACGAGGTGCAGAGCATGATCACGTCAGCATCGGCGATGGCGGTCTCGCGGCTGTCGGCAATCTTCAGATCTGGCGCGATGGCCTTCAATACGGCCTGTGTTTCGGCATCCTCCAGCAGGGACGGCGAATACAGGCTGATGCTTTGCCAGTCGCGCAATGACTTCACGTAGTGAAGATGCGCCTGAGCGACCTTGCCGCTGCCGATGATCGCCAGCCGTCGGGCGTTCAGCGGGGCGAGGGCATCGACCGCTACCGCTGTGGTTGCCGCGGTGCGCGCGGTGGTCAGTTCACCGGCATCGCAGAGCAACAGCGGCTGGCCGGTTTTCATCGACATCAACAGCGTCCATGCGGTCACCAGCGCGCCTTGTTCGCGAACGATGTACGGCGAGGTCTTTACGCCGTAGACGCCGTCCCCGGCCAGCACACCCAGATAGTTGATGAAGTCGCCGGCACCCTGCGGAAACTCAACCAACTGCTGCGTCGGTTGCACGGCGTTGCCTGCCGCGAGATCGCGAAACAGCTTGCGCAGGATCTGCGGCACGTCGATGCGCGCCAGCATGTCTCGGGCCTGAGCTTGATCGATCACGTAGGGCGTACTGGACATTTCGCGCTCCAAAACTAAACTTATTTTTCCATTATGGACTTTTAGTTCTGTTGAGCAACCTTCGGGCGTAAAAAAAGCGCAGTCCGTTTCCGGCTGCGCTTTTTCGTTGAGTGGCGCTTACTGTGGACGCTTGCGCTCAACCGCACGCAGCAGATGCGTTGGCGGCGTTTCGCAGCTGATCTTGCGACCGAGCTTTTCTTCGATGGACGGTAACTGGTAGGAATCGTCCTCACCGGCGAAGCTGATCGATACGCCATCGGCGCCGGCACGACCGGTACGGCCGATGCGGTGCACGTAATCGTCCGGGACTTCCGGCAGGGTGAAGTTGATCACATGGCTGATGCCGTCGATGTGGATACCGCGACCGGCCACATCCGTGGCCACCAGCACGCGTATCTTGCCTTCGCGGAAACCTTCCAGGGTCTTGATGCGTTTGTGCTGCGGCACGTCGCCTGACAGCTGCGCAGCGTTCACACCGTCGCGCACCAGGCGTTCTTCGATACGGCGTACTTCGTCCTTGCGGTTGGCGAACACCATCACGCGCTCCCAACCGTTGTCGTTGATCAGGTTGAAGAGCAGCTTGTACTTGTCGGCACCGGCAACGGCATAGATGTGCTGCTCGACGTTGTCGCTGGCGACGTTGAGTGATTCGATCTCGACGATGGACGGGTCGGTGGTCCATTGCTTGGCCAGGTTCATCACGTCTTCGGTGAAGGTCGCGGAGAATAGCAAAGTCTGGCGCTCGGCCTTCGGCGGCGTCTGGCGAATGATCTGCCGTACTTGCGGGATGAAGCCCATGTCGAGCATGCGGTCGGCTTCGTCCAGCACCATCACTTCGACCATGTCCAGGTGCACGTCGCCGCGCTGGTTGAAGTCGAGCAAGCGACCCGGCGTCGCGACGAGGATGTCGCAATGGCGCGCTTCGAGGTGCTTGAGCTGCTTGTCGAAGTCCATGCCACCGACGAACGTCATCACGTTGAGGCCGGTGTACTTGGTCAGGTCAGCGGCGTCCTTGGCAATCTGCACCACCAGCTCGCGGGTCGGGGCGATGATCAGTGCACGCGGCTCGCCCATGTAGCGTTCTTTCGGCGGCGGGGTCTGCAGCAGTTGAGTGATGATCGAGATCAGGAACGCGGCGGTCTTGCCGGTGCCGGTCTGCGCGCGGCCGATGGCGTCTTTGCCGGCGAGGGTGAAGCCGAGCACCTGCGCCTGGATCGGTGTGCAATATGGAAAGCCCAGGTCCTGGATGGCGTGCATCAGTTCGGGGGCGAGCTTGAAATCATGGAAGCGGGTTTTGCCTTCCTGCGGTTCGACGACGAAGTCTTCGAGTTTCCACGGGATGACGGCAGGCTTGGGCTTCGGTTCGCGACGCGGTTTTACCGCTTTCGGCGCTTCGCTGCGAGCCGGTTCGGCGGCGTCTGGCGCGGTCGTGGCAGGTTCTGGCGAGTGTTTCGGGGTGGCGACGGGAGCGGGGCGGTCGGCTGCCGGGGCATCGTTGCGATGACCGGGGGCGTGCGACGGTGCGCTGGAAACTGGCGCGAGCTGCTCAGCCTCGCTTTTACCGAACATTTTCTTGAGTGCTTTGAGCACGGTCATCTCATCAATTGGTTAAGGAATGTACGCCGGCCAGTGTAATGCAAGAAACGGGCGCGGCGTAGTAGGAGGGATCAATGGGCCGACATTGGCCGCGAAATCAGCGCAAGCGTTCGCTCAGCCAGGTACCGATGTCGCGAATCTCTTCAGGTAACACTTCGTGCTCCATTGGGTATTCCTGCCATGTCACGGTGACACCATGCTTCTTCAAATGCTCATAAGCGCTGCGTCCCATCGAGTTCTGTACCACGTTGTCGAACTGACCGTGCAGGCAAAGCACCGGAATGCGCTGCTGGCTGGCAGCTAATTTGAGTTCATCGCTGAAGGTCGGCGCGTACGTCGACAACGCCAGAACCCCACCCAAAGGCCCCTGCCACTTCAGGAATGCGGTGTGCAGCACCACCGCGCCACCTTGGGAAAAACCGGCGAGGAAAATCCGCGAGGCGTCTATTCCGCTGGCGCGCTCGGTTTCGATCAATTCGATGATGCGATCCGCCGACGCTTCGAGCTCGTTGCGGTCGATTGCCCGGGCCGGGCTCATGGCTTTGATGTCGTACCAGCTCGGCATGGCATATCCGCCATTTATCGTCACCGGACGCGTCGGTGCCTGCGGCAGCACAAAGCGCGTGCTCAACAGACTTTCCTGCAGCGCTTCGGCCACCGGCAGGAAGTCGTAACGGTCGGCGCCGAGGCCGTGCAGCCAGATCACGCAGGCATCTGCGGGCTTAACAGGCTGAAGAATCAAGGGCTCGGTCATGTTTGCTCCAAAAATGTGCGGGCGCTCTCATTGAGTGCGTGATCTGAGTGCGCGCCCGGTTGATCCGTTAAGAAGATGTCGCAAGGTTACAAGTTTTGCTATTGACGTGTGCAGGAATCAACTTCGCAAGCGGTGTGGTACGGGCTTTGCTATGGGCTTTGCGTACGAAGCGTCCTACGCGTGGCGGTAACACTATCAGTGTCAGTCGCGCGATGGGATAGCAACGAATCCGGTGATGGATGTTCGCCAATGGCCGCTACGGGCTTAGCGAACGTGAAAGGGCTACAGCCCGTTCGGCCGATTGGTGAGAAGTGAGTGATCCATGATGTGGATTTTCTCCTACTAGACTCATAGCGAAGGTCTTACGTCGGTTGACCCCAAAAAAAGCCAACACGGGTCAACAACGCCTCAAAAGGGTGCGACTGGACTCAAGCTCCGACACAACAAGAGCAAAACTGGAGGTTTGAATGAAGATGTTGAAATCCACTCTGGCGGTCGTGACTGCTGCAGCAGTACTCGGCGTCAGCGGGTTCGCTCAGGCGGGTGCAACCCTGGATGCGGTACAGAAGAAAGGTTTCGTGCAGTGTGGCGTGAGCGACGGTCTGCCGGGCTTCTCGGTACCGGATGCAACCGGCAAGATTCTCGGCATCGACGCCGACGTCTGCCGCGCTGTGGCCGCTGCCGTTTTCGGTGACGCAACCAAAGTCAAATTCAGTCAGTTGAACGCCAAGGAGCGCTTCACCGCGCTGCAATCGGGCGAGATCGACATCCTGTCGCGCAACACCACCATGACCAGCTCCCGTGACGCGGGCATGGGCCTGAAATTCCCGGGCTTCATTACCTACTACGACGGCATCGGCTTTCTGGTGAACAACAAGCTTGGCGTGAAGAGCGCCAAGGAACTGGACGGTGCAACCATCTGCATCCAGGCCGGTACCACCACCGAGCTGAACGTTTCCGACTACTTCCGTGGCAACGGTCTGAAATACACCCCGATCACCTTCGACACCTCCGATGAAAGCGCCAAGTCGCTGGAATCCGGTCGTTGCGACGTGCTGACCTCCGACAAGTCCCAGCTGTTCGCCCAGCGCAGCAAGCTGGCCTCGCCGAAGGACTACGTGGTTCTGCCGGAAACCATTTCCAAGGAACCACTGGGCCCGGTCGTGCGTAACGGCGACGACGAGTGGCTGGCCATCGTGCGCTGGACTGGCTACGCGCTGCTCAATGCCGAAGAGGCCGGTATCACTTCGAAAAACGTCGAAGCTGAAGCCAAGTCGACCAAGAACCCGGACGTGGCCCGTATGCTCGGCGCTGACGGCGAATACGGTAAAGACCTGAAATTGCCGAAAGACTGGGTTGTGCAGATCGTCAAGCAAGTCGGCAACTACGGTGAAATCTTCGAGAAAAACCTCGGCAAGAGCACTCCGCTGGAAATCGACCGTGGCCTGAACGCCCTGTGGAACAACGGCGGCATTCAGTACGCACCACCAGTGCGCTAATGGTTCTATCACCCGGCGGGCCAACCGCCGGGTGATGTTCTTGTTCCATTTCATCCGGGGCACTTCATGCAAAATTCTATCGGCGCACCAAAGCAGAGGCTCAGCCTCAGCGATCCACGAGTGCGTGCGTGGCTATTCCAGATCATCACTGTTGTGGCGGTGGTCTCGCTTGGCTGGTACCTGTTCGACAACACGCAAACCAACCTTCAGCACCGGGGTATCACCTCCGGTTTCAGCTTTCTGGAGCGCAGTGCCGGGTTCGGCATCGCTCAAACCCTGATCGACTACACCGAAGCGGACAGCTACGCGCGGGTGTTTGTCATCGGCCTGCTCAACACTCTGTTGGTGACCTTCATCGGCGTGATCCTGGCGACGATCCTCGGTTTCATCGTGGGTGTAGCGCGGCTGTCGCAGAACTGGATCATTGCCAAACTGGCGACGGTGTATGTGGAAGTGTTCCGCAACATTCCGCCGCTGCTGCAAATCCTGTTCTGGTATTTCGCGGTATTTCTGACCATGCCGGGGCCGCGCAACAGCCATAACTTCGGCGACACTTTCTTTGTCAGCAGCCGGGGCCTGAACATGCCGGCCGCACTGGCCGCTGATGGCTTCTGGGCGTTCGTGACCAGCATCGTGCTGGCCATCGTCGGCATCGTGCTGATGTGCCGCTGGGCCAACAAGCGCTTCGAAGAAACCGGCGTGCCGTTCCACAAGTTCTGGGTCGGCCTGGCGATTGCGCTGGTCATCCCGACCTTGTGCGCGCTGATCTTCGGCGCCCCGCTGCACTGGGAAATGCCTGAGCTCAAGGGCTTCAACTTTGTCGGCGGCTGGGTGTTGATCCCGGAACTGCTGGCGTTGACCCTGGCCCTGACCGTGTACACCGCGGCGTTTATCGCCGAGATCGTGCGTTCGGGGATCAAGTCGGTCAGTCACGGCCAGACCGAAGCGGCGCGTTCGCTCGGCCTGCGCAACGGCCCGACCCTGCGCAAGGTGATCATTCCGCAAGCCCTGCGCGTGATCATCCCGCCGCTGACCAGCCAATACCTGAACCTGGCGAAGAACTCCTCGCTGGCCGCCGGTATCGGTTACCCGGAAATGGTTTCGCTGTTCGCTGGCACCGTGCTCAACCAGACCGGTCAGGCCATCGAAGTGATTGCCATCACCATGAGCGTGTACCTGGCGATCAGTATCAGCATTTCCTTGCTGATGAACTGGTACAACAAGCGCATTGCGCTGATCGAGCGGTAAGGAAAAGCGCATGAGTACTCATACTTTCAAACCCGACATGCCACCACCAAACAGCAGTATCGGTGTACTGGCGTGGATGCGCGCGAACATGTTCTCCAGCTGGCTCAACACCCTGCTGACGCTGTTTGCGTTCTACCTGATTTACCTTGTCGTGCCGCCGATCCTCAGCTGGGCCATCGTCGATGCCAACTGGGTCGGTACCACGCGCGCCGACTGCACCAAGGAAGGCGCCTGCTGGGTGTTCATTCAGCAGCGTTTCGGCCAGTTCATGTACGGCTACTACCCGACGGAACTGCGCTGGCGCGTCGACCTGACCGTGTGGCTGGCGGTCATTGGCGCAGCACCACTGTTCATCTCCCGTGTTCCGCGTAAAGCGATCTACGGACTGAGCTTCCTGGTGCTGTACCCGATCATCGCCTTTATCCTGCTGCACGGCGGTTTCGGCATGACCACCGTGCCGACCAGTCAGTGGGGCGGTCTGATGCTGACCCTGGTGATCGCCACCGTCGGCATCGCCGGCGCCTTGCCGCTGGGGATCGTTCTGGCGCTGGGGCGTCGTTCGAACATGCCGGCGATTCGTGTGGTCTGCGTGACCTTCATCGAGTTCTGGCGCGGCGTGCCGTTGATCACGGTGTTGTTCATGTCCTCGGTGATGCTGCCGCTGTTCCTGCCCGAAGGCATGAACTTCGACAAGCTGCTGCGGGCGCTGATCGGCGTGATCCTGTTCCAGTCGGCGTACGTCGCCGAAGTGGTGCGCGGCGGTCTGCAAGCGATTCCCAAGGGGCAGTACGAAGCGGCTGCGGCGATGGGCCTCGGTTACTGGCGTTCGATGGGCCTGGTGATTCTGCCGCAAGCCCTGAAGCTGGTGATCCCCGGCATCGTCAACACCTTCATCGCGCTGTTCAAGGACACTAGCCTTGTGATCATCATTGGCCTCTTTGACCTGCTCAACAGCGTCAAGCAAGCCGCTGCCGACCCGAAATGGCTGGGCATGGCCACCGAAGGCTACGTGTTCGCCGCCCTGGTGTTCTGGATTTTCTGTTTTGGTATGTCGCGCTATTCCATGCATCTGGAACGCAAGCTCGACACTGGCCACAAGCGTTAGGAGTTCTCTGTAAATGAGCGAAGCAATCAAAAAGCCAGTGGGTCCGGAAGGCATCATTCAGATGCAGGGCGTGAATAAGTGGTACGGCCAGTTCCACGTACTCAAAGACATCAACCTCAACGTCAAGCAGGGCGAGCGTATTGTCCTGTGCGGCCCGTCGGGATCCGGCAAGTCCACCACGATTCGCTGCCTGAATCGTCTGGAAGAACACCAGCAGGGCCGCATCGTTGTCGATGGCGTGGAACTGACCAACGACCTCAAGCAGATCGAGGCGATCCGCCGTGAAGTCGGCATGGTGTTCCAGCACTTCAACCTGTTCCCGCACCTGACCATTCTGCAGAACTGCACCCTGGCGCCGATGTGGGTGCGCAAGATGCCCAAGCGCAAGGCCGAAGAAATCGCCATGCATTACCTGGAACGCGTACGCATTCCGGAACAGGCGCACAAGTACCCGGGGCAATTGTCCGGCGGTCAGCAACAGCGTGTGGCGATCGCCCGCGCCCTGTGCATGAAACCGAAAATCATGCTGTTCGACGAGCCGACTTCAGCCCTCGATCCGGAGATGGTGAAAGAGGTTCTGGACACCATGATCGGTCTGGCTGAAGACGGCATGACCATGCTTTGCGTGACCCACGAAATGGGCTTCGCCCGCACCGTGGCCAATCGCGTGATCTTCATGGACAAGGGTGAGATCGTTGAGCAGGCGGCGCCGAACGACTTCTTCGATAATCCGCAGAATGACCGGACGAAGCTGTTCCTGAGTCAGATTTTGCATTGATGGTTTATGTGTAAAAAACCAACCCGGCCACGTGCCGGGTTTGTTTTTTTTGGGGGGGTCAGGAAGCAGTGAGGGATTGGCGCTTTACGTGCTCGGTGAACGTAAATGCTCCTCTCAAGTCAGCCCCTTCTGCCAAGACTCTGGCATCCGCCAGCAAGTGTGGATAGCGATCCAGCAAACGCATGAGCAGCATTAACGCCTTCGGCGGTAGTACCTCGCCGCGTTCGTAGCGTGAAAATGCATTGTGTCCGCCGCCTGACAGCAGTTGCACCGCTTCCTTTTGTGTCAGATGCAGCTTGCGGCGAATCTTTTTCATCTCGTTGCCGACCATCTTCCTGCTGGCGATAACAAGCTCATCGCATGCGTCCGAGTAGCGCTGCCCGCACACTTCATCGAGTTGGACTTCTCCGCACTTCTGGCACTCCCAACCCGACAAGTCCTCAACTCGGCGCTTCATTCCCTTTACGCTTATCGTTTCGCCTCGACCTTCAAAATGCACCATTCCTTCAGCTGCACCGCAACTGAAGCACTGTTGCGTATTCATGATTTGTTCTCCTTGAAGGAGATCACGGGCGGGCGTCTGTCGTTGTGATATGACACCTTTATGTAAATCTCCAGACCCTGTGAATTGACGTGATAGACGTCCTGCCAGATACGGTGGTTGTCATAGGTCGTCATCGACTTGTAGAGCATGTTGCGCTGCAGCATGAAGACGACTTCCTGCATGTCTGCAAGCGTCAGCTCCATCTCGGAACCGGTTCTTCTCGCTGTGTGTGTAAATGCCCTCCAGCCTAGTCTTCTGACATCCGCCTTGATCACCGCCAAGTCGTAATGGGGTGTGTTCTTCTCCATAAGAAACCAAAACCCGTCCCTGAAATTACCCTTAAAGGGTAATTTTGACCAATCGAAAATGCCGCTTCATGTGTCTCCGATTGACCCTAGGTGGTTGCCGTCCTACATGGGTCTGACTAACATGTCAGGAAATTCATCCTATGATTGGATGAAAAGGCGAGGCTCATGTCTGAAATTTCTCCTCTGGTTAAACGATCCCTGGTCGATCAGGCCCTGGATCAATTGCGCCAGCGCATCAATAGCGGCGCCTGGCAGGTGGGCGAACGTTTGCCGACCGAGCCTGAGCTGTGCGCCGAGTTGGGCATCAGCCGCAACACTGTGCGCGAGGCCATGCGCGTTCTGGCGTTTTCGGGCTTGATCGAAATTCGTCAGGGCGACGGCAGTTATCTGCGCGCGGTGGTCGATCCCTTGGACATGCTCAAGGCGCTGTCCCGCTGTTCGCTGGAACAGGCCCGGGAGACCCGGCACATTCTAGAAGTGGAAGCCATCGGCCTGGCGGCGCTGCGCCGCACCGATGAGGACCTTGCCGCCCTGCGTGAAGCGCTCGGCACCAGCGGCAGTCACTATCATGGCGATCTCGACACCTATATCGCCTGCGATCTGGTGTTCCACCGCCGTCTGGTCGATGCCGCACACAACCCGACCCTCAGTGAGTTGTATCGCTATTTCTCCAGCATCGTCGGCGCGCAATTGCGCCAGACCTTGAATATCTCCCCGCGCCGTCAGGAAGTGTTCGACCTGCATATCGACTTGCTCGATGCAGTCGAGCAACGCGACCCGGAACGGGCCAAAGCCTTGTCGAGGCAGTTGATCAATGAATCTTGAAACCGAGAAAACCATGTCCCGCACTGAGTTATCCACAGCATCGAAGCGCACCACCGAGCTGGAAGAGCTGTTGATCGATGCCGAGGCCGATGATGAGCAAGTGCAGCAAAGCCAGCCGCTGGTAAAACGCCCGTGGCTGTTGCTGCTCGGACTGATTCTGGTGGCGTTGAACCTGCGCCCGGCATTGTCGAGCATGGCGCCATTGCTCAGCGAGGTCTCCAGAAGTCTCGGACTGTCTGCGGCGCAGGCGGGACTGCTGACCACGCTGCCGGTGCTGTGCCTGGGCTTGTTCGCACCGTTGGCACCGATTCTGGCGCGGCGCTTTGGCGCTGAACGGGTGGTCCTGGGGATTTTGCTGACCCTGGCCGGCGGCATCATCCTGCGCAGCAACTTCGGCGAGATCGGCCTGTTTGCCGGCAGCGTGCTGGGCGGCGCCAGCATCGGCATCGTCGGCGTGCTGCTGCCGGGCATCGTCAAACGCGATTTCTCCAAACACGCCGGCACCATGACCGGCGTCTACACCATGGCCCTGTGTCTGGGCGCGGCGATGGCGGCGGGTTCGACCGTGCCATTGAGCGAGCACTTCGATAACAGCTGGGCGATGGGCCTGGGTTTCTGGGTGATTCCTGCATTGGTGGCTGCAGTGTTCTGGCTGCCGCAGGTCGGGCCGAAGCACGGCGCGCACAACGTGGCTTATCGCGTGCGCGGACTGCTGCGAGATCCGCTGGCCTGGCAGGTAACGTTGTATATGGGGCTGCAATCGTCACTGGCGTACATCGTATTTGGTTGGTTGCCGTCGATTCTCATTGGGCGGGGCTTGACCCCGACCCAGGCCGGTCTGGTGCTGTCCGGTTCGGTGATCATCCAGCTCGCCAGTTCTCTGGCCGCGCCATGGCTGGCGACCCGTGGCAAGGATCAGCGTCTGGCGATCGTCGTGGTCATGGCGCTGACATTGGGCGGTCTGTTCGGCTGTCTGTACGCGCCGATCGAAGGGTTGTGGGGCTGGGCGATTCTGCTGGGGCTGGGGCAGGGCGGCACGTTCAGTCTGGCGCTGACCCTGATCGTGCTGCGCTCGCGCGACTCACATGTAGCGGCGAACCTGTCGAGCATGTCGCAGGGCTTTGGCTACACGCTGGCGTCGATGGGGCCGTTCGCGGTCGGCGTGGTGCATGACTGGACCGGCGGCTGGAATGCCGTGGGCTGGATTTTCGGCATTATTGGCGCGGGTGCGATCCTTGCTGGGCTGGGTGCCGGGCGTGCGTTGTACGTCCAAGTGCAAAGCGAAAAAATCTGAATTCACGGATTTCAAATGTGGGAGCGAGCCTGCTCGCGAAAGCGGTGTCTCAGTCAACATGGATGTTGAATGTTAAATTGCCTTCGCGAGCAGGCTCGCTCCCACAAGGGTTTTGCGTATTGCCGATAGTGTTTCTCCGCTCCGCAGATTATGGTGCTGGCAATCTGTACCTCTTTTCTTTGGAGATTGCCTTGAGCGAAGCCCATAGTGCCATGATCACGCGTTTCTACCAGGCTTTCCAGCGCCTCGACGCCGAAGCCATGACCGCCTGCTATACGGACGACGTGGTGTTCAGCGATCCGGCGTTCGGCGAACTGCGCGGCCGCGATGCCGGCGACATGTGGCGCATGCTCACCACTCGCGCCAAGGATTTCTCACTGACCTTCGACAACGTCCGCGCCGACGAGCGCACGGGCGGCGCGCATTGGGTGGCGACCTACTTGTTCAGCCAGACCGGCAACGTCGTGGTCAACGATATCCAGGCACGCTTCGTGTTTCGCGACGGCAAGATCTGCGAACACCACGATCATTTCGACCTGTGGCGCTGGTCGCGTCAGGCGCTGGGATTCAAAGGTCTGCTGCTGGGCTGGACGCCGCTGGTGCGCAATGCTGTGCGGGCTCAGGCGCGTAAGGGACTGAAGGCATTTCAGGCTGGTCGCTGATAAGATCGCGGCCTGTCTTCTGCATGTCTTGATTTCGAAGTGACCAGCCTTATTGAAAAATCTGTCGATGTTGCCGAACCGGTGAGCAAATCCTGGTTCGTCTATCTCGTGCGTGCAGCGAATGGCTCGTTGTACTGCGGGATCAGCGACGATCCGGTGCGGCGTTTTGCCAAGCATCAGAGCGGCAAGGGTGCGCGTTTCTTTCTCTCCAGCCCGGCCATGGCCCTCGTCTACACCGAGCGCTGCCTGGACAAAAGCGATGCGCTGCGTCAGGAACGGTTGATCAAGAAGCTGCGCAAAAGCGCCAAGGAATGTCTCGTCGCGTCTTATCAATCTGACTGATTGGTTCCCATCAGGCAGATCTGTAGGCCTGTCCGGCAATGCACGCTAAGCTGCGGATTCATTTTTCCAGCGGCGGAGCCGAGCATGTCCGAGTTGATTCTGCACCATTACCCGACCTCTCCATTTGCCGAGAAGGCCCGCCTGCTGCTGGGTTTCAAGGGACTGTCATGGCGCTCGGTGCATATCTCGCCAGTAATGCCGAAACCGGACCTCACCGCTCTGACCGGTGGCTACCGAAAGACGCCGGTGCTGCAGATTGGCGCCGATATTTATTGCGACACGGCACTGATCGCGCGTCGTCTGGAACAGGAAAAAGCCCTGCCGGCGTTCTTTCCCGAAGGTCAGGAAATGACCAGCGCAAGCTTTGCGACGTGGGCGGACTCGGTGGTGTTTCAACATGCGGTGAGTCTGGTGTTCCAGCCAGAATCGGTGGCGGTGCGTTTCGGCAAGTTGCCGCCGGAAGCGATCAAGGCCTTTCTGGCTGACCGCGCCGGGTTGTTCAGCGGTGGCAGCGCCACGCGACTGTCTGCCGAGCAGGCCAAGCACCAGTGGCCGACGATCATGGCGCGGCTGGAGCAGCAGTTGCAGCGCGAGCAGGGCGACTTCCTCTTTGGCGAACCGTCGATTGCCGACTTCGCCCTGGCGCATCCGCTGTGGTTCCTCAAGGCGACCCACGTGACGGCACCGTTGGTGGATGAATATCCTGCGGTTGCGGCATGGTTGGGTCGAGTGCTGGGATTCGGCCATGGTGCGGCGAGCGAGATGTCTTCCACCGAGGCGTTGGAGGTCGCGCGTAACGCGACGCCGGCGGCATTGCCGGAGGAGCGGTTCGTTGATCCGAATGGTTTTGAGGCAGGGCAGCAAGTGGCGATCGCTGCTATCGATTACGGCGTCGATCCGGTGGTAGGTGAGCTTTTGTTTGCCGGGCGCGAGGAATTGATTGTCCGTCGTGAAGACGAGCGGGGTGGCGTGGTGCATGTGCACTTCCCGCGCTTTGGTTTCCGTATCGAGGCGCGCTGATTTATCAAATCAGCTGCAAAACCTTGTAGGAGTGAGCCTGCTCGCGATAGCGGTGTACCAGTCAGCGGATTCATCGACTGAAACGCCGCAATCGCGAGCAGGCTCACTCCTACAGATTATTCCAGGGCGGCGAGGATTTCTTCCGGGTCAAACCCGCGAATCAACGTGCCGTTTACATCAATCAGCGGAATCCCGCGCCCGCCCAATGCCTCGTACGCCGTGCGCGCCTCGGCATCCTTCTCGATATCGAACTCCTTGAACGGTATGCCCTTGCTGTCGAGAAAGCGTTTGGTCTGCTTGCAGTAGCCACACCAGTCGGTGGCGTAGAGCACGACACTGGCCTGCGCCCGCGTTTGTTCCGAGACCATTTGCGAGGGATTGAACACCCGCTCGATCTTGCCCCAGTTCTGGTAAACCACGACCACCAGCAGAACCAGGGCAACCTTCTTCAGCACCTTGCCGAGCATCAGTTGCGCCGCTTCAACTGATCGGTCAGCGAAGTCGGCAGACCCTTGATGATCAGCGTGCCGTTTTCTTCGTCGTACTCGATCTTCGAACCCAGCAGGTGCGCTTCAAAGCTGATCGACAGGCCCTCGGCGCGGCCGGTGAAGCGGCGGAATTGATTGAGGGTGCGTTTGTCTGCCGGAATCTCTGGCGACAAACCGTAATCCTTGTTGCGGATGTGATCGTAGAACGCCTTCGGCCGCTCTTCGTCAATCAGCTCCGACAGTTCTTCAAGCCCCATCGGTTCGCCGAGCTTGGCCTGGCTGCTGGCGTAATCGACCAGGGTCTTGGTTTTCTCGCGGGCAGATTCTTCCGGCAGGTCTTCGCTTTCGACAAAGTCGCTGAAGGCCTTGAGCAAGGTGCGGGTCTCGCCGGGGCCGTCAACGCCTTCCTGGCAGCCGATGAAGTCGCGGAAGTACTCCGAGACCTTTTTACCGTTCTTGCCTTTGATGAACGAAATGTACTGCTTGGACTGCTTGTTGTTCTGCCATTCGGAAACGTTGATCCGCGCCGCCAGGTGCAATTGGCCAAGGTCGAGATGGCGCGACGGCGTGACGTCCAGCTCTTCTGTCACCGCCACGCCTTCGCTATGGTGCAGCAGCGCGATCACCAGGTAATCGGTCATGCCCTGCTGGTAGTGGGCGAACAGCACGTGGCCGCCGACCGACAGGTTCGATTCTTCCATCAGCTTTTGCAGATGCTCGACCGCGACTTTGCTGAAGGCGGTGAAGTCGCGACCGCCTTCCATGTATTCCTTCAGCCAGCCGCTGAACGGGAACGCGCCGGATTCCGGATGAAACAGACCCCAGGCTTTGCCCTGTTTGGCGTTATAGCTCTCGTTGAGGTCGGCGAGCATGTTTTCGATGGCTGCGGACTCGGCCAGCTCAGTGTCACGTGCGTGCAGAACTGCGGGCGTGCCGTCGGGTTTTTTGTCGATCAGGTGGACGATGCAATGACGGATCGGCATGGGCTTCTCGGCTGTTGGAAGGGAGGAGGGCGGGCTCCCCCGAAAAAGCGCTCAGTGTACCGCAACCACTGGTTTTGGCGTGGGTTGCAGGGCGAAACCGGGGCGCGGGCCCGGCCTTATGCAGTTTTTTACCGATTTAGCGCAATAAAGCTGACCAAATGGGTAGCTAGAGGCGGATATTTAACAGGCGTTGTGCTAGTTTTGCCCGGTCTTACGCGAAGTCACTGCGTTAAGCGTGCATTCAGCATTTGTCAGGTCGAACCAAACCCTGATTTCGGCATCTATAACCCGACTCGTCGTGGTTATCGCCGAGGGTGCCAGATCCAGAAGATCGGGCTCGATGGCTGACACTGCACTCTGCAATCCATATGAATTTGATAGGGAAGGAACACTACATGGCTCTTACTAAAGACCAACTGATCGCCGACATCGCTGAAGCTATCGACGCGCCGAAAACCACCGCGCGTAACGCTCTGGACCAACTGGGCCAAATCGTTGCCGATCAGCTGGAAAATGGCGGCGAAATCACCTTGCCAGGTATCGGCAAGCTGAAAGTGACCGAGCGTCCTGCCCGCACCGGCCGTAACCCTTCGACTGGCGCTGCCATCGAAATCCCTGCCAAGAAAGTGATCAAGCTGGTTGTGGCCAAAGGCCTGACCGACTCTGTGAACAAGTAAGACGCAGCGAAAAAAAACCGTGCTTCGGAGTGATCCGGGCACGGTTTTTTTGTGTCTGTGATTTGGCGACTGACTCGCTGGGCCAAAAGTGGGAGCGGGCTTGCTCGCGAAAGCGGAGTGTCAGTCGACATGTTTAGTGACTGACCCACCGTATTCGCGAGCAAGCCCGCTCCCACATTCAGTCTCGCATTCCTTCAGAAATAGCTTGGTTTAGCGCACCCAGCGCTCGCGCCGCCAGATCTGCTGCTCGGATTTGGTCTGGAACGTCCACGCCACGAAGCGGCTCTGCTTCTGGCCCTGCGACATCTCCACCACCTGGCTTTCCAGCACCCCAGCCTTCTTCAGCGCGGTTTCGATAGCCGGCAGGTTTGAAGCCTTCGACACCAGCGTGCTGAACCACAACACCTTGTGCTGAAAGTTGGCGCTCTCGGCGATCAGTTGCGTCACGAAGCGCGCTTCGCCACCTTCACACCACAGCTCCGCTGACTGTCCGCCGAAGTTCAGCACCGGCAGTTTGCGTTTCGGGTCGGCCTTGCCCAATGCGCGCCATTTGCGCTCGCTGCCCTTGGTCGCTTCGTCCATTGAGGCGTGAAACGGCGGGTTGCACATGGTCAGGTCAAAGCGCTCGCCCGGCTCCAAAAGGCCGATCAGGATGTGCTTGCGATTCTCTTGCTGACGCAGCTGGATGACCTTGCTCAAATCGTTGGACTGGACGATGGCTCTGGCGGCCGCCACGGCTGTCGGATCGATTTCCGAGCCGAGGAAGTGCCAGCGGTATTCGCTGTTGCCGATCAGCGGATAAACGCAGTTGGCGCCCATGCCGATGTCCAGCACATTGACGATCGCCCCGCGCGGGACCTTGCCGTCGTTCATGCTCGCCAGCAGGTCGGCGAGAAAGTGCACGTAATCGGCACGGCCCGGAACCGGAGGGCAGAGGTAATCCGCCGGGATGTCCCAATGCTGGATGCCGTAGAACGCCTTCAGTAGCGCCCGGTTGAACACGCGCACCGCGTCGGGGCTGGCGAAGTCGATGCTTTCCTTGCCGTACGGGTTAGTGATCACGTACTTCGCCAGTTCTGGCGTGGTCTTGATCAGCGCCGGGAAGTCGTAACGACCCTGATGGCGATTGCGCGGGTGCAGGCTGGCCTTCTCGCGTGGCTCGACGGCTTTGCTCGGGGTCGCGGCGTCAGGCTTCTTGCGCGCAGGTTTGGGAGTGCGGGGGGCGTTCATGGGCGTGGTCGATTCGGGTATGGCTGAAAGTGGCGGGTATTGTCCCACATCTAAAGGCAACACCGTTCAAACTGTAGGAGTGAGCCTGCTCGCGATAGCGGTGTGTCAGGCGAAGATATGGCAATGGATAGACCGCGATCGCGAGCAGGCTCACTCCTACAAGGGATTTGAGGTGTTGCAGAAATAAAAAAGGGAGGCCACTTGGGCCTCCCTTTTTCATTGCGATCCGCCGTTACAGACTGGCAATCCGCGCATGCTGCTCGGCCAGCTTGCCCAGGGCCTGTTCAGCCTCGGCCAGTTTGGCGCGTTCCTTGTCGATGACTTCGGCCGGAGCCTTGTCGACGAATCCGGCGTTGGACAGCTTGCCGCCCACGCGCTGAACTTCGCCCTGCAAACGCAGGATTTCCTTGTCCAGACGCGCAAGTTCTGCGCCCTTGTCGATCAGACCGGCCATCGGCACCAGCACTTCCATCTCGCCGACCAGGGCGGTGGCCGACAGCGGTGCTTCTTCGCCTGCCGCCAGCACGGTGATCGATTCCAGACGCGCCAGCTTTTTCAGCAGCGCTTCGTTCTCGCTCAGGCGGCGCTGGTCTTCGGCGCTGACATTCTTCAAGTAGATCGGCAGTGGTTTGCCCGGGCCGATGTTCATTTCGCCACGGATGTTGCGCGTGCCGAGCATCAGTTCCTTGAGCCATTCGATGTCGTTTTCCGCCGCCGGATCGATGCGCTCTTCATTGGCCACTGGCCAAGGCTGCAGCATGATCGTCTTGCCCTGAATACCGGCCAGCGGCGCAATACGCTGCCAGATTTCTTCAGTGATGAATGGCATGAACGGGTGCGCCAGACGCAGCGCCACTTCCAGTACGCGCACCAGCGTACGGCGAGTGCCACGCTGACGCTCAACCGGTGCGTTCTCGTCCCACAACACAGGCTTGGACAGTTCGAGGTACCAGTCGCAGTACTGGTTCCAGATGAACTCGTACAGCGCTTGTGCAGCGAGGTCGAAACGGAACTGGTCCAGTTGACGGGTCACTTCGGCTTCGGTGCGTTGCAGCTGCGAGATGATCCAGCGATCGGCCAGCGACAGCTCGTAGGCTTCGCCGTTCTGGCCGCAGTCTTCGCCCTTGTCCAGAACGTAACGCGCGGCGTTCCAGATCTTGTTGCAGAAGTTGCGATAGCCTTCGACGCGGCCCATGTCGAACTTGATGTCACGTCCGGTCGAGGCCAGCGAGCAGAAGGTGAAGCGCAGGGCGTCGGTACCGTAGCTGGCGATGCCATCGGCGAATTCGTCGCGGGTCTGCTTCTCGATCTTTTTCGCCAGTTTTGGCTGCATCATGCCGGAAGTGCGTTTCTGTACCAGCGCTTCCAGTTCGATGCCGTCGATGATGTCCAGCGGGTCAAGGACGTTGCCCTTGGACTTGGACATCTTCTGGCCTTGGCCATCACGCACCAGACCGTGCACATAAACCGTTTTGAACGGTACCTGCGGCGTGCCGTCTTCGTTCTTCACCAGGTGCATGGTCAGCATGATCATCCGGGCAACCCAGAAGAAAATGATGTCGAAACCGGTGACCAGCACGTCGGTGGAGTGGAATTTCTTCAGGAATTCGGTCTGCTCGGGCCAGCCGAGAGTGGAGAATGTCCACAGGCCGGAACTGAACCAGGTGTCGAGGACGTCGTTGTCCTGTTGCAGCGCCACGTCCGGGCCGAGGTTGTGCTTGGCGCGCACTTCGGCTTCGTCACGACCGACATAGACCTTGCCCGACTCGTCGTACCAGGCCGGAATCCGGTGGCCCCACCACAGCTGACGGCTGATGCACCAGTCCTGGATGTCGCGCATCCACGAGAAGTACATGTTTTCGTATTGCTTGGGCACGAACTGGATACGGCCGTCTTCGACGGCAGCAATCGCAGGCTCGGCCAACGGCTTGGTCGACACGTACCACTGGTCGGTCAGCCACGGCTCGATCACGGTGCCGGAGCGATCGCCTTTCGGCACTTTCAGGTTGTGATCGTCGACGCTGACCAGCAGGCCGGCGGCGTCGAACGCAGCGACGATCTGTTTACGCGCTTCGAAACGCTCAAGACCGGCGTATTCGGCCGGGATCTTGCCGTCGATGCTGTCGTTCAGCGTACCGTCGAGGTTGAACACTTGTGCCGCAGGCAGCACGTTGGCGTTCTTGTCGAAGATGTTCAGCAGCGGCAGGTTGTGACGCTTGCCGACTTCGTAGTCGTTGAAGTCGTGGGCCGGGGTGATTTTCACGCAACCGGTGCCGAATTCAGGATCGCAGTAATCGTCGGCGATGATCGGAATGCGGCGGCCAACCAGCGGCAGCTCGACGAATTTGCCGATCAGGGCTTTGTAGCGCTCGTCGTTCGGGTTAACCGCGACGGCGGAATCGCCGAGCATGGTTTCCGGACGGGTGGTCGCGACGATCAGGAAATCATTGCCTTCAGCGGTTTTTGCGCCGTCGGCCAGCGGGTACTTGAGGTTCCACAGGAAACCTTTCTCGTCGTGGTTTTCCACTTCGAGGTCGGAAATCGCCGTGTGCAGCTTGGTGTCCCAGTTGACCAGGCGCTTGCCGCGATAAATCAGGCCGTCTTCGTGCAGACGCACGAATGCTTCCTTGACCGCTTCCGAGAGGCCGTCGTCCATGGTGAAGCGCTCGCGGCTCCAGTCCACGGACGAGCCGAGACGGCGAATCTGACGACTGATGTTGCCGCCGGACTGATCCTTCCACTCCCAGACTTTCTCGAGGAATTTCTCGCGACCGAGGTCGTGACGATTCTGGCCCTGGGCTTCGAGTTGACGCTCCACCAGCATCTGCGTGGCGATACCGGCGTGGTCGGTGCCCGGCTGCCACAGGGTGTTGCGCCCCTGCATGCGGCGGAAACGGATCAGGGCGTCCATGATCGCGTTGTTGAAACCGTGGCCCATGTGCAGGCTGCCGGTGACGTTCGGCGGCGGGATCATGATCGTGTAGGAATCGCCCGCGCCTTGCGGTGCGAAGTAGTTCTCGGACTCCCAGGTCTTGTACCAGGAAGTTTCAATGGCGTGCGGCTGGTAGGTCTTATCCATGCGCGGCGGGACCCTATTGGCATTTATTCAGGAAAAGCCGGGAAGTATAGCGGGGCATGGGGCCGAGGGCGAGCGGGGGAGGACCGTGCGGTTCAAATGTGGGAGCGGGCTTGCTCGCGAATGCGGTGTGCCAGGCGACACATCGGTGACAGACACACCGCATTCGCGAGCAAGCCCGCTCCCACACTGGAGGTGTTGTTATTCGTACTGGCTGAGCAGCCGTTCCATCCGCGCTTCGAGGCGGCGTTTGATTTCGGTTTCGATGTGCGGGGCGAAGTCGTCGATCACGTCTTGCATGATCAGTTGCGCGGCGGCGCGCAGTTCGCTGTCCAGGTGGAGCAGGGCGTCCGGGCCTTTGTCGGCGGGCGCGGCTGTCGGTGCGGGCGCCTGTGCGGGTTCGACGGCGGGAGGCTCGGCCCCGACCGGATCGAACAGCATCGGAATCTGTTCCTGTTCGCTGTCATCGACCGTATCGGTCAAGAGCGGCGGTTGCAGGTTGTCAGCGCCGAGCAACTGACGGATCGATTCGAGATCGTCCAGCAGGTGTGCGGACTTTTGCTGCGGTTTCGGAGTGTCCATTGGAATGCTCAGAGTCGCTGTAAACGGTGGTCTTGCAGAGGATAGCCCTGTTCGCGGTAGAAACGGAAACTCTCCCGCGCGGCAGCCCGAATGGTCGGATCTTCAACGACAACTTCCGCCACGCGGGCGAATCTGCTGGCGAAAGCCGGGACTTTCAGGTCGAGATTGACCAGCAGATCCTGATGCTGACCGCAGTCATCGCCCAGTCCCAGGACAATCAAGCCGTCCGGTTCACTCTCGGCCGGGCCGTGGGGCACAAAGCTTTCGCCCTTGAACGTCCACAGCCGCGCATCAAGCGCCTCACGCTGGGTGGCATCGCTGCAATGCAGGTAGATGCGATGGCCCATGCGCCAGGCTTTCTCGGTGAGCTTGCAGGCGAAGTCCAGGCGAGCCGAAGGGTCGGCGCTGGGCAGGATATAGAAGTCGACTTTGGTCATTGCGGTTCCAGGGCAGCGAGCGGCGTCATCTGAAGTGACGCCGCCCGTCAGCGGGTTCAGGCTTTGGCGCGATCCAGCAGATACTGGGTCAGCAGGGGCACCGGACGGCCTGTGGCGCCCTTGTCCTTGCCGCCGCTGGTCCAGGCGGTGCCGGCGATGTCCAGGTGCGCCCAGTTGAGGTTCTTGGTGAAGCGCGACAGGAAGCATGCCGCAGTGATGGTGCCGGCCTTCGGCCCGCCAATGTTGGCGATGTCGGCGAACGGGCTGTCCAACTGTTCTTGATACTCGTCGAACAGCGGCAGTTGCCAGGCGCGGTCGTCAGCTGCCTTGCCGGCACTGAGCAGTTGCTCGATCAGTTCGTCGTTGTTGCCCAGCAGGCCCGAAGTGTGTGCGCCCAAGGCAACCACGCATGCGCCGGTCAGGGTGGCAATATCGATGACGGCCTGCGGCTTGAAACGCTCGGAATAAGTCAGTGCATCGCACAGCACCAGACGGCCTTCGGCGTCGGTGTTGAGAATTTCAACGGTCTGGCCGCTCATGGTGGTGACGATGTCGCCCGGACGCGAAGCGTTGCCGCTCGGCATGTTTTCGGCGCAGGCGAGGATGCACACCAGGTTGATCGGCAGCTTCAGTTCCAGCACCGCACGCAGGGTGCCGAACACGCTGGCAGCGCCGCCCATGTCGTACTTCATTTCGTCCATGCCGGCGCCCGGCTTCAGGCTGATGCCGCCGGTGTCGAAGGTGATGCCCTTGCCGACCAGTGCGTAAGGCTTCTCGGATTTCTTGCCGCCGTTATATTGCATGACGATCAGGCGCGGCGGCTGGGCGCTGCCCTGGCCCACGGCGTAGAACGAGCCCATGCCCAGCGCTTTGATCTTCTTCTCGTCGAGGACTTCGACTTTCAGGTCCTTGAACTCTTTACCGAGGTTTTTCGCCTGCTCGCCGAGGAACGTCGGGTGGCAGATGTTCGGCGGCAGGTTGCCCAGGTCGCGGGTGAAGGCCATGCCGTTGGCGATCGCGGTGGCGTGGTTCACGGCCCGCTGCACTTCGGCTTGTGCAGCCTTGATGGTCAGCAGGGTGATTTTCTTCAGCGCGCGCGGTTCGGCCTTCTGGCTTTTGAATTGATCGAAGGTGTATTGGCCATCCAGCAGGGTTTCGGCCAGCAGACGGGTTTTGCCGTAGCTGTCGCGCCCTTTGACGATGACTTCGTCCAGCGCGAGTACGGCGTCGCTGCCGCCCAGGCCTTTGAGGGTGCCGAGGGTGCCGGCAACGATTTTGCGGAACGGACGGTCGCCCAGTTCTTCGTCCTTGCCCACGCCGACCAGCAACACGCGCTCGGCTTTGAGGCTTGGCAGGCTGTGCAACAACAGGCTCTGACCGACCTTGCCGGCCAGGTCGCCACGCTTGAGTACGGCGCTGATCGCACCGCCGCTCAGTTCGTCGACCAGTCTGGCGGCGACGCCAAGTTTACGGCCTTCGCCGATGGCAACCACCAGGGTGGCGGTTTTCAACGTTTCCGGGCTAACGCTTTTTACAACCAGTTCCATGTGCGGATCCCTGAATGAATGGTCAACACGCAGGCGCTCGACGGTGGCCGCAATCGCCTGCTTATAAAGAGAAGAGGCGCAGGCCAAAGCCTGCGACAAGGGCCGCAGTTTGAACCCCGCTCCCCGCGCCTGACAACCCTCGGTTGTACGATCTGCAACGGATTACAGATATGGATGAGTGCGCGCAGTGACAGGCGCACCCAATCACAGGATAATGCCGCATCTTTTTCGACGGCTCTGCGTTGCGGGCCGGTCGATGTGTTTGCTTGTTTGGCCGCCTTAGCCTGACAACCCTGGAGTGTCTGGTTTGATCGTCTTCCGCTATCTGTCCCGCGAAGTCTTGTTGACCCTCAGCGCCGTGAGTGCCGTGCTGCTGGTTATCATCATGAGCGGTCGTTTCATCAAATACCTGGCCCAGGCCGCTGCCGGCCAGCTGGATCCGGGCTCGCTGTTCCTGATCATGGGCTATCGCCTGCCGGGTTTTCTGCAGCTGATCCTGCCACTGGGGCTGTTCCTCGGCATCCTGCTGGCCTACGGTCGCCTGTACCTGGAAAGCGAGATGACCGTGCTTTCGGCCACGGGCATGAGCCAGCAGAAGCTGTTTCGCATCACCCTGTTTCCGGCGACCCTGGTCGCGCTGGTGGTGGCATGGCTGAGCCTGGGGCTTGCCCCGCAAGGGGCCAATCAGTTCCAGCTGTTGCTCAACAAGCAGGATGCCCTGACCGAATTCGATACGCTTGAGCCGGGTCGCTTTCAGGCGCTGCGTGACGGTACGCGTGTGACCTATACCGAATCCCTGAGCGACGATCGCGTCAATCTGGGCAACGTGTTCATCTCGCAGAAGAACCTCGGCGCCGATCAGAAGGACCGTGGGATTTCCGTGCTGGTGGCCGAAAAGGGTCGTCAGGAAATCCGCCCCGACGGCAATCGCTACCTGATTCTCGATAACGGCTACCGCTATGACGGCAGCCCGGGGCAGGCCGACTACCGCGCCATTCATTACGAAACCTACGGCGTGCTGCTGCCCAAGCCGGACGTCAGCGAAGAGGTGACTGACCGCGACGCGATGCCGACCTCGAGTTTGCTGGGCAGTGATGACATTCGTTCCAGAACCGAACTGCAATGGCGCCTGTCCCTGCCGCTGCTGGTGTTTATCGTGACCCTGATGGCCGTGCCGCTGGCACGGGTGAATCCGCGCCAGGGGCGTTTCCTCAAGCTGCTGCCGGCGATTCTTCTTTATATGGCTTATCTGACGATCCTGATTGCCGCGCGCGGCGCCCTCGAAAAAGGCAAGATCCCGCCGGCCCTGGGGCTGTGGTGGGTGCACGGGATTTTCCTGTTGATCGGTCTGGGCTTGCTCTATTGGGAGCCGCTGCGCCTGAAAATGGCCAGTCGCCGTGCCGCTGCGCTGGAGGTGGCTCGTGGTTAAACTCGACCGTTACATCGGCAGCAGCGTGTTCATGGCGATCATCGCCGTGCTGGCGATCATCCTCGGCCTGGCGACCCTGTTCGCTTTCATTGATGAAATGGGTGACGTCAGCGATACCTACACCCTGGTCGATGTGCTTGGCTTCGTCCTGCTGACCGCGCCACGCCGTCTCTACGAAATGTTGCCGATGGCGGCGCTGATCGGCTGCCTGATCGGCCTCGGCAGCCTGGCCAGCAGCAGCGAACTGACCGTCATGCGCGCCGCGGGCGTGTCCATCGGCCGGATCGTCTGGGCTGTCATGAAGCCCATGCTGGTGCTGATGCTCGCCGGCGTCCTGATTGGCGAGTACGTCGCCCCGGCCACCGAGAGCATGGCCCAGGCCAATCGCTCGCTGGCACAGGGCAGCGGCGACGCGCAGAGTGCCAAACACGGTATGTGGCACCGCCAGGGGGAGGAATTCATCCACATCAACGCGGTGCAGCCGAACGGCCTGCTGTATGGCGTGACGCGCTATCACTTCGACAAGGAGCGCCATCTGCTCAGTTCCAGCTTCGCCAAGAAGGCGGAGTTCGACGGCGATCATTGGCAGCTCAGCGAAGTTTCGACCACGTTGTTCAAAGATCGCAGCACTGAAGTGGTAAACACGCCGACCGAGCGCTGGGACGTAGCGTTGAGTCCGCAATTGCTCAGCACCGTGGTGATGGCACCGGAATCGCTGTCGATCAGCGGACTGTGGGGCTACATCCACTATCTGGCCGAGCAGGGCCTGAGCAACGGGCGTTACTGGCTGGCATTTTGGGTCAAGGTGTTGCAACCGCTGGTGACTGCCGCGCTGGTGCTGATGGCGATCTCTTTCATCTTCGGCCCGCTGCGTTCGGTGACCCTCGGTCAGCGTGTCTTTACCGGCGTGCTGGTGGGCTTTACCTTCCGCATCGTCCAGGACTTGCTCGGTCCGTCGAGTCTGGTGTTCGGTTTCTCGCCGCTGTTCGCGGTGCTGGTACCGGCCGGGGTCTGTGCGCTGGCAGGTGCATGGCTGCTTAAAAGAGCCGGCTGATGGGCGTATTTTTGCCTGTGCTGTAACTTTGAGAACGCCTCGATCGACCGATCGGGGCGTTTTTGCATGTCATCCGGGTGACAGGCGAACGTGACGCTTGCGCCGTGTATCAGGTACAATTCCCGGCTATTTTTCGGCGGGCCAAGCCTGCAGCCTTTTTGAGTGTTGATCCGTGAGTGATTTGAGTCATATCCGCAATTTCTCCATCATCGCCCACATTGACCATGGCAAGTCGACGCTGGCTGACCGTTTCATCCAGATGTGCGGCGGCCTGGCCGAGCGTGAAATGGAAGCCCAGGTACTGGATTCCATGGATCTTGAGCGTGAACGCGGGATCACCATCAAGGCCCACAGCGTTACCCTCTATTACAAAGCCCGCGACGGCATCACCTACCAGCTGAACTTCATTGACACCCCCGGCCACGTCGACTTCACCTACGAAGTCAGCCGTTCCCTGGCGGCGTGCGAAGGTGCCTTGCTGGTGGTCGATGCGGGGCAGGGCGTAGAAGCCCAGTCCGTGGCCAACTGCTACACCGCCATCGAGCAGGGCCTTGAAGTCATGCCGGTGCTGAACAAGATCGACCTGCCGCAGGCCGATCCTGATCGCGTAAAAGACGAAATCGAGAAAATCATCGGCATTGATGCCACCGACGCCGTCACCTGCAGTGCCAAGACCGGCCTGGGTGTCGACGAAGTGCTCGAGCGTCTTGTCCATACCATTCCTGCGCCGACCGGCAACATCGAAGATCCGCTGCAAGCGTTGATCATCGACTCCTGGTTCGACAACTACCTGGGCGTTGTCTCCCTGGTGCGTGTCCGTCACGGCCGGGTGAAGAAGGGCGACAAGATTCTGGTCAAGTCCACCGGCAAGATCCATCTGGTCGACAGCGTTGGTGTGTTCAACCCGAAACACACCGCCACCGTCGATCTCAAGGCCGGCGAAGTGGGCTTCATCATCGCCAGCATCAAGGACATCCACGGTGCGCCGGTCGGTGACACCCTGACTCTGAGCTCCACGCCAGACGTTCCGGTGCTGCCGGGTTTCAAACGCATTCAGCCACAGGTTTACGCCGGTCTGTTCCCGGTCAGCTCCGACGATTTCGAGGATTTCCGCGAAGCTCTGCAGAAGCTGACCCTGAACGACTCGTCGCTGCAGTACACCCCGGAAAGCTCCGACGCCCTGGGCTTCGGCTTCCGTTGCGGCTTCCTCGGCATGCTGCACATGGAAATCATCCAGGAGCGCCTCGAGCGCGAGTACGACCTGGACCTGATCACCACCGCGCCGACGGTAATTTTCGAGCTGGTGCTGAAAACCGGTGAAACGATTTACGTTGACAACCCGTCGAAGCTACCGGATGTCTCGGCCATCGAGGACATGCGTGAGCCCATCGTGCGCGCCAATATCCTTGTGCCGCAAGAACACCTGGGCAACGTCATCACCCTGTGCATCGAGAAGCGCGGTGTTCAGGTCGACATGCTGTTCCTCGGCAATCAGGTCCAGGTGACCTATGACCTGCCGATGAACGAAGTGGTCCTGGACTTCTTCGACCGTCTCAAATCCACCAGCCGCGGCTATGCTTCGCTGGATTACCATTTCGATCGTTACCAATCGGCTAATCTGGTGAAACTGGACGTGCTGATCAACGGCGACAAGGTCGATGCCCTGGCGTTGATCGTGCACCGTGACAACTCGCACTTCAAAGGTCGCCAGTTGACCGAGAAGATGAAAGAACTGATTCCTCGTCAGATGTTCGACGTGGCGATTCAGGCCGCCATCGGTGGTCAGATCGTCGCCCGGACAACCGTCAAGGCGCTCAGAAAGAACGTATTGGCCAAATGCTACGGCGGTGACGTCAGTCGTAAGAAGAAACTGCTCGAGAAGCAGAAGGCCGGTAAGAAACGCATGAAACAGGTCGGCAACGTGGAAATTCCACAGGAAGCCTTCCTCGCCGTGCTCAGGTTGGAATAATCAGGTCCTATGTCGCTAAATTTCCCGCTGTTGCTGGTCATCGCCGTGTTCGTCTGCGGCCTGTTGGCGTTGCTCGATCTGCTGTTCCTGGCGCCGCGTCGGCGTGCTGCCATTGCCTCCTATCAAGGCAGTGTCAGCCAGCCGGAAGCCGTGGTCGTCGAGAAACTGAACAAAGAGCCGCTGCTGGTTGAATACGGCAAGTCGTTCTTTCCGGTGTTGTTCATCGTACTGGTCCTGCGTTCGTTCCTGGTGGAACCGTTCCAGATTCCGTCCGGCTCGATGAAGCCGACCCTGGACGTTGGCGACTTCATTCTGGTGAACAAGTTTTCCTACGGGATTCGCCTGCCGGTGATCGACAAGAAGATCATCGACGTCGGTGATCCGCAGCGCGGCGATGTCATGGTGTTCCGCTACCCGAGCGACCCGAACGTCAACTACATCAAGCGTGTGGTCGGCCTGCCGGGCGACACCGTGCGTTACACCGCCGACAAGCGTCTGTTCGTCAATGGCGAATCGATTGCCGAGAAAATGGTCGGCGCCGAGCCGGGCACCCTGGGCAGTGCAGAACTGTACAAGGAAAAACTTGGCGCAGCCGAGCACCTGATCCGCAAGGAAATGAGCCGCTACCGCGCCACGCCGGATCGCTCGTGGACAGTGCCTGCCGGGCACTACTTCATGATGGGCGACAACCGCGACAATTCGAATGACAGTCGCTACTGGGATGATCCGAACATTCCCAAGGATCTGCTGGGCATGGTTCCCGACCGCAATATCGTCGGCAAGGCCTTCGCGGTCTGGATGAGCTGGCCGGAGCCGAAACTCAGCCACCTGCCGAATTTCTCGCGGGTCGGCCTGATCAAGTAATTACACACGGCGCTGTTGACCACAGCGCCGAATGCATTTCTGGAGCCGGCACAAGCGGCTTCGCAATCGCCAGGATCTCATTTTTGAACACAGCGTTAATTGTCCCAGGCCTGCGCCGTATCCCGGCGATGGCAGTGGAATCCAGCCACGAACTCAGCGTGGGTAAACCGTGAGCGTTTCTCTAAGCCGTCTCGAGCGCCAGCTCGGTTACACCTTCAAGGATCAGGAGCTGATGCTGCTGGCCCTCACCCACCGCAGTTTTGCCGGGCGCAACAACGAGCGCCTGGAATTCCTCGGTGATGCCATCCTCAACTTCGTCGCTGGCGAGGCGCTGTTCGATCGCTTCCCGCTGGCCCGCGAAGGCCAATTGTCGCGTTTGCGCGCACGCCTGGTGAAAGGTGAGACGCTGGCCGTGCTGGCTCGCGGTTTTGACCTCGGCGATTACTTGCGCCTCGGTTCTGGCGAACTGAAGAGCGGCGGTTTTCGTCGCGAATCGATCCTGGCCGATGCCCTTGAAGCCTTGATCGGTGCAATCTACCTCGACGCCGGCATGGACGTCGCTCGCGAGCGCGTACTGGCCTGGCTGGCCGGCGAGTTCGAAGGCCTGACGCTGGTCGACACCAACAAGGATCCGAAGACCCGCTTGCAGGAACACCTGCAATCGCGCGGCTGCGAGCTGCCGCGCTACGAAGTGGTGGATATCCAGGGCGAGCCGCACTGCCGAACCTTCTTCGTCGAGTGCGAAGTGGTCCTATTGAACGAAAAAAGCCGAGGTCAGGGTGTGAGCCGTCGTATTGCCGAACAGGTAGCGGCCGCCGCAGCACTGATTGCCCTGGGCGTGGAGAATGGCAATGACTGATACAAACGCAACTCGCTGTGGCTACGTTGCCATCGTCGGCCGTCCCAACGTCGGCAAGTCGACGCTGCTCAACCATATTCTCGGCCAGAAGCTGGCGATCACCTCGCGCAAGCCGCAGACCACCCGCCACAACATGCTGGGCATCAAGACCGAGGGCGACGTGCAGGCGATCTACGTCGACACTCCCGGCATGCACAAGGGCGGCGAAAAGGCCCTCAACCGTTACATGAACAAAACCGCTTCGGCGGCGTTGAAAGACGTCGACGTGGTGATTTTTGTCGTTGACCGCACCAAGTGGACCGACGAAGACCAGATGGTCCTCGAGCGTGTGCAGTACGTCACCGGTCCGCTGATCGTCGCGCTGAACAAGACCGACCGCATCGAAGACAAAGCCGAGCTGATGCCGCACCTGAGCTGGTTGCAGGAACAACTGCCAAACGCGCAGATCATTCCGATTTCCGCGCAGCACGGGCATAACCTCGAGGCGCTGGAAAAGGTCATCGCCGACCATCTGCCGGAGAACGATCATTTCTTCCCGGAAGACCAGATTACTGACCGCAGCAGCCGTTTCCTCGCCGCCGAACTGGTCCGCGAAAAAATCATGCGCCAGATGGGCGCCGAGCTGCCATACCAGATCACCGTCGAGATCGAAGAGTTCAAGCAGCAGGGCAAGACCTTGCACATCCATGCCTTGATTCTCGTCGAGCGTGACGGCCAGAAGAAAATCATCATTGGCGACAAGGGCGAGCGCATCAAGCGCATCGGCACCGAAGCGCGCAAGGACATGGAGCTGCTGTTCGACTCCAAGATCATGCTCAACCTGTGGGTCAAGGTGAAGGGCGGCTGGTCCGATGACGAGCGCGCGCTGCGTTCGCTGGGTTACGGCGACCTGTAACAGTCCCGGTTTTCTCATACACCAGAGAACCCCTGTGGGAGCGGGCTTGCTCGCGAAGGCGGAGTATCAGTCGATACATTTTTCGACTGATACTCCGCC
>NZ_JABWQQ010000029.1:0-61990 GCF_014268555.1 Pseudomonas sp. SWRI111 | reverse complement strand
GAAAAATGCCCGTATCTTGCGATACGGGCATTTTCTTTAACCGGCCAGCAGAATGCTAGGTTTTCACACAGTCTGAAATCTGCGGGCTTTTCTGTATCCGGCGTGCCGCTGAGCTTACAGCTCTTTAACGGTACGTACCTGATCCTTGTTGATGCGAGTTTCTTTGCCGTCCAGCTGCTGAAACTCGTAGAAGCCCGAATCATCATCGTATTTCGGGGTGTCGACGGCCTGGATTTCGCGACCGTCATTCAAGGTGATCACTGTAGGCGAGGAGCAACCGGCGAGGGTGGCCAGGCCCAGTGCGAGCATGAAAGTGGCGAGGGTCCGTTGAGTCATGGGTGTGTCTCCGAATGGGAAATCTTCTGGTTACTGAGCTTGAGACGTACACAAGGCGTGAGAGTTCCTTGAATGCTGTCAGTCTGACACAGTGTTGTGCGCATTTAACAGTTCAGGGGTATTGAGGTTGGCCAGGCGCGGGTCATTGTCAGGGCATTGCAAGGCGTTCGCGCCGAGGTTGCGCATCACCCGGCCGGGGCTGCGTTCGCCGCTTTTCCAGGCCTCTTCGAATGCCGGTAAAAGGCCGACCGGAATCACGCAGAGCAACGGTTGCCAATGCGCTCCCTCGCGCAACATTAAAGGTTTTTCAGGTTGCTCGCTGGCGGCCTCACGCATACGTTGCAGCAGGGCTTCGTCAATCAGCGGAACATCGCACGGCAGGACCAGCAAGTGTGAATGACGGGCGACTTTCAGGCCTGCCAGAATCCCCGCCAGCGGTCCCGGAAAGTCTCCTTCGTCATCAGCCACCAGTTGATCGGCAAACGGCGCATAGCGCTGACGATTGCGGTTGCACGAGATGATCAAATCGTCAGTCAGCGTGCGGACCTTGCGTTGCTGATGCGCAATCAACGGTTCGCCCTGCCACGGCACCAGACCTTTATCCTGGCCGCCCATGCGTTGGCCGCGTCCGCCTGCCAGAAGCAGAATCGAGCAGGGCGGCAATGGCGTTGGCTGGGGCATGGCAGCTCTCCACAGGGAAGGCGAAAAAATCGAGCGCTGTGATATAACACCGGGCTGTTTCTTCTACAACTGGATGAGCCTATGAAAGCCAAGGCTGATGTACCTTTCGTGCCGCTTAATATAGCGGTGTTGACGGTCAGCGATACCCGCACCCTCGAAACCGATACCTCAGGCCAGGTGTTTGTCGACCGCTTGACAGCGGCGGGCCACAATCTGGCGGAGCGGGTCTTGCTCAAAGACGACCTGTATAAAATTCGCGCGCAAGTCGCCAACTGGATCGCCGATGATGTCGTGCAGGTGGTGCTGATCACCGGCGGCACCGGTTTTACCGGGCGTGACAGCACACCGGAAGCGGTCGCGTGCCTGCTTGATAAACAGGTAGACGGCTTTGGCGAGTTGTTCCGGCAAATCTCGGTAGCCGATATTGGCACCTCGACCGTACAGTCGCGGGCACTGGCCGGTCTGGCCAACGGCACGCTGGTTTGCTGCCTGCCAGGCTCGACCAACGCTGTACGCACCGGTTGGGACGGCATTCTCGGCGAGCAACTGGACGCGCGTCATCGCCCGTGCAACTTCGTCACCCATCTGAAACAGGCGGCGCCTTGTGAATCCCGTGGGTAAGCCGGGCAAAACCGCCAGCTTGATGCCGGTCGAAGCGGCCCTGGCGCGTCTGTTGGAAATGGCCGATGCATCGCCGATTGCCGAGCGCGAGTACTTGCCGCTGGCTCAGGTCGAAGGGCGAGTGCTGGCTGAAGATCTGGTTTCCACACTGGATCTGCCACCTTGGCCAAACAGCGCCATGGATGGCTACGCCCTGAATGTGGCGGATTGGACGGGTGAACCCATGCCGGTCAGCCAGAAGGTGTTTGCCGGGCAAGCCCCGGAGCCGATAAAGCCTGGGACCTGTGCGCGAATCTTCACCGGCGCGCCGGTACCCGCGGGTGCCGACTGTGTCGAGATGCAGGAAAACACTGAGCTCCAGGCCGATGGGCGGGTGCTGTTCACTCAGCTCATGAAGGCCGGTCAGAACATCCGCCCGCAAGGTCAGGAAACGACCGTGGGCGAGTGCGTACTTGCCGCCGGCACCCGGCTGGGACCGATCGAGCAAGGCTTGTCAGCTTCGTTGGGCTGCGCAGGCCTGAGCGTGGTGCGTAAAGTGCGTGTGGCGGTATTGTCCACAGGCGATGAGCTGGTTGAGCCTGGGCAGGCACTCGGCCCGGGGCAGATTTACAACAGCAACCGCGTGGTGCTGTGCAGTTGGCTGCAGCGTCTGGGATGTGAAGTCATTGATGCGGGCATTCTTCCGGATGATCTGGCCGCGACCCGGCTTCGTCTGAGCGAATTGCAGGATGTCGATCTGATCCTGTCTACCGGTGGAGTCTCTGTCGGCGAAGCCGATTTCCTTGGCATAGCGCTGCGGGAAGAGGGGGAGCTGGCACTGTGGAAACTGGCGATCAAACCCGGAAAACCGCTGACGTTCGGACATTTTCGCAATGTTCCGGTCATTGGTCTTCCTGGCAATCCGGCTTCGACGCTGGTGACCTTCGCGTTGCTGACACGCCCTTATTTGTTAAGGCGCCAAGGCGTACAGGACGTCGAGCCGCTGAAGTTCACGGTGCCGGCGGGTTTTGTCTGGCCTGTGGCCGGAAACCGTCGCGAGTACCTGCGGGGCCGGCTTGAGCAAGGTCGGGCGATGATTTACCAAAATCAGAGTTCTGGCGTGCTGCGTAGCGCCGCGTGGGCCGACGGGCTGGTGGAAGTGCTGGAAGGACGCACGCTGACTGAAGGGGACGAGGTTGCTTTCATTCCATTAAGCGAGCTTCTGGGCTGATCCCGTTGCAGCCAGTACACGCGTCGGCTGATAAAGCTGACGCGCGTAAAAAAACGTTGAGTCAATTGCTGATCAGTGACACCAACTGGTCGAATCGGCTATTGGCGACCCAACCCAGCAACCCCAGCACGATCGTCGTCGCACCGGCCGAATAGGCCAGTCGATGCTTGATCGTTTTGACATCGTTGCGAACTTCGTCCATGTCCCGGCGGATGTATTTGAGATGGGTTTCCAGCTCGGTGACACGAGGTTCCATTTCGATTTCTCCAGGGGTCTTGGCGCTTTTATTGAAATCCGACTGATGACTTGCGCGACTTTCGGCGAGGGCGGCGACCGGACTCACTGGTATTCTGGCTTCATGACTTTGCATGGAAACATCCACCGGCTATTTCAAGTGAACGCTTGCTGCCTGATCCATCTGGTGAACGGTCATCAGCCCTCGGGGCGTATCTGCTCATTACCGGCACATCCTTGTGTTGTTGGGTTGAAAAACGATACCGCCGGCACACGTTGACCTAATGCTTGTGCCGGGTCAATTGAGCCGATTCCTCATGTTTCGTAAGAAAAAGTACCACCGTGTAGGACGCTGCAGCCGGACAGGTGAATTTATTGAGACGCTGACGGCTTTTTTGCGCGTCGCGGTGGTCAAGATGATTCAACCGTATCAATTCTGGGAGTGACGTTTATGAGTGAGCGCCGGGCACTGTTGATTCTGCATGGCAAGCAGGCACTCAACGAGGCTGTTCGTGCAGCCGTACTGGACCGGCGCGAGCGGGGTTGGGAGCTGGCGGTTCGGCTGACCTGGGAGGCCGGGGATGCCAAGCGCCTGGTGGAAGAAGCCCTGGCAGCTGGATACACGCACATCATTGCCGGCGGTGGCGATGGCACGTTGCGTGATATTGCCGAAGCCCTGGCCAAGCACCCACGCAAAGCCAGCCTGGTCCTGCTGCCGCTGGGGACTGCCAATGACTTTTGTCGTGCCGCCGGTATTTCGCTGGAGCCTGCCGAGGCCCTGGAGCTGCTTGATACGCCGCCCACTGACATCGATCTGGGCGAAGTGGGCGGACAGATTTTCCTCAATATGGCCACCGGCGGATTCGGCAGTCAGGTCACTGCCAATACCTCTGAAGATTTGAAAAAAGTCTTGGGCGGCGCGGCCTATCTGTTCACGGGTTTGTCCCGATTCAGCGAGTTGCATGCCGCCTATGGCGAATTGCAGGGGCCGGATTTCCAATGGCAAGGCGAGCTGCTGGCATTGGGCATCGGCAATGGTCGCCAGGCGGGAGGCGGGCATGTCCTGTGCCCCGATGCGCAGGTGGATGACGGGCTGCTGGACATCAGTATTCTGCCGGCCCCGCAGGAACTGGTTGGCACGTTGAAGAACCTGCTCACGGAAGGTTTCGGCATCGACAGTATGTTTGTGCGGGCACGGCTGCCCTGGGTCGAGATCAAGGTGGCGGAAGGGCTGTACATCAATCTCGACGGTGAGCCGCTGGAGGGCAACAGCCTGAGGTTTGCCGCGCGGCCGGCAGCCTTGCAGGTGCATTTGCCCAAGCATTCGCCGCTTTTGGCGCGCTCGGCGTCAATCAGTCGTCAAGGCTGATGATCTGCTCGCGCACGGCGAATAACACCAGGCCGGCCACGTCGTAGATTTGCAGGCGCTTCATGATCTGCGAGCGGTGGGTCTCGACGGTCTTGATGCTCAGCCCCAGACCATTGGCGATTTCGCGGGTGGATTTGCCCCGGACGATCAGCCTGAGGATTTCCAGCTGGCGCGCTGTCAGGTTGTGCGACTCGGCAACTTCCGGCTGGTTTTTCTGATTGCGGGTCAGTGCCTGGTTGATCACGGTGTGAGCGATGGCCGGGCTCAGGTAGCGCTCGTTGTTACGCAGGGCTTCCAGCGCGTGTTCAAGCTCGGTGGCAGTGGTGTCCTTGAGCAGGTAGCCATGGGCGCCGGACTCCAGCGCCTGCATGATCAGGGCCGGGTCGGTGTGCATGGAAAGGATCAGGACCTTGCTCTGCGGGCGGACCCGCTTGAGGCGTTGCAGGGCTTCCAGACCGCCGGTTTCCCTCATCGAGATATCGAGCAACACGATGTCGGGACTCAGTTGCTCGACCATTTCGAGCAGTTGCGAGCCGTCATTGGCTTCGCCGATTACCGCGTAACCGGGAATATCCAGCACCAGAGCGCGCACGCCGGCCCTGATCAGCGAGTGGTCATCCACCAGAAGTAAGTTACAAGTCAACGCATAACCTTATTCGTACTGGCCCGCTCGAGTGCTCGGGGCGCCCAGGGGAAAAGTGCTTCGATTTGTGTGCCTTTGCCCGGCTCGCTGGTGACGCTCAGTGTGCCGCCCAGCTGTTCGATCCGCTCGGCCATCCCGGCCATGCCCCGTTGTCCTTCCCGTCCCGGATTGGCTGCGGGGGCAAACCCGAGCCCGTCGTCGCTGATCAGCAACGTCAGACCTTGCGGCAGTCGCTGAACACGCACCAGCAGGTTTTGCGCTTGTGCATGACGCAAGATATTGGTCACCGCTTCCTGGGTGATACGGAAAGCGGCGACCGCCATTTCCTCCGGGATACCGTTCAGACGCTGCTGGCAATCGAGGCTCCAGTGTACCGAAGTATTAGCCAGTGTCTTGAGCAGGTGCGCACGCAGGCTGGCTTCCAGACCCAGGCTGGTCAATTGACGCGGATTGAGAATCGCCGAAACGTCGCGCACCTTGTTCAATGTTTCTTCAAGCGTGTCGCAGAGCACCGTACATTGTTCCTGCAGGTCTTGCGGCAGGCGCCGTTTAAGCCATTCGCCTTGCAATTTAGCGGCGGTCAGCAACTGGCCGATATCGTCATGCAATTCGCGGCTGAGCCGATGGCGTTCGTTCTCCTGGACCTGAAGCAGACGATCGGCCAGTTCCTGTGGCTGAAACTTGATCGACTTGCGCGACAAGCGATATTGCACCCAGACGCACGCTGTGGCCGCGATATTGAGCAACAGCAGGGCGAGGCTCACTGGCGCAGAAAAACCGTAGGTCAGCAGGCTGCCGAGCGCTGCCGCGACGCACAGTATGAGTGTGATCCGGCGGGCATTTTCCCGGGAGGGTGGCCATGTGATGAATGACTTGAGGCTGGCGTACATAACGAATGGAGCCACTGGATGTTCGCTGCGGGCAGACCGGCCGGTGGCGGGCGATCTCTGTCTGAAATACTGTCGATTCTGCTACTTGATTCAACAAGGCTCAGTAAGCGGTAGTTGATTGTCCACTGCGGCTGAGGCCGATGATAGACGTCACTTTGCCACTAACTGGGCGGTCACTGACTGCGCGGCATAATACCACTTAAGATACCGTTGGTCGCGTACGCGATAGAGGTCCGATGGGGCATAAAACACGCCACCGAGGACGTCAGTTCCATAATCGGGAAAAGCCGGAACACGGCTGTTGGGCAGTTATCGATAACGCCTGAATTCGCACGCTTGATAGACAGGCAAACCCTGATGGCGGTGCGAAAAAAATCGCAGTATCCAAGTGAGATTATTTGAATCGATGTGTCGCGGGTGGGCATGAACTATTCAATTACGACATTCAGCTATTGGCTGTGCGCGATTTGCCGCGCGAGGTCCGATCAGGCCTGACGCTCGGAAAATGCCAGTTGCGGCAAACGTTTGCTCGTCAGGGCCGGCTGTACAGTGCCTTGACCGATCTGGAAGGCGAACGCTTCAAGCAATGCGGCCTGTTCGCTTTCTTCCAGATCCAGTTGGCCGGTCTGCTGGTCGACCAGCTCAAGCTGCCATGCCATCAGTGTGAGGCAATCCTTCAAGGCATCGAGTGCCTGCTCGTGCAGGTCGATCCGGACCCGCGCGCTGTCGATCACGCTGTGCAGGTGCTGGCAGAACTCGGAGATCGCCACCAGCGCCAGCGTTTCGGCCCGGTTTGCCAGTTTGAGCAGGGTAGCGAGCAGGCAGTCAATGGCATCCTTGTCATTGCTGATCAGTTGCAGGTGGCTCAAGCATTCCTCGGTTTTGGCAAGGAGCGCTTCGGCCTCGACCAGAAACTCGGGGAAGCGTTGCGCCCAGTCTTTGCGGTCGATTGGCATGCTTATCTCCACAACGTCATGTCTGATGGGGGAATGCCGTGTGTGGCGACGATCGTGAATCGTCGGCAGATCGCGCCCAGACGTGCAAGTGCACAGACTGAGAGGTTCCAGGGGGTGTGTTGCCACTGAACTGCGATCGCACACAATAGCCTGACTCCGTTCATGCAATGAGAATGGCGTCACATTAATGGCTATTGGATATTGCGAATATCAGGTTGGGCCTGATTGTGGGTAGGGGAATCCCTTAGGCGCGGGAACCTAACGTGCGAATTGAGGTCGCGCCGCATTGAATGTAGCAGATGAAATAACGAAAGCCAGTAAAGCATGATGTTAATGTGACATCAATGCCCGCCTGTGGCATTTTGCGGATGTTTTTTGTGCGATCAAGATTCGCGCCCGGCAGCCGATAAACCTTCTTAATGAATTCACCCGAACAAGCCCAGGAGTCATTGATGGCCGGCATTCTCGACACGGTAGACCAACGCACGCAACTGGTGGGTGAGAATCGCCTGGAAATTCTCATGTTTCGACTCGCCGGACGCCAATTGTTCGCGATCAACGTGTTCAAGGTGCAGGAAGTGCTGCAACTGCCGAAACTGACGCTGATGCCTCAGCGTCACCCGTTCGTGTGCGGTGTGGTCAACCTGCGCGGGCAGACGCTGCCAGTGATCGACCTGTCCCAGGCGATCGGCATGCGCCCGCTGGTGCCGGGCCCCAACAGCACGATTATTGTCACCGAGTACAACCGCTCGGTTCAGGCATTTCTTGTCGGCGGCGTCGATCGCATCGTCAACATGAACTGGGAAGCCATCCTGCCACCACCGGCCAGTGCCGGCCGTCAGCACTACCTGACAGCGATCAGCAAGGTCGACGATCAGTTGGTGGAAATTATCGACGTCGAGAAAGTCCTCGCCGAAATCGTCCCGTACAACGCCAAGGTCTCGCGCGAGAAACTCGACGACCCGGTGCTGGAGCGCGCCCGTGGTCGCGAAGTGCTGCTGGTGGACGATTCCAACGTGGCGCTCTCGCAGCTGCGCGACACACTCGGCCAGCTCGGGGTGAAAATGCACATCGCCAGCGACGGCTTGAAAGCGCTGAACATGCTCAAGGCCTGGGCCGATACCGGTGTGCACATGACCGACAAGCTGCTGATGATCTTCACTGACGCGGAAATGCCGGAAATGGACGGCTACCGCCTGACCACCGAAATCCGTAACGACCCGCGTCTGCGTGGTCTGTATGTGGTGCTGCATACCTCGCTGTCGGGCAGCTTTAACGACTCGATGGTGAAAAAGGTCGGTTGCGACAACTTCCTCTCCAAGTTCCAGCCGGACAAGCTGGTCGACGTGGTGCGCCAGCGTCTGATGCTCGATGTCGTGCCGGCCTGATCACACACCCATTGTAGGAGCGAGCCTGCTCGCGATAGCGCTGTGTCAGCCCCAGATCATTACCTGACACAGCGCTATCGCGAGCAGGCTCACTCCTACAGTTATTGCTCTTTGATTCCTGATCAAGCTCGTATAGGGTGGCGTTTTTCCATCAAGGAAGCTGGCCATGCTGCGTCTCAGCGCGCTTTATCGTTACCCGTTGAAATCCGGCAAGGGCGAAGTGCTGCAAAGCATCGAACTGGACAAGTTGGGGTTGGCGGGGGATCGACGCTGGATGCTGGTGGACGAGGCCAGCGGCCGCTTTTTGACCCAGCGTGCCGAAGCGAAGATGAGCCAGCTGTCGGCCCTGTGGAATGCCCGTGGCGGCTTGACCCTCAACACTCCTGAGCAAGGTTCGATCGAGATTGCGTTACCTGACGACAACGCCGAACTGCGTGGCGTGACGATCTGGCGTGACACCCTGCGCGTGCCGGACGCCGGGGATGAAGCCGCGCGCTTCGTCAGCGATTTTCTTGGCAAGCCGACGCGGCTGGTACAAATGCCGTTGGAGCGGGCGCGAACCACGCAATCGGGTTTCGGCAAGGACGACGACCAAGTGGCGTTTGCTGACGGTTATCCATTGTTATTGATCGGCGAAGCATCCCGGCAGGACTTGTCGGAAAAAGTCGGGCGACCGCTGGAGATGCTGCGTTTTCGCCCGAATCTGGTTATCGAAGGCAGCGCGGCTTACGCAGAGGACGGCTGGAAGCGTATTCGCATCGGCGATATCGAGTTTCGCGTGGTCAAGCCGTGCTCGCGTTGCATCATGACCACCGTCGACCCACAAACCGGTGAGCGTAGCGCCGACCGTGAGCCTTTCGCGACATTGCAAAAGTACCGGACAACCGCCGATGGCGCGATGTTCGGACAGAACCTGGTCAATGACGGCAATGGTCGCCTGGAAGTCGGCATGCCGGTGGAAATTCTCGAATAACTGTCACTGAAACAAAAATGCCCGTGTTGCTGAACACGGGCATTTTTTTTGGCGGTCAAAACGGCTGGATCAGCCGCGGTATTCGCACAGATAAGCGGTGTCGACCGCCACTTTCAACTGAAACTTGCTGTTGGCCGGTACGTTGAATTGGCTGCCGGCGGCGAAGGTTTCCCAGTCGCTGCTGTCTGGCAGTTTGACCGTCAGCGCGCCGGACACCACGTGCATGATTTCACGCTGGCTGGTGCCGAATTCGTATTCGCCCGGGGCCATGACGCCAATGGTCGCTGGACCCTCGGCGGTGCCAAAGGCGATCGACTTGACGGTGCCGTCGAAGTACTCGTTGACTTTAAACATGGGCGATTCCTCGAAAAGGGCTTAAAAGGGGGCGGCCAGTATGCACAAGGCGTTTAGCGCCGTCACGTGCCTATAGCGGCAGCACCAGCGGCAATAACCGAGCCGTGTTGCGCGCATCTTCCAGAGCGCGATGCTGCTGACCGCTGAACTGCATGCCGGCCAGTTGCAGGGCGCCGTTGAGCCCCAGTGGCCGGTCGAGGCGGCGGGCCTTGGCGAAGCGCTGTTTGAGGTTCATATGCGGCACTTTGCTCAAGCCGCTGTCGAGTTGCAGGCGCTGCCATTCCTGGAGCAACTGCTTGCGGTCGTAATCGCCCCAACTGGCCCAACCCTCGAGGCGCGGCTGATGCTGCGCGAGCCAGCGTTCGAACGCCGGCCAGACCTCGGTCAGCGGCTGGGCGGCGTCGATATTGGCTTGGCTGATGTGCGTCAGCTCACGACAGAACGGGGTAAGCAAAGGCCGCCGTGTCGGTTTGACGAAGCGCTGAAAGTGATCCTGCTCGCGCCCGGCACGATCGACCAGCGTGGCGCCGATCTCGATAATTTCCATTTCCGTGACCGGCCAGCCGCCTTCATCGGTGGTGGCTTCCAGATCTATGACCAGCCAGTGTGGCATCGCAGGGTTCCTGATTTCGCGTTCTGATTGTTCAGAGCGTAGTCAAACCCCGCGCCGGTGTCCGGGCGACTACTCGACCTGCAACAGAACCTGACGATTTTTTACCTGATCGCCGACCTTGACTTGCACCCGCTTGAGCACGCCATCGATCCCGGCCTTGAGCGGGTGCTCCATTTTCATTGCCTCCAGCACCACCAGCAACTGACCTTTGCTGACCGTACTGCCTTCGCTGACCAGTACGTCGACGATGGCGCCGTCCATCGGCGCTTTCAGTGTGCCGGAGCTGACGCTGCTCTGACTGTCGATCACGGCCTGAGTTCGATCCTCCAGGCGCAGGCTGCCCGGATGGGTGAACAGCCAAAGCTGTTCGGCGTCCAGACGATAGGCGTGGCGTTGGCGCAAACCGTCGATGTCCAGCGTTATCGATTGTGCGGTGAGCTCGATGACTTTTGCGATCAGCGTGCGTTCGCTGACCTGCACCGAGAATTCGCCGGATTGGCGCGCCAGGACGGACAGCGCCCAGTCCTGTTCTTCACCGCCCAGTCGATAGTGCAAAGGCACGCTGGCGTTGTTGCGCCAGCCATTCAGCGGCGGGCGATGGGGCAGGGCGCTCGCCTGATAGAACAACACCACTGCAATCGCCAGTTGCTCCGCCGTTGGCACATAGGTGTTCAGGCAGGCATGGCTGGAAAAATGTTGCTGGATGAAAGCGGTGCTGAAGTCGCCGTTGATGAACTGCGGATGTTGCAGCAGGCTTTCGAGCAATCGTTGATTGCTTTGCACGCCGAGCAGTACCGTGTCCTGCACCGCGCGCAACAGCTTGCGCCGCGCTTCTTCGCGGGTGGCGCCGTGGGCGATCAGTTTGCCGAGCATCGGGTCGTAGAACGGGCTGATCGACTGGCCTTCAAGCAGACCGTGGTCGATGCGCGCCCCGTGTTGCTCGGCCGGCGTCCACGCCGTGATGCGGCCGGTTTGTGGCAGAAAGTCCTGCGCAGGATCTTCTGCGTACAGGCGCACCTCCATCGCGTACCCCATGAGCCGGACCTGCTCCTGAGTCAGCGGCAGCGGCTGCCCTTCGGCAACCCGCAATTGCCAGGCGACCAGATCAATTCCTGTGATCATTTCCGTCACTGGATGCTCGACCTGCAAGCGCGTGTTCATTTCCAGAAAGTAGAACTGGCCGCGCGCGTCGAGCAGAAACTCCACGGTGCCGGCACCGACGTAATCCACGGCACGACCGGCCTTGAGCGCCGCCTCACCCATGGCCTGACGCAACTCGGCGGTCATTACCGGGCAGGGTGCTTCTTCGATGACTTTCTGGTGGCGGCGCTGGATCGAGCAGTCGCGTTCGCCGAGGTAGACCAGATTGCCGTGCTGGTCGCCGAACAGTTGCACTTCGACGTGACGCGGTTCGATCAACGCCTGTTCAAGGATCAGTTCGTCGCTGCCGAATCCGTTCAGGGCTTCCGATCGGGCGGTGCGCAATTGCGCCGGCAGATCGCTGGCATCGTGCACCAGACGCATGCCGCGTCCGCCGCCGCCGGCGCTGGCCTTGATCATCAGCGGGTAGCCGATGCGTGCGGCCTCGCGCAGCAGAGTGGCGTCGTCCTGCGCGGCGCCCTGATAACCGGCGATGCACGGCACGCCCGCCGCAAGCATGGCGATTTTCGACAGGCGTTTGCTGCCCATCAGTTCGATTGCTTCGACGCTGGGGCCGATGAATGTCAGGCCAGCGTCGTCGCAGGCGCGGGCGAACTCGGCGTTTTCCGAGAGAAAACCGTAGCCAGGATGGACGGCATCGGCCCCGCTGCGAAGGGCCGCGTCGAGGATAGCTGCGATATTGAGATAGGACTGCTGCACCGGCGCCGGGCCGATGTGCACGGCCTGATCGGCCATTTGCACATGCAGCGCATCGGCGTCGGCGTCGCTGAACACGGCGACGGTGCGATAGCCGAGGGCCTGGGCGGTACGCTGGATGCGGCAGGCGATTTCACCGCGGTTGGCGATCAGGATTTTGTGAATGGCGGGCATGGTGGGTTTCCTGAATGGTTGGCGGTGAATGTGATGGCCTCTTCGCGAGCAGGCTCGCTCCCACATTTGGAGCGCATTCCAACCCGGGATTTGCTTAAGGGTGGGCATGGTGGGTGTACCTTGGGTGTTGGCGGTGAATGTGATGGCCTCTTCGCGAGCAAGCCCGCTCCCACATTTGGAATGCATTTCAACCCGGGATTTGCTTGAGGGTGGGCATGGTGGTTTCCCTTGGGTGTTGGCGGTGAATGTGATGACCTCTTCGCGAGCAGGCTCACTCCTACAGGGGAATGCATTCCAAATGTGGGAGCGGGCTTGCTCGCGAAGCTTTCAGGTGGCCCACCGCGGTTTACGCTTTTGCACAAAAGCCATGGTTCCCTCCACACCTTCGGCGCCAGTCACCGCCGCGCTGAACCACTGAGCCGCCTCATCAAGCAACTCACTCGACGGCTGCCCGGCGCTCGCCAACAACAATTTCTTGGTCGCGGCATTCGCTTCAGGTGCGCAGCGCAGCACCTGTTGCAGCACCTCATCCAGTCGTTCTGCCAGTGCCTGGGCATCCTGTTCAACGAAATGCACCAGCCCCAAACGCAGCGCCTCAGCGCCATCGAAACGCGCAGCGGTCAGCGCCAGTCGCCGGGTTTCGGTCAGCCCGATGCGTTGCACCACAAACGGTGCGATTTGCGCCGGGATCAGCCCCAGGCTGGTTTCCGGCAAACCGAACTGCGCCTGGTGATCGGCGAGAGCGATATCGCTGACGCAGGCCAGACCCAAACCGCCGCCCAGCACGGCGCCTTGCAACAGGCAGATCAGCACTTGTGGGGCGTGCTGGGCTTCTTCGAGCAAGGCCCCGAAGGCGCGGTTCAACTCGCGGTAAGCCTCCGCGCCCTGGGCCCGAGCGTTGGCCATGTCCTTGAGGTCGCCGCCAGCGCAGAAATGCCCACCGGCACCGCTGAGCACCAAGGCCCGCACCGCACGGTCATCGCGTACCGCGGCCAGCAGCGCACGCAATTCGCCGACCATTTGCAGGCTCATCGCGTTGCGGCTGTCCGGGCGATTGAGGGTGATGTGCAAGACGCCGCCGTGCAGTTCCAGCAGCAGCGTCTGGCACTCGGGCAGGTGGCTCATTTCTTTTTCCCCGGCAGGATGCCCATCAGTTTGCAGATGATCCCCAGCATGATTTCGTCAGCGCCGCCGCCAATCGACACCAGCCGCACGTCGCGATAGGCGCGGGCCACCGGGTTGTCCCACATGAAGCCCATGCCGCCCCAATATTGCAGGCAGCTGTCACTGACTTCACGGCCCAGGCGTCCGGCCTTGAGCTTGGCCATCGACGCCAGCCGCGTCACGTCCTGGCCTTTGATGTACTGCTCGGTGGCCTGGTAGACCAGCGCGCGCAGGCATTCGATTTCAGTCTGCAGTTCGGCGAGGCGAAAGTGGATGACCTGATTGTCGATCAGCGCGTTACCGAAGGTCTTGCGCTCCTTGCAGTACTCGATGGTGCTGTCGATGCAATATTCCAGGCCCTTGATCATGTTTGCCGCGCCGAACAGGCGTTCTTCCTGAAACTGCAGCATTTGCATCATGAAGCCTGCGCCTTCGTGGCCGATGCGATTGCGTTGAGGCACGCGCACGTCATCGAAGAACACCTGCGCGGTTTCCGAGCTGCGCATGCCGAGTTTGTCCAGGTGCGAGCCGAGGCTGATCCCCGGCGTGTTCATCGGCACCATGATCAGCGACTTGTTGATGTGCGGTTTGTCGTCCGAGGTGTTGGCCAGCAGGCAGATGAAGTCGGCGCTCGGCGAATTGGTGATCCACATTTTGCTGCCGTTGATCACGTAGTCGTCACCGTCCTTGCGCGCGGTGGTTTTCAGCCCGGCGACATCGGAGCCGGCGCCGACTTCGGAAACGCCGATGCAACCCACCTGCTCGCCGCTGATTGCCGGGCGCAGGAATTCTTCGCGCAGTTCATCGGAGCCGAAACGGGCCAGCGCGGGTGTGCACATGTCGGTCTGCACGCCGATCGACATCGGAATGCCGCCGCAATGGATGGTGCCGAACTCTTCGGCAGCCACGATCGAATAGCTGTAATCGAGGCCCATGCCGCCGAATTTTTCCGGTTTGGAAATACCCAGCAGGCCCAGATCGCCAGCCTTGCGGAAAATCTCGTGGATGGGAAAGCGCCCGGCTTTCTCCCACTCATCGACGTGCGGGTTGATCTCATGTTCGACGAACTGGCGGACGGTGCGGCGCAAGGCTTCGTGTTCCGGGGTGAAGATCATTATTGTTGTTCTCCGTAGGATCCGTGGCGGTCAGAAGCGGCTGACGCCGAAGCTGTTGGGTTGCAGCTTACGAAGGTCGGCTTCGTGGCAGATATCCAGCAAATAGCCGAGCAGGGTGCGGGTGTCGCGCGGATCGATCAGGCCGTCGTCCCACAGGTTGGCGCTGCCGTAGAGCGCGGTGGATTGGCTGTCGAGTTTCTGCGCGGTCATTTGCTCCAGCATGTCGAGCATTTTCGGGTCCGGCACCTGGCCGTCCTTGAGCTGTTTGGCTTCGGTAACGATGCGCAGCACCTTGCCGGCCTGAGCGCCACCCATCACCGCTGTGCGGCTGTTCGGCCAGGCGAAGATGAAGCGTGGATCGAGACCGCGTCCGCACATCGCGTAATTGCCAGCCCCGTAGGAACCGCCGACGACGATGGTCAGTTTCGCCACTCGTGCGTTGGCCACGGCCTGAATCAGCTTCGAGCCGTGTTTGATCACGCCTTGCTGTTCCGATTCGGTGCCGACCATGAAGCCTGTGGTGTTGTGAAAAAACAGCAGCGGCGTCTGGCTCTGGTCGCACAGTTGAATGAACTGCGCCGCCTTGCTCGCACCGTTGGGGGTGATCGGCCCGTTGTTGCCAATGAAGCCGCAGGCGCGGCCCTGAATTTTCAAGTGGCCGCAAATCGTCTGCTGATCGAACTCGCCTTTGAATTCGAGGAAGCACGATTCGTCGGCGATGCGTGCGATGATTTCGCGCACGTCATACGGTTTTTTCGGGTCATCGGGAATCAGGCCGAGCAGCTCGTCGATAGGGTAGAGCGGCTCTTTGTACGGCGGCCGCGCGCGCCATGGCAACTGCTCGTTCCATGGCAGCATGCGCATGATGTCGCGTACCTGACGTATGCCGTCAGCGTCGTTTTCAGCCAGATATTCAGCAGTGCCGGCGACCTGCGCGTGCATCTCGGCGCCCCCGAGTTCTTCGTCGGTGGCGATTTCGCCGGTCGCCGCTTTGAGCAGTGGCGGGCCGGCGAGGAACAGCTTGGCCTTGCCGCGCACCACCACCACGTAATCCGACAGCCCCGGTTGGTAGGCGCCGCCCGCCGTGGCCGAGCCGTGCACCACGGTAATCTGCGGCAGGCCCTGGGCCGACATCCGCGCCTGATTGGCAAAGCTGCGCGCGCCTTCGACGAAAATTTCCGCCGCGTAATTAAGGTTGGCACCGCCGCTTTCGGCGAGGGTGATAACTGGCAGTTTGTTTTCCTGGGCGATCTGTTGCAGGCGCAGGGATTTTTTCAACCCGCTTGGCGAGATGGTGCCGCCCTTGATCGCGCTGTTATTCGCCACCACCATCACGCGCACGCCGGACACATAGCCGATGCCGGCGATCAGGCCGCCGCCGGCCGCGCTGCCGTCTTTGTCGTCGTGCAACTTGTAGCCGGCGAGGCTGGCCAGTTCGAGGAACGGCGCGCCGGGGTCGAGCAACAGGTTCAGGCGTTCGCGGGGCAACAATTGTCCGCGCTTATCGAATTTGGCTTTGGCTTCGGCGGCCTTGCCCAGCAGGTTCCGTTCCAGCTGTTGCACTTGCTCGATGGCCGCCAGCATGGCCGCGCGGTTGCGCGCGAACGCGTCACTGTGCGGGTCGAGTTGCGACTGTAGGTGCGCCATGGCTTATTCCTTGTCCTTGAGCACTTCTGGAAGATAGGCGCGGTGAAAGCCGTTGAACGACTCGCTGTGGCTGGCCTTGTGCAGCGGCCAGGCGCGACTGCCGAGGCTGGCGGCACCGTCGATTTTCACCGTGGTGCCGCTGATGAACGCGGCTGCCGGACTGAGCAGAAACACGATCGCTGCACTGACTTCCGACTCGGTGCCGATGCGTTTTAGCGGCACATGCTCGCGCAGGGTCGGGATCACCGCTTTGAACGCGCCTTCATAGGTGTCCATGCCGCTGGAGGCGATCCAGCCGGGCGCCACGGCGTTGACTCGCACCCCGGCGTAACCCCACTCGAACGCAGCGGTCTTGGTGAAGTTGTCCATGCCCGAGCGCGCCGCGCCGGAGTGGCCCATTCCAGGCATGCCGCCCCACATGTCGGCGAGCATGTTGACGATGCTGCCGCCGTGTTTACTCATCGATTGATTGAACGCTTCGCGCGCCATCAGGAAGCCGCCGACCAGATTGGTGCGCAACACGGTTTCGAAGCCTTTCTGATTGATCGAGGCCAGGGGTGACGGATACTGACCGCCGGCGTTGTTCACCAGCCCGTGGACCGGCCCATGCTCGGCGATCAGATCCTTGATCAACTGCCTGACTGCTTCTTCATCGCGAATGTCGCAAGCGTTCCAATGTGCACGACCGCCGTCCTCGGCAATTTCGGCGGCGACTTTTTCAAGCTTTTCCGGCTTGCGCCCAACCAGCAGCACATTAGCGCCGAGCGCTGCCAGTTCGTGGGCGGTGCAACGGCCGATACCACTGCCGCCGCCGGTGACAATGACGTTCTGGCCGCTGAACAGATCGGCTTTGAAAATCGACGCGTAAGCCATGCGCACCCCTCCTTTAATCGAGCTGTTCGGCGATGCTTGTTGGCACCGGAATCTGGATTTCCAACAATTGCTGGGCAAAGGCTTTGCCCTGCGGGTCGATGCGCAGACTGGCTACGCCGCCACCGCCGAGGGCGTTTTCCAAAAGAAAGTTGAGGCTGTGAGTGCCGGGCAAATACCAGCGTTCGACGCGGCCCAGGACCGGATCGAGGACATGACGCATCCAGTCGACTACCACCGAAGTGGTCAGCGCTTCAGCGATCCACGGCAGGTAGTCGGGGTGGCGCGGCAGTACGCCGATGTTGCTGTGGTTGCCCTTGTCGCCAGAGCGCGCCACTGCCAGTTTCACCAGCGGCACACTGGCATCGGCGCGCCCTTGAGGTTTGGGTGGTTGATGGGCGAGCGGTAAATCCTCGCTGGCGAGCGCAACCTGCGAGGGCAGGGCGCAGGGATAGCGTTCACCGGCCATTTCGACGTGCAGGCTGCAGGCGGTTTTGTCGATCAGGAACGAGAACAGGCGGATCAATGGATAAACCGTCGGGCGTCCACCGACGATACCGGTCAGGCCCGGAGCCATGCCGGTCGCGGCCTGGGCAATCTCTCTGGAGAACAGCACCAGGGCTTTTTTCTCGGGATGGCGCACGGCGATCTTGATTACCACTTCACGGCTGTCGCGGCGTTGACCGTGGGGGCCATAGGTGGCTTCGCTGCCGAGCAATTCGATGTGGGTTTCGCTGTAGGGCGCCCAGCCTCGCAGGCTGAACATTTCAGCGGTCTTGTCGATGATCGCCTGACTGACGCGCCGTGCTTTTTCCACTGCGTCGATGCCGGCCATCAGGCAACTGGCGGTGCAGCGAAAACCATCCGGGTACGTCGCGCTGACCTTGTACTTGTCGGTCGGCGGCAGGCCTTTGGCGCCGTGTACGTGGACAACGTTTTTACCTTGCTGCTGAAGTTTGACCTGGGAAAAATCGCAGACCACATCAGGCAACAGATAGGCCTGCGGATCGCCGATCTCATAAAGCATCTGTTCGCCGACAGTCAGCGGCGTGACCAGCCCGCCGGAGCCTTCGGGTTTGCTGACGATGAATTGGCTGTCGGCGCTGACTTCGACGATCGGAAAGCCGATGTGCTCGTAATCCGCCACGTCGCGCCAGTCAGTGAAGTTGCCGCCGGTGCATTGTGCGCCGCACTCGATGATATGCCCGGCCAGTGCGGCCTGGGCGAGTTTGTCGTAGTCGTGCCACGACCAGCCGAATTCGTGGACCAGCGCGGCGCTGACCACCGCACTGTCGACCACCCGTCCGGTGATGACGATGTCCGCGCCCAGGCGCAGCGCTTCGACGATACCCGGCGCGCCGAGGTAGGCGTTGGTCGATACGCACAGCGGCGGGAGCGGGGCGCCGCTGAACATCTCGGTGACGCCGGTGAGTTGTTTGAACCGGGGTTGCAGGTCATCGCCCAGCAGCACGGCGATTTTCAGGTCAATGCCGGCGTTGTCGCAGGCCGCTTGCAGCGCGGCGGCGCAGGCGTGCGGATTGACGCCGCCGGCATTGCTGATGACGCGAATGTTCTGCTCGGCCAGTTGTGGCAACAGCGGTGCAAGCACTTCGATGAAGTCGCTGGCGTAGCCTGCCTGCGGGTCTTTCATGCGTGCCCCTGCCATGATCGACATGGTGATCTCGGCGAGGTAATCGAACACCAGATAATCCAGGCGTCCAGCGCTTACGAGCTGCGCGGCGGCGGTCGATGTATCGCCCCAGAAGGCACTGGCGCATCCGATGCGGACGGTGGTTGGCATGTTTATCTCCGACTCAGAAGCCTGCGACAGAAGTGTCTGGAGGCTACCAAGCAAGCGCTTGGTTTGTAAACAGTTGAAACTATCTTCTGCCCAAGCGCTTGCTTGGTCACGGTGCGCGGCTTAAATTGCGCGCAACCCTCAAGGTTCGGGGGGCAACGCACTGATCGACTGTAGGAGAGAACGGGTGGACGAGCAAAAAGCCCTGGGGGTCATGCGCCAATTGGTCGACGCGGGCCAGTTGACCGACCCTGACAGCGCCCGCGGCAAATTGCTGCAAGTGGCGGCTCACCTGTTCCGCAACAAAGGCTACGAACGTACAACAGTGCGCGACCTGGCCGGTGCGGTGGGCATTCAGTCGGGAAGCATTTTTCATCACTTCAAGAGCAAGGACGAAATCCTGCGCGCGGTGATGGAAGAAACCATCCGTTACAACACCGCATTGATGCGCGCAGCGCTGGCCGAAGCCAGCGATGTGCGCGAGCGCGTGCTGGCGCTGATCCGCTGCGAATTGCAGTCGATCATGGGCGGCAGCGGCGAAGCCATGGCAGTGCTGGTCTATGAGTGGCGGTCGTTGTCCGAGGAAGGTCAGGCCAAAGTCCTCGCGCTGCGCGATATTTACGAAGACCTCTGGCTGCAAGTGCTGGGCGAAGCCAAGGACGCCGGTTTTATTCGCGGCGATGTTTTTATTACTCGACGTTTCCTCACCGGCGCACTGTCCTGGACCACCACCTGGTTCCGTGCCGGCGGCAGTTTGAGCCTCGATCAACTGGCTGATGAGGCGCTGATTCTGGTCCTTGAAGAGCGTTGAGCGAGTTTCTATCCGGCCGGGAAACTGGCTAACTGGGCGAAACCGCCTAGCTTGAATGCATTGATCGATCTTTTTTCGGGGAGTGGGGTGTTTTGAAGTCTTTGCCAATTCGGACGGCCGCCGGGCTGATGCTCGCAGGGCTGGCTGCGCTTTGGGTATTGCCCGCTCAGGCAGCGCAATTGGTTCGGGTCGGCGCGGCGCATTTTCCGCCTTACACCATTCGTCCTGAAAACGGCGCCGACACCGGTTTGCTTCCGCAACTGGTCGAGGCCTTGAACCGTTTGCAAAGCGACTATCAGTTCGTTCTCGTACCGACGTCGATTCCGCGGCGCTTTGGTGACTTCAAACAGGGCCGGATCGACATGGCCATCTTCGAAAACCCGCAATGGGGCTGGAAGGAAATTCCCCACACGGATGTCGACATGGGCCTGGAAGACGCCGAGATTTTCGTCGCGCAACGCCAGGACAACCGCCAGCAGAGCTACTTCGCCGACCTTGCAGGCAAGCGTCTGGCCCTGTTCAGTGGGTACCACTACGAATTCGCCAGCTTCAACGCCGACCCGAAATTCCTCGCCCGCAACTACAACGCGACGCTGACCTATTCCCACGACAGCAACCTGTTGATGGTGCTGCGCGGACGCGCCGATATCGCACTGGTGACCCGTTCGTATCTGAGTGACTATTTGATGCGCAACGAAAAGGTGCGCGACGAGCTGCTGGTCTCGCAGCGCATCGATCAGGTCTATCACCACTACGCCATTTTGCGCAGCGCCGCGCCGATTTCCGGCGAAGCGTTTGCCAGACTGCTCAAGGGCTTACGCGACAATGGCGAGATGCTGAAGATCTTCGATCCGTACAAGATTGCGGTGGTGCCGGTGCCTCAGCGCTGAAGGCTGTTTTTGCCTTGAGCCTAAATTTCCCCATGCGGCTCACGTCACATCGTTGAACTGTCGACGATTACCGTGAGCCCGACCCATGTCCCATCTGAATGACCTGACTGCGCTGGCCTTGCCTTCGGGCAGTCAACTCCAGGCCGATGCCAGCGAAAGCCGGCTGAGCCTGAGCCTCGACGGCCAGCCGTTGATTCGTCTGCGCCTTGACCGCGAAGCGAAAGGCCCGATCCAGCTTGATGAACGTTACGCGCTGCCGGCGGGCCAAGCGTTGTGGGCGGCCTGTTATTGGCTTTTCGCTCGTGATCCCGATTGCCAGCAACTGACCTGGCAACTGGATCAGCCGCCGACCGAAGCCTTGCTCAGCGGTTTGCTGGTGAACACCGAGGTCGCCGGTGAATATCGCTGCGAGCGCACGTTGTTCTGGCAATTGCCGCAGCCCTGGCTTGGCACGTCCGTCAGCGGTAGCTATCCGCAGCAAATGGTGATCAGTCAGGGCAAGCGTCATCCGCGGCGACCGGTGAAACCGCGGGGTGAAGTCTATCGGCGCTTCGATGCCCGTCTTGGCGCCTGGATTTCTTTGCGCACACTTGAGATTGAAGAAGATTTGCCGCGCTTCAATCGCTGGCAGAACAGCCCCCGCGTGGCCAGTTTCTGGCAAGAGGAGGGCGGTCTTGAGCAACACCGCGAGTATCTGCGCAAGCTCGACGCCGACCCGCACACGCTGACCTTGATCGGCTGTTTCGATGATCAGCCGTTTGCCTATTTCGAAGCCTACTGGGCCAAGGAAGATCGCATCGCGCCGTTCTACGAGGCCGGGGATTACGACCGTGGCATTCACATGTTGGTCGGCGAGGAAAATCACCGCGGTCCGCACAAAGTCGCGAGCTGGTTATCGGCGCTGGTGCATTACCTGTTTCTTGATGATCCGCGTACCCAGCGCGTGGTGGCCGAGCCGCGGGCCGATAACGCGAAGATGATCGGGCATATGCACAACCAGTGTTTTCATTGCGAAAAGGAATTCGACTTCCCGCATAAGCGTGCGGCGCTGATGATTTTGGGGCGTGAGCGGTTTTTTGATCGGTGCGCGTTGGTGTGATGTGTTCGGCCTCGGGACTGCGTTGAATCTGAGGCCGCTTTCGCGAGCAGGCTCGCTCCCACCCTGGACTTGTGTCGTTCACAAACCCTGTGGGAGCGAGCCTGCTCGCGAATGGCTTGACGCAAACCTGGACCTTAACGACGACCCGCGATCACCGCATCCCGACGGCTGCCCGAAACCTTGCGGCAGTGCACCAGCGCATCACGAATCATGAAGTTGACCAAGGTTGGCGATACGCCGAGCTCCTTGGCAATGTCCTTCTGCGGCACGCCGTGCAAACGGTACATCTCGAACGCGTAGCGGGTGCGGCTGGGCAGCTCGGTCAGCGCATCGGCGATGTGTTCCAGGGTCGAGAAGTTGATGTGCGAGGTTTCCGGCGAAGCACCTTGAATGACCACGTTCAGCCCTTCCTCTTCAGGGCCGGAGTACTTCTGTTCCAGCGCCTGTTTGCGGTAGTGATCGATGGCAAGGTTGCGCACGATCTGGAACAGATAGCTCAGTTGGGCCTTGATGGACGATGTGATCGGTGGCGCCGATTGCAGGCGGAAAAACGCATCCTGCACCACATCTTCTGCGCGTGACCGACAGCCGGTAATGCGCGCTGCAATCTTTACCAGAATCAGTCGGTTGTCGACAAATGCCTGAAGTAGCGGTGAATCGCACCTGCTTGTGGATACCTGTTCCGTCATGGAAATCACCTTGCTGCCAATAGGTTAGTGGAGGGCCTGGGGGACGGGGCCGTCCTACACATCGAGCGACAAATTATGTTGAATGATAATGATTGTCAAATGAGAAAGAGAAGTAGTGCTGTAAGTCGATGTGTTTTGCGAACTGCGGCACGCTGCCGCACCCCGGCCCCGTTGGGCGTCGAGCCTGCCGACTAATTATTTCCAGAGGTCATCCGTTCTCATTGGTGAATGGTCTGGGCTACAACGCCCGGCCAGACAGCTTTGCGAAGCCCTGCGCGGTCGGCCCAGACCGCGCCCCGCGCGCCTTTCGATGGGCGTGTTGCAGCAACCCGATTCCACTGGCAAGCCGATTTCAGGCAGGAAACCTCATGACCGACGCGTTCGAACTCCCCAGCACCCTGGTCCAAGCCCTGCAGCGCCGCGCCGCGCTGACACCGGACCGACTGGCCTTGCGTTTTCTTGCCGAAAACGAAGAGCAGGCTGTGGTACTCAGTTATCGCGAACTGGATCAGCGGGCGCGCACCATCGCCGCCGCGTTGCAGGCCGAAGCTGAGCCGGGCGATCGCGCGGTGCTGCTGTTTCCCAGTGGTCCGGACTACGTCGCGGCGTTTTTCGGTTGCCTGTACGCCGGTGTGATTGCAGTGCCCGCTTATCCGCCGGAATCCGCGCGCCGTCATCATCAGGAGCGTCTGCTGTCGATCATTGCCGACGCCGAGCCGCGCCTGCTGCTGACCAGTGCCGATCTGCGCGAGGCCTTGCAACACATTGAAGGCGCGCCGCCGCTGTTGTGTGTCGACACCCTCGACAGCGCGCTGGCCGAGCGCTGGGTGGAGCCGCCCCTGCCACCCGAGCACATCGCTTTTCTGCAATACACCTCAGGCTCCACCGCGCTGCCCAAAGGCGTGCAAGTCAGCCATGGCAACCTGGTCGCCAACGAACTGCTGATCCGCCACGGCTTCGGTATCGACGTCAACCCGGACGACGTTATCGTCAGCTGGTTGCCGCTGTACCACGACATGGGCCTGATCGGCGGTCTGCTGCAACCGGTTTTCAGCGGCGTGCCGTGCATTCTGATGTCGCCTGCGTATTTTCTGGGACGGCCCTTGCGCTGGCTGGAAGCGATCAGCCAATACGGCGGGACCATCAGTGGCGGCCCGGATTTCGCCTACCGCTTGTGCAGCGAGCGGGTCAGCGAATCGGCACTTGCGCGACTCGATCTGAGCCGCTGGCGCGTGGCGTATTCCGGCTCCGAACCGATTCGCCTCGACACCCTTGAGCGCTTCGCCGAAAAATTCGCCGCGTGTGCTTTCAGCAAAAACAGTTTTATGGCGTCTTACGGTTTGGCCGAGGCCACACTGTTTGTCGCCGGCACGCCGCGCGGCACCGGCATTCCAGCGTTACGCGTGGACGATCAGGCGCTGGCGCAAAACCGCGCCGAGCCGGGCGACGGCAGCCCGGTCATGAGCTGCGGCATCAGCCAGCCGCAACATGCGGTGCTGATTGTCGAACCGAATACGCTTGAGGAGTTGACCGACAACACCGTCGGTGAAGTCTGGGCCACGGGCCCGAGCATTGCCCATGGTTACTGGCGCAACCCCGAAGCCAGCGCGAAGACTTTCGTTCAGCACGCCGGTCGCACCTGGCTGCGCACGGGGGATTTGGGCTTCATCCGCGCCAGCGAGCTGTTCGTCACCGGGCGCTTGAAAGACATGCTCATCGTGCGCGGTCACAACCTTTATCCGCAGGACATCGAACAGACCGTCGAGCGCGAAGTGGAAGTGGTGCGCAAGGGCCGGGTGGCGGCATTCGCGGTCAATCAGAATGGCGCCGAGGGCATCGGCATCGCCGCGGAAATCAGCCGCAGCGTGCAGAAAATTCTGCCACCCGACGTGCTGATCAAAGCCATTCGCCTAGCCGTCGCCGAAGCCTGTCAGGAAGCGCCAAGCGTGGTGGTGCTGCTCAATCCGGGCGCATTGCCGAAAACCTCCAGCGGCAAACTCCAGCGTTCGGCGTGCCGCAGCCGTCTGGCCGACGGCAGCCTCGACAGTTACGCAGTGTTCCCGTCGACGAGCGCCGAACCCCAAACGCTGGCTGCCAGCAGCTCAGGCCTCGAAGCGATGATCGGTCAAATCTGGGCCGAACAGCTGAACGTCGAACAGGTCGCCGCCGACGACCACTTCTTTCTGCTCGGCGGTAATTCGATCGCCGCCACTCAAGTGATTGCCCGGGTCCGCGAAGCACTGGCGCTGGAGTTGAACTTGCGTTTGTTGTTCGAAGCGCCAACGTTGTCCGCGTTCACGGCGGCCGTGGCGCAACAGCAACAGGACGGTGCCAGCGCCCAAACTGCAATCACCGTGTTGTCGCGCAGCGAACCGCTGCCGCAGTCGCTGGCGCAAAACCGTCTCTGGATCACCTGGCAACTCGATCCGCACAGCAGCGCCTACAACATTCCCGGCGGCCTGCGCCTGCGTGGCGAACTGGACGAAAATGCGCTGCGCGTGAGTTTTCAGCAACTGATCGAGCGCCATGAATCCCTGCGCACGCGCTTCTTCGAACGTGACGGCGTGGCTTTGCAGCAAGTCGTTACCGCCGCCGAGCTCAACCTGCAACGCATCGACCTCAGCGACTTGCCAGCCGACCAGCGCGAGGTGCGCGCGCAACAGATCCGCGAAGACGCGGCACGCACCCGATTCGATCTGCAACACGGCCCACTGTTCACGGTGACTCTGGTGCGCCTTGCTGACGAAGACCACCAACTGCTGGTGACGATGCACCACATCATCGCCGACGGTTGGTCGCTGAATGTGCTGATCGACGAATTCTCGCGCCTCTACGCCGCCGCTGCGCAAGGCCAGCGCGCCGAACTCGCGCCGCTGCCTACCCAGTACGCCGACTACGGCGCCTGGCAGCGCCAATGGCTGGCGCAAGGCGAGGGCGAGCGACAACTGGCGTATTGGAAAGCGCAGTTGGGCGAGGAGCATTCGCCGCTGGAACTGGCCACCGACTACCCGCGTTCGGCGCAACACAGCCATAGCGCCGCGCGCCACAGTGTGCGCTTGAGCGCGAAGCTCAGCGAGGCGATCCGGCAGACCGCCCAGGCGCATGAAGCCACGCCGTTCATGCTGCTGCTCGCGGCATTCCAGAGCTTGTTGCACCGCTACAGCGGCCAGCGCGATATTCGCATTGGCGTACCCAACGCCAACCGCCCGCGTCTGGAAACCCAAGGCCTGATCGGCTTTTTCATCAACACCCAGGTGCTGCGTGCGCAGATCGATTCGCGCCTGCCGTTTGTCGAACTGCTGGCCCAGACCCGCCAGGCCACACTCGGCGCCCAGGCGAATCAGGATTTGCCGTTCGAGCAACTGCTCGAGGCCTTCCCGCAAGCCCGTGAGCAGGGGCTGTTTCAGGTCATGTTCAACCATCAGCAGCGCGACCTCAGCGCGCTTAAACGCTTGCCGGGCCTGCTCGCCGAAGAGCTGTCGTGGCACAGCCGCGAAGCCAAGTTCGACCTGCAACTGCACAGCGAAGAAGACCGCAATGGTCGGCTGACCTTGTCGTTCGACTACGCCAGCGAACTGTTCGATGGCGCGACCATTGAGCGACTGGCCGAACATTTCCATAACCTCGTGAGCGAAGTCTGCGAACGGCCGCAGCAGGCGATTGGCGATCTGCGCTTGCTGACCGTCAGCGAGCAACATCTGCAGGACGACTGGAGCGTGGCACCGTGCACTCCCGCGCAGCAGTGGCTGCCGGAACTGCTCGACGATCAACTGCGCAACAGCCCACAACGCACCGCGCTGATGTGGGCCGGCGGCAGCCTCGATTTTGCCGAGTTGCACGCGCAGTCCAACCGTCTGGCCCATTACCTGCGCGATAAAGGCGTCGGCCCGGACGTGTGCGTGGCCATCGCCGCCGAGCGTTCGCCGCAACTGTTGATCGGTCTGCTGGCGATCATCAAGGCCGGTGGCGCCTACGTGCCGCTGGACCCGGATTACCCGGCGGAGCGCCTGGCCTACATGCTCAGCGACAGTGGCGTCGAATTGCTGCTGACTCAGACCGAACTGCTTGAGCGCTTGCCGGCCAGCGCCGGCGTCAGTGTGATCGCCATGGACGCGTTGCACCTGGAAAACTGGCCGAGCCAGGCACCGGGTCTGCACCTGCACGGCGACAACCTTGCTTACGTGATTTACACCTCGGGTTCTACCGGGCAACCGAAAGGCGTCGGCAACACTCATGCTGCGCTGGCCGAACGGTTGCAATGGATGCAGAACACCTACGGTCTCGATGAAACTGACGTGCTGATGCAAAAAGCGCCGATCAGTTTCGACGTGTCGGTGTGGGAATGCTTCTGGCCGCTGATCACCGGCGCGCGCCTGCTGATTACTGCCCCGGGCGAACACCGCGACCCGCATCGCATCGCGCAGCTGGTTCAGAAATATGGCGTGACCACGCTGCACTTCGTCCCGCCGTTGCTGGCGCTGTTTATCGATGAGCCACTGACGGCTGAATGCACTAGCCTGCGCCGGATATTTTCGGGCGGTGAAGCACTGCCAGCCGAGCTGCGCAACCGTGTGCTGGCGCAACTGCCGGCGGTGCAATTGCACAACCGCTACGGCCCCACCGAAACCGCGATCAACGTTACCCATTGGCATTGCACCAGCGCCGATGGTGAGCACTCGCCGATTGGCCGCCCGTTGGGCAATGTGGTCTGCCGCATCCTCGATGTCGATCTCAACCCTGTGCCTGCCGGTGTGCCGGGGGAGCTGTGCATCAGCGGCATCGGTCTGGCCCGGGGGTACCTCGGCCGCGCGGCGTTAACGGCAGAACGCTTTGTTGTCGATCCGCTGGGCGAGCAGGGCGCGCGTTTGTACCGCACCGGCGACCGGGCGCGCTGGACAGCTGATGGCGTGATCGAATACCTCGGCCGTCTCGATCAGCAAGTGAAGCTGCGTGGTTTTCGCGTCGAACCGCAGGAAATCGAAGCGCGTCTGCTCGCTCAGGACGGCGTCGCCCAAGCCGTGGTGCTGGTGCGGGAAACCGCTGCCGGTGCGCAACTGATTGGCTACTTCACGGCGACTGATGCCGATGAAAACGCCGACCAGCAAATCACTCGCCTGAAAACCGCTTTGGCTGCCGAATTGCCGGAGTATATGGTCCCGGCGCAACTGCTGCGCCTTGACGCGATGCCCCTGAGCCCCAGCGGTAAACTCGACCGCCGCGCGTTGCCCGAGCCGCAGTGGCAAATACGCGAACACGTCGAACCGGTCAGTGAACTGGAACAACAGATCGCCGCGATCTGGCGCGAGGTGCTTGGCCTGAAGCAGGTCGGTCTGCGCGACGACTTCTTCGCCCTCGGCGGTCACTCGCTGCTGGCCACGCAAATCATTTCGCGCAGCCGTCAGGCCTGTGACGTTGAACTGCCGTTGCGCACGTTGTTCGAGCACAGCGAACTGGGTGATTTCGCCGAGCAGATCCGCCTGATCCAGGCCAGCGGCCGCACCAACCAGCAACTGCCGATCGGCAAAGTCGACCGCCGCCAAGCGGTGCCGTTGTCCTATTCGCAACAGCGCATGTGGTTCCTCTGGCAAATGGAACCGGACAGCCCGGCCTACAACGTCGGCGGTATGGCGCGCTTGCGTGGCGTGCTGCATGTCGAGCATTTCGAGGCGGCGTTGCAGGCGCTGATCCTGCGTCACGAAACCCTGCGCACGACGTTCCCCAGCATCGATGGCGTTGCTTGTCAGCACGTGCATGCCGAGACGGGCGTGCGCATGGGCTGGAAAGATTTCTCCCGATTGCCGACCGAAGTGCGCGAGCAGAGCGTCCAGCACCTGGCCGACGAAGAAGCGCACCAGCCTTTCGACCTGGAAGCCGGTCCGCTGCTGCGTGCATGTCTGGTGAAGACCGCCGAGCAGGAGCATTACTTCGTTCTGACGTTGCACCACATCGTCACCGAAGGCTGGGCGATGGATATTTTCGCCCGCGAACTCAGCGCGCTGTACGAAGCGTTCGTCGATGAGCGCGATTCGCCGCTGCAACCGTTGCCGGTGCAGTACCTCGATTACAGCGTCTGGCAGCGCCAGTGGCTGGAATCCGGCGAGCGTCAACGGCAACTCGATTACTGGACCGCGCAACTGGGCCGTGAACATCCTCTGCTGGAGCTGCCGGGCGACCGACCGCGTCCACCGGTGCAAAGTCATCGGGGCGAGCTGTTCCGGTTTGATCTGAGCGATGAACTCGCCGCCCGGGTTCGTGCCTTCAACGCGCAACACGGTCTGACCCTGTTCATGACCATGACCGCCGCGCTCGCCTCGCTGCTTTACCGCTACAGCGGCCAGACCGATCTGCGCATCGGCGCGCCGGTGGCCAACCGCATTCGCCCGGAAAGCGAAGGGCTGATCGGTGCGTTCCTCAATACCCAGGTGCTGCGTTGCCAGCTCGATGGGCAGATGTCGGTGGGTGAACTGTTCGAACAGGTGCGCCATACGGTTATCGAAGGCCAGTCGCATCAAGATCTACCGTTTGATCATTTGGTTGAAGCCTTGCAGCCACCGCGCAGCGCCGCTTACAACCCGCTGTTCCAAGTGATGTGCAATGTGCAGCGCTGGGAATTCCAGCAGAGCCGGACGTTGGCCGGCATGACGGTCGAGTACCTGGCCAACGATGCGCGGGCGACCAAGTTCGACCTCAATCTGGAAGTCACCGACCTGGATCATCGCCTCGGTTGCTGCCTGACCTACAGCACCGACCTATTCGACGAACCGACCATTGCGCGCATGGCCAGACACTGGTGCAACCTGCTGCAAGCGCTGATCGCCGATCCGCAGCAACGCCTCAGCGAACTGCCGCTGCTGGATGCGCCGGAACAACAGCAACTGCTCGACAGCCTTGGCGTCGAGCCGGGCGTGCATCGTCTCGATCAGTGCGTCCATCATCTGTTTGCCGAGCAGGCGCTGTCGCGCAAAGACGCACCGGCCCTGACCTTCGCCGGGCAGACCCTGAGCTACGCCGAACTCGACGCCCGCGCCAATCGTCTGGCCTGGGCGCTGCGCGAGCGCGGCGTCGGCCCGCAGGTGCGCGTCGGTCTGGCGCTGGAGCGTTCGCTGGAAATGGTCATCGGCCTGTTGGCGATTCTCAAGGCTGGCGGCGCCTATGTGCCGCTGGATCCGGAATACCCGCTCGACCGTCTGCATTACATGATCGAAGACAGCCGCATCGGTTTACTGCTCAGTGACCGAGCGATGTTCCAGACCCTCGGTGAGTTGCCGCCAGGCGTGGCGCGCTGGTGCCTGGAAGACGACCGCGCGGCACTGGCCGATTACCCGGCCGGCGAGCTGCCATTCATCAGCCTGCCGCAGCATCAGGCTTACCTGATTTACACCTCGGGCTCGACCGGCAAACCGAAAGGTGTAGTGGTATCCCACGGCGAGATCGCCATGCATTGCCAAGCGGTGATCGAGCGTTTCGCCATGCGCCCGGACGACTGCGAACTGCACTTCTATTCGATCAACTTCGACGCCGCGACCGAGCGTCTGCTGGTGCCGCTGCTTAGTGGTGCGCAGGTGGTGCTGCGTGCGCAGGGTCAGTGGGATGCCGAAGAAATTTGCGGCTTGATCCGTACCCATCAAATCAACGTCCTCGGTTTCACGCCGAGCTACGGCAGCCAGCTCGCGCAATTCCTCGCCTCGCAGAACCAAGTCCTGCCGGTGCGGATGATCATCACCGGCGGCGAAGCGCTGACCGGCGAACATCTGCAACGGATTCGTGCGGCGTTCAAACCGACGATGTTTTTCAATGCCTACGGGCCGACGGAAACCGTGGTCATGCCGCTGGCCAGTCTGGCCCCGGACGTGCTGGAAGAGGGCGCTGGCAGCGTGCCGATCGGCAGTGTGATCGGCGCGCGCGTCGCCTATATTCTCGATGCCGATCTGGCCCTGGTGCCGCAAGGCGCGACCGGTGAATTGTTCGTCGGTGGCGCCGGTCTGGCGCAGGGTTATCACGACCGTCCCGGCATCACTGCCGAGCGTTTTGTCGCTGATCCGTTTGCTGCTGACGGCGGGCGCATGTACCGCACCGGCGATCTCGTGCGCCAGCGTGCCGACGGTCTGGTCGAGTACCTGGGGCGGATTGACCATCAGGTGAAAATCCGTGGTTTTCGCATCGAACTGGGCGAAATCGAAACGCGTCTGCTCGATCACCCGTCGATCCGCGAAGCGGTGGTACTGGCGCTTGAGGCGCCGAGCGGCAAGCAACTGGTTGGCTATCTGGCGACCGAAGTCGCCGGACACAGCGAAGCGCAACAGGCTGAACTGCGCGAAACCCTCAAGTCGCACCTCAAGGCACAACTGCCGGACTACATGGTGCCGACGCACCTGATTCTGCTGGCGAGCATGCCGCTCACCGCCAACGGCAAACTCGACCGCCGCGCGTTGCCGGCACCGGACCCGGAACTCAATCGTCAGGATTACGTAGCGCCGAGTAACGAGCTGGAGCAGGCGCTGGCGCAGATCTGGTGCGAGGTGCTCAACGTCGAACAGGTAGGGCTGAACGACAATTTCTTTGAACTGGGCGGCGATTCGATTCTGTCGATTCAGGTGGTCAGCCGCGCACGCCAGCAGGGCATCCACTTCAGCCCGCGCGATCTGTTCCAGCATCAGACCGTGCAGACCCTCGCCGCTGTCGCCAGCCGCACGCAGCAGGTGAGCGCCGAACAAGGTCTGGTGGGCGGCGACTCGCGCCTGACGCCGATTCAACACTGGTTCTTCGATACCGAGATTCCCCAGCGTCAGCACTGGAATCAGGCGTTGTTGCTAAAACCGACCGTGATTCTTGAGCCGCAGCGTTTGCAACAGGCCTTGCGGGCCGTGATCGAACAACACGACGCGTTGCGTTTGCGCTTCAGCGAAGTCAATGACGCTTGGCAAGCGACGCATCAAACGCTGACCGATGCAGACGTTCTTTGGCAATTCAGCGTCGATTCGATGGACCAGTGCGAAGCCTTGTTCGCCGACGCGCAACGCAGTCTGCACCTGCAAAACGGTCCGCTGCTGCGTGCGGTGCTGGTCGATGTTGCGAAGGATCAGCAACGCCTGTTCATCGCCATTCACCACTTGGTTGTCGATGGCGTGTCGTGGCGTGTGCTGCTGGACGATCTGCAAACTGGCTATCGCCAGCTCGACGCCGGGCAGGCGGTAAAACTGCCGGCCAAAACCAGTGCCTTCAAGGACTGGGCCGCGCGTTTGCAAGCCTACGCCGGCAGCGAATCACTGCGTGAAGAGCTGAACTGGTGGCAAGCGCAACTGGCCGGTCCGAGCGCCGATCTGCCGTGCGAAAACCCGCAAGGCGGGCGACACAATCTGCACGCGCAAACCGTCAGCGTGCGTCTCGATGCCGAGCGCACCCGGCAGTTGCTGCAACAGGCGCCGAGCGCTTACCGCACGCAGGTCAACGACTTGCTGCTGACCGCACTGGCCCGCGTGCTGTGCCGCTGGAGCGGCCAGCCATCGGCCCTGATTCAACTGGAAGGCCACGGCCGCGAAACCCTGTTCGATGAGATCGACCTGACCCGCACCGTTGGCTGGTTCACCAGCGCTTACCCGCTACGCCTGACCCCGCACGCCATCGAAGAAGCCGCCGGGCAGGGCGCTTCGATCAAGGCGATCAAGGAGCAACTGCGCGCGGTGCCGCACAAAGGCCTGGGGTATGGCGTGCTGCGGTATCTGGCCGATGACGCCAGTCGCCAGCAAATGGCAGCGCTGGCGAACGCGCCAGTCACCTTCAACTACCTGGGCCAGTTCGACCAGAGCTTCGGCGACGACGCATTGTTCCGCCCCGTAGATGAGCCAAGCGGCGCTCCCCATGATCCGCAAGCGCCTCTGCCGAACGAGCTGAGTATCGACAGTCAGGTCTACGGCGGCGAATTGCTGCTGCGCTGGACCTTCAGCGCCGAGCGCTACGCTGAGCAGACGATCAACGATCTTGCCGATGCTTACCTCGGCGAACTGCAAAGCCTGATCGAACATTGCCTGCAAGACGAAGCCGGTGGCCTGACACCGTCGGACTTCCCTCTGGCGAAGCTGACCCAGGCGCAACTCGATGCCCTGCCGGTGCCCGCCGCGCACATCGAAGATGTCTATCCGCTGACGCCAATGCAGGAGGGCATGTTGTTGCACACCTTGCTCGAACCGGGCACCGGTCTGTACTACATGCAGGATCGCTATCGCATCAACAGCGAACTCGATGCCGAGCGTTTCGCCCAGGCCTGGCAAGCGGTGGTCGCCCGTCATGAAGCATTGCGTGCGTCGTTCTGCTGGAACGTCGGCGAAGACATGCTGCAAGTGATTCACACGCCGGGGCGCACGCCGATCGAGTCTCTGGACTGGAGTGCCATCGACGAAAACGAGCAGGAACCGAAGCTGCAAGCGCTGCTGAAAAGCGAGCGCGAGGCCGGTTTCGATCTGCTCAATCAAGCGCCGTTCCACCTGCGCCTGATCAAGGTCGGCGCGGCGCGCTACTGGTTCATGATGAGTAACCACCACATCCTCATCGATGCCTGGTGTCGCTCGCTGCTGATGAACGATTTCTTCGAGATCTACACCGCCCTCGGCGAAGGTCGCGAAGCCCACTTGAGCGTGCCGCCGCGTTACCGTGACTACATTGGCTGGCTGCAACGCCAGAGCCTGACCGAGGCGCGGCAGTGGTGGCGACAGAACCTGCAAGGCTTCGAACGCACCACGCCGATCCCGAGTGATCGTCCGTTCCTGCGTGAACACGCCGGTGAAAGCGGCGGCATGATCGTCGGCGACTGCTACACCCGCCTTGATGTCGAAGACGGTGTGCGCCTGCGTGAACTGGCGCAGGCCCATCAACTGACGGTCAACACCTTCGCCCAGGCGGCGTGGGCGCTGGTGCTGCGGCGCATGAGCGGTGATCGCGACGTGCTATTCGGTGTGACAGTGGCCGGACGTCCGGTAGACATGCCAGAAATGCAGCGCACCGTCGGCCTGTTCATCAACAGCATTGCGCTGCGGGTGAAGATGCCTGAGGACGATCAACGCAGCAGCGTGCGTCAGTGGCTCAACGCTCTGCTCGACAGCAACATGCAGCTGCGCGAATACGAATACCTGCCACTGGTGAACATTCAGGAACAAAGCGAACTGCCGAAGGGCCAGCCGCTGTTCGACAGCCTGTTCGTCTTCGAAAACGCGCCGGTCGAAGTCTCGGTACTGGATCGTGCGCAGAGCCTTGACGCGACGTCGGATTCGGGTCGCACCCACACCAACTTCCCGTTGACGGCGGTGTGCTATCCGGGCGATGACCTGGGCCTGCATTTATCGTATGACCAGCGTTACTTCGACGAGTCGACCGTCGAGCGCATGCTTGGCGAATTCAAGCGACTGTTGCTGGCACTGGTCGACGGCTTCCATGGCGACATGGACGATCTGCCGCTGCTGGGCGATGAGGAGAAAAGTTTCCTGCTGAACGGCTGCAACCAGAGCAGCCACGACTATCCGCTGGAGCAGAGCTACGCTGCGCTGTTTGAAGCGCAGGTGGAGCAGCACCCGCAGCGCATTGCCGCCAGTTGCCTTGACCAGCAATTGAGCTATACCGAGCTGAACCACAATGCCAACCGTCTCGGCCATGCATTGGTCGCGGCCGGGGTGCGGATGGATCAACCGGTAGCCTTGCTCGCCGAGCGCAACCTCGATTTGCTCGGCATGATTATCGGCAGCTTCAAGGCCGGTGCCGGTTATCTGCCGCTGGATCCCGGCCTGCCGAGCCAGCGCCTGAGCCGCATCATCGAGCTGAGCCGCACGCCGTTGCTCGTGTGCAGCGCAGCCTGCCGTGACCAGGCGCAGACTTTGCTGGAAGCGTTTGGCTGTTCCAACCGTCCGCGCCTGCTGATATGGGAAGAGATACAAGCCTCGGTCGCCGCGACGCACAATCCAGGTATTCACAGCGGCCCGGACAATCTCGCCTATGTGATCTACACCTCGGGTTCGACCGGCCTGCCAAAAGGCGTGATGGTCGAGCAGCGCGGCATGCTCAACAACCAGCTGAGCAAGGTGCCTTATCTGAATCTGAGCGATGCGGATGTCATTGCCCAGACCGCCTCGCAAAGCTTCGATATTTCGGTCTGGCAGTTCCTCGCCGCGCCGCTGTTCGGCGCGCGTGTGGACATCGTGCCGAACGCCATCGCCCACGATCCGCAAGGTTTGCTGACGCATGTGCAAGAACAGGGCATCACCGTGTTGGAGAGTGTGCCGTCGCTGATTCAGGGCATGCTTGCCTCCGAACGCCTGAGCCTCGACGGCCTGCGCTGGATGCTGCCGACCGGCGAAGCGATGCCGCCGGAGCTGGCGCATCAATGGCTGCTGCGTTACCCGGACATCGGTCTGGTCAACGCTTACGGCCCGGCGGAATGTTCGGACGACGTCGCTTTCTTCCGGGTCGACAGGGCTTCGACGCGCGGCAGTTATTTGCCGATCGGTACGCCGACTGACAACAACGTTTTGTATCTGCTCGATGGCGCGCTGGAGCTGGTGCCGTTGGGGGCGGTGGGTGAGTTGTGCGTGGCGGGCACAGGCGTTGGTCGCGGTTATGTCAGCGACCCGTTGCGTACCGCGCCGGTGTTTGTACCGAACCCGTTCGGCGCGCCGGGCGAGCGCCTGTATCGTACCGGCGACCTGGCGCGGCGGCGCAGCGATGGCGTGCTGGAATACGTCGGCCGAGTCGACCACCAAGTGAAGATCCGCGGTTACCGGATCGAGCTGGGTGAAATTGAAGCGCGCCTGCATGAACAACCGCCAGTGCGTGATGCTGCAGTCGGCGTGCAGGAGGGCGTCAATGGCAAGCATCTGGTCGGCTATCTGGTCGCAGCGGATTCTGCACTCGATCCGGGCCAAAGCCTGGAAAGCATCAAACAGCGTCTGCGCGCCGAACTGCCTGAATACATGGTGCCGTTGCACTGGCTGTGGTTGCCGCAGCTGCCGCTCAACGCTAACGGCAAACTGGACCGCAAGGCCTTGCCAACGCTGGAGATCGGGCAGTTGCAAAGCCAGGATTACCTGGCCCCGCGCAGCGACCTCGAACAGACCCTGGCTGATATCTGGGCCGAAGTGCTGAAAGTCGAGAAGGTCGGCGTTCGCGATAACTTCTTCGAGCTGGGCGGGCACTCGCTGCTGGCGACGCAGATCGCCTCACGGGTGCAGAAAGCCCTGCAACGCGATGTGCCGCTGCGGGCGATGTTCGAGTGCGGCACGGTGGAGGAACTGGCCGAGTACATCGATGGGCTGGCGGCCAGTGACATGACTGAGGAGAAAGTCGACCGGTTGAATGATTTGATGGCGGAGCTGGAAGGGCTGTAGTTCTCTGGTGTTTTCATCGACCTCATCGCGAGCAGGCTCGCTCCCACACTGGATTTGTGTCGCTCACAAAATCCCCTGTGGGAGCGAGCCTGCTCGCGAATGGCGACTGTACATTCCCGTACATTTTCTAGGTTGACGATAAAGATCCGGCAGCTCAGTCTGCCGGTTCTGTTTTTTCTCACAGGAGGTGGTCGATGCCTTTTTTCACGGTTGACGGACAAGCGCTGCACTACATTGATCAAGGTACCGGCCCGGCCGTGTTGCTGGCCGGCAGTTATTTGTGGGATCAGGCCATGTGGGCGCCGCAGATCGCCGCACTCACTCCGCACTATCGCGTGATTGCCCTGGATCTGTGGGGACACGGTGAGTCGGGACGGTTGCCTGACGGCACCGTATCGCTGGATGACATCGCCCGTCAGGCGCAGGCCTTGCTCGATCACTTGGGCATCGACCGCGTCACGCTGGTCGGGCTGTCGGTCGGCGGCATGTGGGGCGTTCAGCTGGCACTGTCGGCGCCGCAGCGTCTAACCGGTCTGGTGCTGATGGACACTTACGTCGGTGTCGAGCCGGAACCCACCCGTCAGTACTACTTCTCGCTGTTCAAGCAAATCGAAGACAGCGGCGAAATCTCCGAGCAACTGCTCGACATTGTCGTGCCGATCTTTTTCCGCCCGGGCATCGATCCGCAGTCGGCGCTGTATCAGGATTTTCGCGCGAAACTCGCGGCTTATTCATCCGATCGCCTGCGCGAAAGCATCGTGCCGATGGGGCGCATCACCTTTGGCCGTGATGATCTGTTGCCGCGTCTGGGCGAGTTGAATGCCGCGACCACGCTGGTGCTGTGCGGCGATCAGGACAAGCCACGCCCGCCGTCGGAAGCCCGGGAAATGGCTGAACTGATCGGCTGTCCGTGTGTGCTGGTGCCGGAGGCGGGGCATATTTCCAATCTGGAGAATCCAGAGTTTGTCACTGAGGCGCTGCTGGCCTTCTTGACCGAGCTCAACTGACACACCGAGTAATCTTCAATCGCGAGCAGGCTCACTCCTACAAGGACCGCATTCTTGCTGAGAGAATGCGATCACCTGTAGGAGTGAGCCTGCTCGCGATGGGACCGGTTCAGGCAACGGAAAACTATTTAGGCCCCAGAATCTTCACCAGCTTCTCCGGCGTCGGCGCCCCTTGCTGCTGTTGCAGCTCGCCCTTGCTGTCCATGTAGAAAATTGCCGGCGTGGCCTGTAACTCCAGATCTTCCATCAGTTGCATGTTCGCCGCGAGCTTGGTCTGCACCGCCACTGGAATATCCTTCAAGGCTTTGAGCGAGCTGCCCTTGCCAGCCTTTTCGTGATCCTCCAGCGCCTTGGCCGGATCTTTCGCTGCCAGCAGCGCCGCCGATTTGCCCGGGCTGTCTTCGCGGATGATCCCGACCATGATGTGGCGCAACTGCACCTTGCCGGCCTTGACCCAGGGCCGCGCCTGTTCCCAGAACACGTTGCAGTACGGACAGTTCGGGTCGCTGAACAGATACACGGTGCGTGGCGCGTCCTTGTTGCCGTCCTGAATCCAGTTGCTGGCTTCGAACTTGGCCCAGACTTCCTTGGCCATCGGCGCGTAGACCAGTTTTTGCAGCGGTTCGCTGCTCAAGTCCTTGCCATCGGCGTCGTACAGATTGCCCACCATTACGTGCTTGCCATCCGGCGTCAGGTACAGCGCCATCCCGCGGTTCTGATATTGCGCGGCATAACCGCGCAGGCCGTCGGGCGCGTCGAACTGGCCGACGATTTTCGCGCCCTTGGCTTCGATCTGCTTGATCGCGGCGGGCAATTCTTCAGCAGCCTGCACCGACGGCAAGTGCAGCAGGGCGCTGCCCAGAGTCAGCGTCAGCAGGTGGCGGAGGCGGGGCATGGGAGTTTCCTTGCAGAGGTGGCCGGTGCAGCGGCCGGGTTTGAATTCAGATTCGGTTCGCCGAAATTTTCCAGGGCGCGTGCCAGACTGGCGTTGGACAATTCACCCAAGTGGCTGGACAGCAGGCGGCCGTCGGGACTGTAGAACAGCGTAGTCGGCAGCGCCATGGAGCCGACGGCCTGGCCGAGTCGGCCGCCACGGTCGAACAACACGTTGTTCAGGCTCAGGCCCTGGGTTTCGAGAAACGTCGCGACGCTTTGCATGCTTTCGGCCTGATTGACGAACAGGAAGGTCAGGTCCGGGCGCTGCTGCTGGGCGTTTTCCAGCACCGGCATTTCGCGCCGGCACGGTGGACACCAGGTGGCCCACAGGTTGATGACCAGCGGGCCGCCCTGATAATCGCTGAGTTTTACCGTTTCTCCGGCGGCGTTGCGCAGTGAGATTTCCGGCAGGCGCGTGCCCTGTTCGTAAATGTTCAGCGACAGGGTTGCCAGCAACCAGAAGGCCAAGCCGCTGACCACGCCAAAGCCCAGCGGTCGCCGCAAGCCCGGACGCCGCCAGCCGCGATAGAGCGCTGCGAGCAGCAGCACGATCACCCCCGGCCAGGCGAGGAAACCGCCGTCGCGCAGGTCGATGATCTGCCAGGGGTCATTGCGGTAGTGCGGCCAGTACATCAGCACAAACGCAATGCGCGCCGCGAGCATGCCCAGCAGAAACAGGCTGAATAGCGCCGACTCGGGATTCTCGCCGCCACGTTTGGCCACCCGCCAGCCGACAAACGTCGCCAGCGCCAGGGCACTGATCAGCAGCAGGTGGTTAAGTGCGATGGCGAAGGTGCCGAGGGTGAAAGTCAGCATTAATTGGCGTCTCGGGTAGTGGTCCAGCGTTGCAGAAACGCCTCGGCATCGACTTCGCCGGTGATGCGCTGGCTGCGCCGCTCTTCGCCATCCGTGCCGATCCAGATGAAAGTCGGTGGTCCCGGCACTTTGTAACGACCGAGCAGTTCACGGCTGGCGGCGTTGTCGGCGGTGACATCCAGGCGCAGCAGCCGTACATCGTTCAACGCCTGCATCACCTTGGCCTGGCCGAAGACCTGTTTTTCCATGACTTTGCACGACACACACCAATCGGCGTAGTAGTCGAGCAGGACCCACTGGCCCTGGGCCTTGGCAGCGTCGAGTTCGCGTTGCAACGCCACCGGGTCGTTGATCGTGGTAAATGCCTCGTGACCTGATGGTGCCGCCGTGCTGGCGCGACCGGCACTGTAAACCTGCAGCGGTTGATAGGGATCATCGCTGCCGCCCGCCGCGCCGATCACCAGCAGACTCCCCCACAACCCAAGCAATAGCGAACTGGCGCCGAATAACTGGGCAACCCGGCCAAAACCTTCGGACTGTTTCCAGGCGCAGAAAGCGGCGATCAACAGCAGTGCACCGCACAGACCCAGCCACAACGAAGCGTCCAGTACCGGGCGCAGCATCAGCAACGCAGTGGCGAGGAACAGGAAGCCGAACACGCCTTTGAGCAGATTCATCCAGGCGCCGGGCTTGGGCAGGAAACGATTGCCGACCGTCACCAGCAACAGCAGCGGCACACCGATACCGATGCCCAGCGCAAACAGAATCAAGCCGCCGTGCACGGCGTTGCCGCTTTGCGCGATATAGAGCAATGCTCCGGCCAGCGGTGCAGTCATGCACGGGCCGACCAGCAGACCGGACAACGCACCGAGCACACCGGCGCCAATCAGACTGCCGCCGCTGCGGCTGCGCGAGGCGTGTTCCAGTCGGTCACGCAGGGCCACGGGCAATTGCAGCTCGAAGAAGCCGAACATCGGCAGGGCAAGTATCACGAATACGGCGGCGAAGGCACCAAGCAACCACGGATTCTGTAGCCAGGCCTGCAGGTTTGCCCCAAGCAGTGCGGCGATCACGCCCATTGCCGCATACACCAGTGCCATACAAACCACATAGCTGCTGGCCAGGGCGAAACCGCGGCGGGGGGTGGCACCGCTGCCGACAATCATGCCGGCCAGAATCGGCAGCATCGGCAAGGAACACGGGGTGAACGCGAGCAGCAGGCCAAGACCGAAAAACACCAGCAAACTCCAGCCCAGCGCGCGTTGTTGCAGGCTGCTGGCCAAGGCCTGATCCGGCGCTTGTGCGTTGGCGGTTACCGCCGCTTTGCCGCCCAGATCAATCACCCGGGTTTGCGGCGGGTAACACAACCCCGCATCCGCGCAGCCCTGATAGCTGACCTTGATCTGCCCTGTGGCGGCGGCCGGGATTTTCACTTCCAGGCCTTGCCGATAGACCGGTTGCTCGCCAAAAAACTCATCGCTGTGGGATTCGCCCGCAGGCAACGTCGGCTGTTGTGCGGGCGTCAGCCCATCGAATTTCAGACGCTTCTGATACAGGTAATAGCCATCGGCGATTTGCCAGAACACCTGGGTTTCACCCGACTCCAGCCGTTCGGAGGTGAGCACAAATGCCTTGTCGACTGGCAAAAAGTCCGGTTTTGTCTCAAAGGGATTGTTTCCGGCCTGGGCCAGACCGGAGATCAGCAGAGCAAACAACAGAAAAAAACGACGCATGGAGGAGCCTTGTCCCTGTGCAAGTGGGTGCAGAATGGGCGGCGGCGATTAACCGATAATTAACCGTATCCTACTAGCCCCTCCATGATCGGCCAATCAGCCGCGCAACAGCCCGGGCCAATTACCTTCAGTAACGGTTTTCGGACCGGAAACCAGTCGATCAGTCTGGATGTTGTAGGTCAGGTATTGATTATCGGCCAGGAAGATATACCAGTAACTGTCGGCAAATGTCCGGTCATTCTGGGCGGCGGTGATGATTCGGTCCTTGTAGGGTTTTAATGCCCCCAGTTGATAGTCGCCGAAGGGCTTGCGCGTCAGAGTCTTAGCTTTGTAATTGAACGACAAGTAGTGCCCGTCATTGAGAATGAAGCGAAACAGGAACGGATGACCGGTCAGTTGAAACCAGGTGCCGGCGATAATCTTATCGAAATACGGCAGGATCGGCTTCCAGACCGAATCGGCGACCTTATGGAAAGCGGCAACTTTGTCAGTGTCCTGATCATATTTACAGACCATCGGGGTTGTTCCCTGGTAGAAGAAGAACCAGGCAATGTCTTCATCGCTATCGACGTTCCAGCCGAACGAAGTGGTGGTCAGGCCAAAGCGCAGGTGTTGGGTAAAAGGGCTGAAACTGTCCCAGTGGCCTGCTGTCTTGGTGGGATAGTTGCCAGGGACAATGTTGTCGCCGATATTGAATCGGGAGTAAGTGTCAGTATCCTTGAAGAAGAAATAAATACGGTCGGGGCCGGAGCGCCAGTCGACGGCGACAAAGTTTTTTAATTCGGTCATGTTTGTAAAGTCCATTTAGAAGGTTGGCGAAGTTGTCCGAATCAAAGTAAGTGACGACGCATTCACAGACAAAGCGATGAATTGTTTCTGAAGACGCCTTAAGGTTGGCGAATGTTTCGACCATCGCTACCCCGGGTTTCCCGTCGCCTGGAAGTGGCGTGAATGTTTAACCGGCTTCCCGTGACTGTCGCGCATGGCCATAATTGCCCCTTAATCCTTGCCTGCTTCACTCGCCATTTTTCTCACGGAGCACCCATGCACGTACTGGTTTGCGAAGACGATGAGCTGATCGCCAGTGGCATCGTCGCCGGCCTCACCGCCCAGGGCTTGACTGTCGAGCATGTCAACACGGCGTCCAAGGCGCGGGCGATGCTCAAAGTCGCGGAATTCGACGTGATGGTGCTCGACCTGGGGCTGCCAGACGAGGACGGGCTCAAGTTGCTGCAACAGTTGCGTCACGCGGGCCTGGAGATCCCGGTGCTGATCCTGACCGCACGCGATTCGGTCACCGACCGCGTCGATGGCTTGCAGGCCGGTGCCGACGACTACCTGCTCAAGCCGTTCGACCTGCGCGAACTGTTCGCCCGCTTGCAAACCCTGTTGCGCCGGGTTGCCGGGCGCAGCGTCAACCTGATCGAGCATGGCGCGCTGACGTACGATCCGAGCAGCCGTGAAACCACGCTGGCCGGGCAGCCCGTGGACCTGTCGCGCCGCGAGCAGTCACTGTTGCAGGCACTGCTACACAATCGTGGGCGAGTACTGTCCACCGAGCAGTTGAAAGACAGCGTCTATGGCTTCAACGATGAGCTGGAAAGCAACGCCCTCAACGTGCACATCCATCATCTGCGCAGCAAACTTGGCAAAGGCATCGTCGAAACCGTGCGCGGCCTGGGTTATCGCCTCGGCCCGGCCGACGGCGGGGATCAAGGCAAATGATGAGTCTGCGCCTGCGCCTGAGCCTGACCCTCGGCGCCGCGTTTGCGCTGATCTGGGCGCTGGCGGCGGCGTGGATGCTCAGCGATCTGCGCAACCAGATGATGTTTTCCCTCGACCAGCGACTGGTGGCCTCGGCGCGTATGGTCGCCGGGTTGCTCGAACAACTGCCGACGCTGCCGAGCAAAGGCGAGGGCACCCACTTCAGTGCCGAACAACTCAATGTTCCCGGTGGCATGGCCTGCCAGGTCAGTTCCCTGCGCGGGGAAATTCTCGCGCGCAGCCACAACAACCCCGAGCAGGCGCTGGAAGCCGAGAAAATGGGCTTCCACGATCAAATCATCGACGGCGCGCCGTGGCGCAGTTTCACCCTGGCCCGGGGCGATGTGCGCATCACCACGGCGGACCGGCAGATCGAGCGCGAGGCGCTGAACATGTCGATTCTGCTCGCCGCCTCGGTACCGGTCGGTGTCGCCTTGTTGGGCTGCCTGTGCCTGTTATGGCTGGGGATCGGACAAGGGCTGGCGCCGCTCAATCGCCTGCGTGAAGCGTTGATGCGGCGCAACGCCGATTCGCTTGAACCGTTGCAGTTGCAGGCGTTCCCCAGCGAACTGAAACCGTTGCTCGAAACCCAGAACCAATTGTTCCAGCGTATTGGCAAGACCATCGAGCGTGAACGCCGCCTGACCGGTGACGCGGCGCATGAGCTGCGCAGTCCGCTGACGGCCATCAAAACCCACTTGCAAGTGGCGCGCATGACCGATGGCAGCGCCCGCGATCAATCGCTGGCGCGGGCCGAAGAGGGCGCTGACCGTCTGCACCGAACCCTGGAGCAATTGCTGCTGCTGGCGCGAGTCGAGGGCAGCCTGTCGTTCGATGACGGCTCGCAATACAGCGCCGAACAAGTCGCCCGGCTGGCGATTCAGGACGCGACGGGTGGTGCGCGACTGCGGATCAGACTGCAGGTGCCGGATGATCTGTCCGCCGCGCCGTTGGAGATGCCCGCCGTGCTGGCGATCGCGGCGCTGCGTAATCTGCTCGACAACGCACTGCGCCATACGCCTGAAGACTGTGCTGTCGAGGTCACACTGGAAACCATCGGCAATCGCGTGCGTTTTGTCGTGCGCGACCATGGCCCGGGTATCGCGCCTGACGATCTGCAACATCTGACCCAGCGCTTCTGGCGCAATGGCCAAAGCACCGGCTGCGGCCTGGGGCTGGCGATCGTGCAGGCGATCGTTCAGCGTTGTGACTGTGCCTTGCATTTCGACAGCCGCCCGGATGGCCTGCGGGTCGAGTTGACGATGCCGTTGCAAGTCAGCTGAATCCACCACAACTCCCCTGTAGGAGTGAGCCTGCTCGCGATAGCGTCATGTCAGTTGACAAGTTGATTGATGACGGAACGCTATCGCGAGCAGGCTCACTCCTACAAAAGTTTCGTGTTCTGGCACATCAAATGTAACTTCTCGGCGTTCGCTATCCGCCAGGGTTGGGGCTAAGGTCAACCCAGCCTTGACTCAATGGATTGAGGGAACTGCGCCATGGAAGCACTCGTTTGCATACGTTCGGCCACGCTGGCCGACACCGGCATCATCAACCGTATCATCGAGCGTTCGATCCGCATTGGTTGCGCGTTCGATCACCGAAACGACCCTCTGCTCGTCAGCGACTGGGTCAGCCAGTCCTCCGTCGATTTCATCAGTGGCCGGCTCGCCGACCCAGACTTTTATCTTTGTCTCGCTTTGCTTGAAGAAAAACCGGTCGGTGTCGGCATGGCCGAGGTCGGTGGCGAAATTTCACTGTGTTACGTGCAGCCGGAATCCTTCCGGCGAGGCGTCGGCCGGGCGCTGATGCAGAGCCTCGAGGGTTGGCTGCGGATTCGCGGTGTGCAGCATTTCCATCTCAACAGCTCCCGAACTGCCGAGCCGTTCTACCGGCATCTGGGCTATCAACAGGCATCGCCAGCCTTTACGTCCGGCTCGCAGACCGTGCCGCTGCACAAGTCTTTGCCGCCACCGGACTGACAACTCGATCAAGGGTGTAAATCCGCATCGCGCTTAAGCGTTTCCAGAACAGGAAAACCTGCAAGTGCGCCCCGCGACCGGAACGCGCACCTGTCCGGTGTGCTGTTTTGGTCACTATCCATAGCGAATTGAGGGGTCGAGAGATGTCAGTCGCCACCAGCCTTATCGAACAATCGTCGGCCCGGCTCGTCCCGGCGCCGGCCGAAACCCTGTATCAGTTCAATGAGTCACCGCTGCTGGCTCGTCAGAGTCGGCAGGAGTCCAACGCCCGCAGCTATCCGCGGCGCATTCCCCTGGCGCTCAAACGGGCCAAGGGCTTGTATGTCGAGGATGTCGAAGGTCGCACGTTCATCGACTGCCTCGCCGGAGCCGGCACACTCGCGCTGGGCCACAACCATCCGGTAGTCATCGCGGCCATCCAGCAAGTGTTGGCCGATGAGCTGCCGCTGCACACCCTCGACCTGACCACGCCGGTCAAGGACCAGTTTGTCCAGGACCTGTTCGGGCTGCTTCCGGCGGAACTGGCGGCGCAGGCAAAGATTCAGTTTTGTGGCCCGACCGGCACCGATGCTGTGGAAGCGGCCTTGAAACTGGTACGCACCGCCACCGGGCGCAGTACGGTGCTGTCGTTTTCCGGCGGTTATCACGGCATGAGCCAAGGCGCATTGAGCCTGATGGGCAGTCTCGGGCCGAAAAAGCCGTTGGGTGCCTTGCTCAGCAATGGCGTGCAGTTCATGCCGTTTCCGTATGACTACCGTTGTCCGTTCGGCCTCGGCGGCGCGGCGGGCGTGAAAGCCAATCTGAGCTATCTGGACAATCTGCTCAACGATCCCGAAGCGGGCGTGCAACTGCCGGCCGCCGTGATCGTCGAGGCGGTGCAGGGCGAGGGCGGCGTGATTCCCGCTGACATCGAGTGGTTGCGTGGTCTGCGCCGCATCACCGAGAAGGCCGGCGTTGCGCTGATCGTCGACGAGATTCAGAGTGGTTTTGCCCGCACCGGCAAGATGTTTGCCTTTGAGCATGCCGGCATCATTCCGGATGTGGTGGTGTTGTCCAAAGCCATTGGCGGCAGCCTGCCCTTGGCGGTGGTGGTCTATCGCGACTGGCTCGACACCTGGCAACCGGGTGCTCACGCGGGCACCTTCCGTGGCAATCAGATGGCGATGGCCGCTGGCTCCGCGGTGATGCGCTATCTGGTCGAACACAAGGTCTGCGAACACGCCGCGGCCATGGGCGAGCGATTGAGCGAGCATTTGCACATCCTGCAACGCGACTTCCCGCAGTTGGGCGATATCCGCGGTCGCGGCCTGATGCTGGGCATCGAACTGGTGGACCCGACCGGCACTCCGGACGCGCTCGGCCATCCGCCGGCGTTCGCCCGACTGGCGCCATTGGTTCAGCGCGAATGCCTCAAGCGCGGCCTGATTCTGGAACTGGGCGGCCGCCATGGCGCGGTGGTGCGTTTCCTGCCGCCGTTGGTCATCACCGCCACTGAAATCGACCGCGTCGCGCAGATCTTCGGGCGTGCGTTGGCGGCGGCCACTGCGGCGCTGTAAATTTTTCGCCGCGCCGAACGTTCTTTCTACATACCCGGCTGCACCCGTTGTGCGGCCACCCCATACAACGATGGAGAACCAGCATGACGTCAGTATTCGACCGTGAGGACATCCTCTTTCAGGTCGTGGTCAACCACGAAGAGCAATACTCGATCTGGCCGGATTACAAAGCGGTACCAGAGGGCTGGCGCACCGTGGGCAAGAGTGGCCTGAAAAAGGAATGCCTGGCCTACATCGAGGAAGTCTGGACCGATATGCGCCCGCTGAGCCTGCGTCAGAAAATGGAAGCGCAAGTCGCGGCACAATAAGCGACCGGGCAAAAAGAACCCGCTGGACCCGTAATGGTCAGCGGGTTTCTTTTTGTCTGTAATTTTTCGTTGGTATGTCGGGCCTCATCGCGAGCAGGCTCACTCCTACAGTTGAAATGCGTTCCCCCTGTAGGAGTGAGCCTGCTCGCGATAAACGATAACGCGGTCTATGACGGAAACTACGCCCCGCTCAGCCCCTTGAGCAGCAGGTCCACATTCCCCTCCAGTTCCGCCAGCGGATCCGCCGCATCCGTGCTCAATACCACCAGTCGACTACCGGACTCGGCAATCGCCGCTTTCACCGGCTCCGCTGGCTGGCGATGGTGCAGCACCACCGCCACGTCATTGTCCTTGAGCGTCGCCGTCAGTTTTTTCAGATCTTGCGCTGTCCACTCGGCATCAGGGCGCGCGTCCTGTGCGGTCAGTTCGAGATTGAGGCTGCCGATCAGATAGCCAAAATGATCGCTCAGGCTCATCACGCTCAGATTATCGGCCTCGGCCAGACGCGCTTCGGTGGCGGCGCTGAGTTTCAGCAAACGCTGTTTCAGCGCCGCCAGATTGGCTTCGATTTTCGGCTTGGCAGTCGGCGCCAGACGCACCAGATCGGCGGCCACAACGTCCGCCATGCGCCCCATGTTGTTGCTCGCCAGCCATGGCTGGCTGTTCAGGCCATCAACCTGAAGGCCCGGCTGCACGGCAATCCCCGGCAGGGCGCCGTCGACCGGGCGGGCGGCATCGACCTCGACGATACGAATATTGCTGCGCCGGGCAATCGGGTACAGCGGATCATCGGTCCACAGCGAGCGCACACCGATCACGGCGTCGGCGTCGGTCGCCAGTTTGCTCAGCGCCGGTGCGCCGCGTCCGGTGAAATAGGCGGTCTGGCGGCTGCCCGGCAGATTGGCCGGCGCCGCGCGTTCGAGCTGGACCTCGGTGCCCTTGAGCAGCGCTTCACCCAAGCCGTAGGTGATCGGCAACGAGGCCAGTACTCGCAGTGGTTTAGCACTGTCAGCGGCCATCAGCGGGGTGCAGATTGCGCCGCACAGCACGATGGCCAGCGTCAGTTCTTTCAATGAAAAAGCCATTTATCCAAGATTCCCTTTCAGGCTGGGGACCACGCCGCGCGCGACGGCGGCGAGGGCGAAGGCAATGCCGGCAACCAGAATGATCGCGGCGCCGGACGGAATCGGCAGGTCGAACACGATCGGCGCGAGAATTCCGCACAACGTGCTGACGGTGGCGATCAGCACCGAACACCAGAAAAAGCCTTTCAGCGACTGGCTGAGCAAGCGTGCCGCGGCAGCCGGAATCACCAGCAGTGCGCCGACCAGAATCGCGCCGATGACTTTCACGGCGGCCACGGTGATCAGTGTCACCAGAATCACGAACAGGTAATCCAGGGTTTTCACCGCCACGCCGCGTACTGCTGCCAGTTGCGGGTTGAAACTGGCCAGCATGATGCGGTTATACAACGGCAACGCCAGCGCCATGACCAGCGAACCGACGATGGCCAGCACCGCCAGGTCATTGCCGTTGACCGTCAGTACCGAGCCGAACAACACGTTTTCGAGAATGTGCACGTTGATCTTGCCGGCGAGAATCAACAGCAGGCTCGCGCCCAGTGCCAGCGACACGGAAAGAAACACACCGATCAGCGTATCCGGCGCCAGGCCGGTGCGGTTGCGCAGATAGTTGAGCAGGATGCCGAACAGCAGGCAGTAACCGAACAGGCTGCCGTACGGCCCGGTGTAGGGCTCGCCGAGCAGAATGCCGACGGCCACACCGGTCAGCGCCGCATGGCCCACTGCTTCAGAGAAAAACGCAAAGCGCTTGACCACCACCAGCGTGCCCAGACCGCCCAGCACCGGGCCGATCAACAGGCCGGCGAGCAGGGCATTGACCACAAAGCCGTAAGCCAATGCTTCCGGCAGATATCCGGAAGATGCCCAGCCCTGGACCATCAATCGAAAGGCTTCGTAACTCATCAGGCAGCGCTCCGTGGATGGGTCGAAAACAAGCTCAGCAGACGCTCCGGGGTCAGTGCCTGTTGCGGCGTCGCATCGAACAGTACGCGGCGGTTGAGACCGGTGACACGCTCGGCCAGACGCCCGACTGCTTCCAGGTCATGCTCGATCCACAGCACCGTAACCCCGGCTGCACGCCAGTCGCCGAGCAGGCGCTCGAACACCTGAATGCCGGCTTCGTCGAGGGCTGACATCGGCTCGTCGAGCACCAGCAACTGCGGTGTCGGGATCAGCCCCTGGGCGAGCAGGACGCGCTGGCGTTCACCGCCGGACAGCGCGCCCATGCGGCGTTTGCGTTTGTCCTGCATGCCGACCCGCTCCAGCGCTTCACCGATGGCCGCGGCATAACGCTTGCTCAGGCCGAGGAACGCCGGGCGACGCTGGCACATCGCGGCCATGAAATCGTCGACGGTCATCGGCAGGCCGCGATCGAATTCCAGCGCTTGCGGCACATAGCCAATGGTGCCGGGCGCGCCGGGCCAGTGCAGGCTGAGCTGGCCCTGATGCGGCATCTGTCCGAGCAAGGTCTTGATCAGCGAGCTCTTGCCGCCACCATTGGGGCCGACCAGCGCATGGATGCTGCCGGGCTGTACCTGAAAAGTCACGTTGTCGAGAATAGTGGTGCGCCCCAGCGTCAGACTCACCTGCGCAAAATCCAGCGCCGGTCCCGTAACCTGTAGGAGTGAGCCTGCTCGCGATAGCGGTGTGTCATTCAGCAATGATGTCGGCTGACCCGGCGCCATCGCGAGCAGGCTCACTCCTACAGGGGAATCGGTGTTTTCCGGGGAGAGGGTTTCTTTCGATGTCATGCCCCCGACTCCTGAATCGCCCGGACCACGGTGTTGAGGTTGCCGGTCATTTCCTTTTCGTATTTGTCGGCGGTGTATTCGCCGTAGGAAATGTGCGACAGCGGGTACAGCTTCACGCCCGATTCACGCTGGATGGTGTCGACGTAGCTGGAGGGAAAATCCATCTCCGAGAAGATCACCTTGACGTCGAGTTCGCGCAATTGATCGATGGTTTTTTTCAACTGGCTGGGGCTCGGTTCGATGCCGTGGGCCGGCTCGACCACGGCGGTGACTTCCAGGCCGAATTCACGCAGCAGGTAATCGTAGGCCGCGTGTACCGTGGCGACGCGCAGTTCGGCGTTCGGTGCCTGCGTCAGCTTGGCCAGGGCATCGGCGCGCATCTGCCGCAGGCGTTTGCCATAGGCGCGGGCGTTCTGCGTGTAGGTCTTGGCGTTGTCCGGATCAAGCTTGCCCAACTCCCGGGCGATGTTGTTGACCTGAGCGATGGACGCACTGATCGACAGGAACGTATGCGGATTGACCACCTTGCCGGCACCCCGTGCCGCGACGCCCGTGGCTGCCAGCAACGGAACGTTTTCATTGGCTTCGATGGTCTTGACGTTGGGTGTTTCGCTGGCCGCGATCATGCGGTCGGCAAAATCATCGTGGCCGACGCCGTTGAGCACAATCACATCAAGCCCGCTGATGCGTTTGATGTCCTCGGCCCGTGGCTCATAGGCATGCGGGTTGAAGCCGGCGGGAATCAGCGGCACCACCTCGGCCTTGTCGCCGACGATGTTCGCCACGTAGCTGTAATAAGGATGCAGGGTGATGCCGATGCGCAGGCGCTTGGCTTGATCGGCGCTGGCCAGCGGGCTTAGCAGGCAGGCGCAAAGGCCAAGCAGAAACAGGCGTAACAACGGACGGCGAGGAGCTGAAATGGACATGGGCAAGCGGTCTTCTCTCGAATGAGGGCGAGGAGTCAATGACGATGTTCGCGGGTCACCCCGGCGTCGTATTGCGCGACGATCTGTTTCCAGCCAGCGGCGGACAGCGCCGTGTCGGACAGATCCTGAGCGGGCGTGAGTTCTGCGCCACGGTTCAACCAGATATCCGGCGCGGCGTCCGGGTCGGCGCTGACGCGCATCAGGAATGAACCGGCGACCGCAGGCGTTGCGCTGCGACCGAAATAAGCGCTGTCGCCGAGCATTTGCCAGGCGTGACCACCCCGGCTGACCGAGCTGGCGTCCTGGGCAAAGGGCGCAAAACCTTCCTGCGCCAAATGCTGCGGCGTCGGCAGGGTTTGCTGTTCTTCACGCAGCAAGCGGATTTCGTCGAGGGTCACCCGCAGGTCGGCATAAATGCCCTGCTCGGCGGCGCTGAGGTCGCGACGGGCATCGTACTGGTGGCTGGCGACAGGTTCCGGTTCATGGGAAACCCCGCGCCACGCCACCACAGAACCGGCGACAGCGAGGATCAGCAGGCACAACAGCAGAACGTTGAGGGTTTCATGACCGGCGCCCGCCGGGCGCACGATTTGACGGGTCGGTGTGCTCATGGGGTTTCGATATCCGCCTGGTCGATTTCCACGACGTGGCCGGGACCGGCGTCGAACAGCACATAGAACTCGGAGTCGGGTTTCTTGAACGTCAGGGTCGAATCGGTGCCGAGCTTGCCTGGCACCAGAATCGTTTCGTCATAGCCGATCACGTCCAGCGTCACACCGGGTGCGCCGCTGCCGTCGGAGAAGCCGCCGGTGCATTTGATTTGTTCGGCATCGATGGCTTTGCATTCGCACATCGGATTGTGTGCGAGGGCGCCTGCACTGAAACCGGCGCTCAGAATCAGCAGCGCGGCGCTCAGCAGCAAACGCGAAGGGTGTTGTGGGCGAGTCATGGTTTGGCTCCTTGTGTGTTCAGCCAGGCCACGGTGGCGGGAGAGGCCTGGCTCAGGGGAATCGAGGCCTGGTGCATGCTGCCGTCCCAGCCTTCCATGGTGATCCACAGTTCGGCGTCGGGTTTGGTCTTTTCCGGAATCGGCAATTGCGTGCCCATGCGATAGGGCGTGCCGAAGAAAATCACCCCGGCGGCGCGCAGGCTGCGGGGTTTGCCGATGCGCAGGTAGGTCGCTTTCACCGGTTCGATACAGGCCTGGCAGAGCGCTGCGTTGAAGCCTTTCAGATACCCGGCCGGGCCGTCGGAGCGCGGCGCTTCATTGCGCAACTCGGCGAGTCGCAGGCTCCAGGGGCCGACCTGAATTTCGCCGATTTCTCGTTCGCCCAGACCACTGTCACCACGAAACAGGGCGACATCGGCGAAATACTTGGGCATGAAGCCCAGCGGAATCAGGAGCAACAGCACGTTGATGTGGAAGCGCCATTTACGCCAGAGCAGGTTCAGACGCGAGGGTGGCGGGGCGGTAATGGACTTGCTCACAGGTTGGCCTCCGACGTTTCACGCTGCATGGCCGGTTGGGCCTGCAGACGGTTTTTCTTCGATTCGCGCTTGAAGGCATTGGCCGTGGCCAGGGCGGTGCGTTTGGTCCAGATCAACAAGCCGCTGAGCACCATCATGCTCAGCAACAAGCCGAAGAAGAACCAGATCAGCTTGATCCACAGCCCGCCAAAATCGCCGGTGTGCAAGGGACGCATGGACTCGGTGACGAACTCCAGCGACGTGCGGTCCGACAGCATTCGCGACGCGGCCAGATCACCGTTGTAGGGGTTGAGCGTCGCAGACTGGAACATCAACGGATACCAGCCACGGCCGCCCACACTCATATGGCTATAGGCGTTGCCGGGCAGGCTGATGAAACTGACTTCCAGGCCCGGAATCGTTTGCCGGGCAATGTCAATGGCACGGTCCAGGCTGATGCGTTCAGGCGGGGAGCCATCGGCCGAGCGCGGTACCGCTTCACGGGACATCGCGGGAATGACCGGCTCGCTGGAAATCGAAATATGGTTGTCCGCCAGCAGCGCCTGAATCAGGAACCAGGTGCCGGTGATTGAAATCACCGCGATGAACCAGATCGACCAGATGCCACTGAGGCGATGAAAGTCGCCCCAGAAAATCCGTGCGCCATGGCGAATGCGCAAGGTCGGGGTGAAGAACCCTTTCCAGAAGCGTTTATAGACCACCAGTCCGGTAATCAACGAGGCCAGCAAAGGCAGCCCCAGAAAGGACACCAGATACCAGCCCCAACTGAAACCGCTGGTAAACGGCACCAGCCACCAGCCATGCAGGGCGCGGGTAAACGCCTTGAAATTGAAGTCGGGCGCGGTGCCCTGAATTGCGCCGGTGTAAGGGTTGACGTACACCGTCAGCGAGCGGCCGTCCGGGTAGCTGACTTCGACATCGAGGGCAAAGTGCGACTCGTCCGGGCGGCTGATGCTTTCGACCAGAGTCTGCGGTTCGGCTTTTTTGATGGCCGCGAGGATCTGGTCATAACTGAGGCGCGGCGCATCGTCCGACGGTTGACTGGCACGCATCTGCGGGTTGGCCAGCCAGACGATTTCCTGACTGACCACCGCCAGCGTGCCGGTGACACAGACGATCAACACAAAGAACCAGATCGGTAATGCCAGCCAGCTATGCACCAGGAACCACAATTTCGAGCGGGATTTCTTCGACATGATTACGCGTCTTGATTTCGTTGGAAGGGTGCCGGGCTACGGGCTTCGCAGCACGGGAATCCCCGGAAGGCCGATCGTGGCTTTTGCCTACGCGAACGGCCTGCATTCCTATAAGACGGATGAGCGAGGCAAATCCCGCTAAATCATATGAAAGTAAATGTTTCGCAGTTCGATACGCGTTCTCAGCTGTCCTTGTGAAGCGGGCTCGCTCCACAAGGAGCAGGGTATGCACAGCCCTGATACCGGGACGGCGGGTTTCAGCCTTGGCTGAACATTTCCATCGCCCGCTGGCGGATCTGCTCTTCGCTCAGATCTTCTTTGTGCGTGGCCAGGAACCACAGATGCCCATACGGATCTTTCAGCGTTCCGCTGCGATCGCCGTAAAACTGATCCTTGACCTCGGACACCGTTGTCGCACCGGCATCCAGCGCCTGCTGGAAGGATTTGTCGACATCGGTGACGTACAAATGCAAACCGACCGAGACGGCCTGGTCGGGATTGCTCAGCGGTCCCTGATCACAGGGCGTGCCGAGCATGATGGCACTGTCGCCGATGCGCAGTTCGGCGTGGCCGATACCGCCGTCGGGCATGGCCAGACGCATCACCTCGGTGGCACCGAAGGCTTTCTTGTAGAAGTCGATGGCCTCGGCGGCCTTCTGGATGCCGAGGTACGGGGTAATGCTGTGATACCCCTCGGGAATGGGTTTTACGCTCATGACGTTCTCCCTGATGTTGTTGTATAGGAGGTGGCTGCACCGGATCGACCCGGAAGGATCACTATAGAACTGTCCCGGCCATGGCGATTTTGCCCCGACGAGCAGCGCCCTTATTCAACCGGGAAATGCGGCCCGGGTCCTTGCTCGCCCAGCACATCACCCCGGTTGCGCAACGGACAGGCCTCCATCGACAGGCAGCCACAGCCGATGCAGCCATTGAGCCGATCACGCAACAACGTCAGTTGATGGATCCGCTCATCGAGTTCCTGTCGCCATTGTTCGGAGAGAATTTTCCAGTCTGCCGCTGTCGGCGCGCGATCCTGCGGGAGATTTTTCATCGCCTCGCCGATCGCGGCCAGCGGTATTCCCAGCCGCTGGGCCACTTTGATCAACGCCACGCGGCGCAGTACGGCACGCGGGTAACGCCGCTGATTGCCGGCGTTGCGCTGACTCTTGATCAGCCCCTTGGACTCATAGAAATGCAGGGCCGTGACCGCCACGCCACTGCGCGCGGCGACCTCGCCGACGGTGAGCGGTTTGTGCACGTTGTCTTTGCTGATCATGCTGAAAATAGCCCTTGACCTTGACTTAACTAGAGGTTTTACCCTGCTGCTCTTCGGGTCGCAAGGCTCGTTTCAAGATGACTGGGGGCGTTCATGAAAAACCACAGCTTTACCCAACTGATCGAATTCGAAATCGAGCCTCGCCAGCAACCGGCGCTGGTGTCGGCGTTAGCGACGCAGACCGAGCATCTGGCGCAGCGCTACGCAGGTTTTCTCAGCGCCAGCGTGCAGGCCAGCGACGACGGCCGGCGCGTCTTGAGCCTGTTGCAATGGCAGACGCGCGAGGCGGGGGAGGCGGCGTTTCGCCGTTTCGAAAGCGGCGAAGAGAATTTCTGGCAGTTGATCCGCAGCCATCGAGCGAAAACCGTGACGTTCAATTCGTTTCAGGTGCTGAGCAGCATTGCCCGCAGTCACGACGATGCGCTGCATTGCAATCTGGTGGGTTAGGCATGGCGGGTGCGGCATATCCGTCTGTAGCCTATTTCTGATAGCCACTATTGAGAGCGTTGATTTCTGCGCGAGCGTGCCCGGGCGTAGCCTTTGTCCATCGACCCACATTGCTCGCCAGGACGCTCCCATGAATCGTTTACTGACTGTTTCGCTGATCTTCGCTGTATCTGTGCTGGCGGGTTGCGCCAGCCATGTTTCCCCCGAGTTGCGCCCTTACACCGCCGAAGAATCCCGTGAGCTGGCGATGGAGGCATTGAACCGTAGCGGCTTGTCCTTTGAGGAATATCACGCGAAAAAAGCGCAGTTGCTCGGCCAGCCACAGAAAACCTTCGGTTTCGACAAACAAGGTGAAATGAGCGCTGAGCGTGCGGTACAGCTGCACGGACGTCCAAGCTGACAGAAAACTGTACTGCCTGAACTTTTAGCCAACTGTGCGTGGGTTTGTCGGGCCGGCTGGGATAGGGTCAATCTCTGAATGACCTTGACGGAAAGCCGCACCATGACCCTCTCGCTTGACCTGATGTTGGGCTTTGCCCTGTTTGCCCTTGTTACCTCGATCACACCGGGACCGAACAACACCATGCTGCTGGCTTCGGGGGTGAATTTCGGTTTTAACCGCACCATCCCGCACATGCTGGGGATTAGCTGCGGCTTCTTTGTCCTGGTGGTGGCGGTAGGCTTCGGCCTGGGCGCGGTATTTCAGTCGTATCCGCTGCTTTATACGGTTCTGCGCTATGCCGGCGCGGCGTATCTGTTGTACCTGGCGTGGAAAATCGCCCACTCGGGACCTGTCGGTGACAACGCCCAAGGCGAAGCCAGGCCGATCAGCTACCTGGGCGCGGCCGCGTTTCAGTGGGTCAATCCGAAGGCGTGGATCATGGCCATCGGTGCGATCAGCACGTACACGCCGATGCAGGGTTATTTCACCAATGTCGTGGTGATCGCTGCCGTGTTCGCCGTCATCAACCTGCCAAGCGTCGGCGTCTGGGCTGCCTGCGGTACATTGTTGCGCAATGTGTTGAAGGAGCCGCGCTGGTTACGCGTATTCAACTGGGGCATGGCGGCACTGCTGGTCATCTCGCTGTACCCGTTACTTCTCGAAAGCTTTAGCTGACGCATTGCTTCAACCACCGGCCCGATGACTGTTAAGCTCGGCTTCAGGAGCGTTCCTACGCACTTTTAAATGAAGCCCTACTTCTTTAACGGCATCCGATCAGGTATTGATGACGCTCTCGAATCCAGGCACAGCTCACGAGGCTGTGTTTGTCGTTTGCAGACAACGAGCCTCCTGATCCCGGAACACGCTCTGCGAGTCTTTTATGAACACACGTCCGTTGTATTTCGATTACGCCGCCACCACCCCGGTGGACGAGCGGGTCATCCAGGTGATGATCGAATGTCTGGGGTTGCACGGTAACTTCGGCAACCCTGCCTCCAGCTCCCACGCATTCGGCCAGCAGGCCCGGCAAACGGTCGAGCAGGCCCGTCGGCAAGTCGCCGAACTGGTCGGCGCGCAAGCCGAACAGATCGTCTGGACCTCCGGCGCCACGGAGTCCAATAACCTCGCCCTGAAGGGCAGCGCCCAGGCGCGTGGCGTCAGCGGCGGCCACTTCATTACCAGTCAGATCGAACACAAAGCCATCCTCGATACTGCCCGGCAGTTGCAGGACAGCGGCATCGCCGTGACCTATCTGGTGCCGGACGCCGACGGCCTGATCACGCCGCAAGCGGTCAGCGAAGCCATGCGCGAGGACACCTTTCTGGTGTCGCTGATGCTGGTCAACAATGAGCTCGGCACGGTCAATGACGTTCAGGCCATCGGCGAAGTCGTGCGCAGTCGCGACGCGCTGTTTCATGTCGATGCCGCGCAAGGCGCCGGCAAGGTCGCGACCGACCTGGCCCGATGGCCGGTCGATATGATGTCGTTCTCGGCGCACAAGCTCTACGGCCCCAAGGGCATCGGCGCTTTATACGTCGGCCCGCGCGCGAAGCCGCGTTTGCAGGCGCAGATCCACGGCGGCGGTCACGAGGGCGGCTTGCGCTCCGGGACCCTGGCGACCCATCAGATTGCCGGGATGGGCGCGGCATTCGCTTTGGCGGCCGCGGCGTTTGATGAAGAGAAAAAAACCATCGTGGCCTTGCGCGAGCGTCTGCTCGAACAGTTGTCGAGCCTGCCGGGCGTACGCCTTAATGGCAGCGCTGCGCAGCGCATCCCGCATACCTTGAGCCTGACGTTCAGCGAAGGCGAGTTCAACAGCGCCGCGTTGAGTCATTCGATCGCATTTTCCGCGACATCGGCCTGTAATTCGGCGAGCAACACGCCTTCGCACGTATTGCTGGCGCTGGGGCACGATGCTCGACTTGCCAGCCGCACGATTCGCCTGAGCCTCGGCCGCTTCACCAGCGTCGAGGACGTCGACAAGGCTGCCGAACTGATCAAGACCGCCTGCGCCAGTGCTCCGGCATTCTGGACGACAGGAATTTGAACCGCCGTCCTGACGGCGACGAACAATAACGATGAAGTGATTAGCAGGAGACATGATGAGTACCCAGACCTCGACCGAAGGATCGGTGCCCCAGCGCCTGGCGCGCACCCGAGAGTTGATGCGCCGTGAGGGCATCCATGCGTTGTTGGTGCCGTCTGCCGATCCGCATTTGTCGGAATACCTGCCGGGCTACTGGCAAGGCCGGCAATGGCTGTCAGGCTTTCACGGCTCGGTGGGCACTTTGATTGTCACCGCTGATTTCGCCGGCGTATGGGCCGACAGCCGATACTGGGAACAGGCGACCCAGGAACTCGAGGGCAGCGGCATCGAACTGGTCAAGCTGCAACCGGGACAGCCGAGCCCGCTGGACTGGCTGGCCGAGCAAACGCCTGAAGGCGGTGTGGTCGCGGTCGACGGTGCGGTGATGGCCGTGGCTTCGGCGCGCACGCTTGGCAGCAAACTTGAAGCCCGAGGCGCTCGTCTGCGCACCGACATTGATGTGTTGCAGCACGTCTGGAGTGACCGTCCAGGTCTGCCGGATGCGCCGATCTATCAACATCTGCCACCGCAAGCGACCGTCAGCCGCAGCGAGAAACTCGCCAACCTGCGCGAAACCCTGCGGGAGCGGGACGCCGATTGGCATTTCATCGCGACCCTCGACGACATCGCCTGGCTGTTCAACCTGCGCGGCGGCGATGTGTCGTTCAACCCGGTGTTTGTGTCGTTTGCGTTAGTCAATCAACAGCAGGCCACGTTGTTCGTGGCGCTGAGCAAAGTCGATGACACATTGCGCGCGGTGCTGGAACAGGATGGCGTGACCCTGCGTGATTACCGCGAAGTCGCCGATGCGCTGCGTGCGGTGCCGAGTGGCGCAAGTCTGCTGGTCGATCCGGCGCGCGTGACCTGGGGTCTGCTGGAGCACCTCGACAGTGGCGTCAAACTGGTCGAGGGCCTGAACCCGACCACACTGGCCAAGTCGCAAAAAAGTGAAGCCGATGCCCAGCACATCCGCCAGGCGATGGAGCAGGACGGCGCGGCGTTGTGCGAATTCTTCGCCTGGCTGGAGTCGGCTTGGGGGAGCGAGCGTATTACCGAGTTGACCATCGACGAGAAGCTCACCGCAGCCCGTGAGCGTCGGCCCGATTACGTCTCGCTGAGTTTCAACACGATTGCTGCGTTCAACGCCAATGGCGCAATGCCGCACTACCACGCCACCGAAGAAGCGCACGCCGTGATCGAGGGCGACGGTTTGTTGCTGATCGACTCCGGGGGCCAATACCTCGGCGGTACGACCGACATCACGCGGATGGTGCCGGTCGGGACGCCGACGCAAGAGCAGAAACAGGACTGCACCCGGGTACTCAAAGGTGTGATTGCCTTGTCGCGGGCACAATTTCCCAAAGGCATTCTCTCGCCGCTGCTCGATGCCATCGCCCGTGCGCCGATCTGGGCCGAAAGCGTGGATTACGGGCATGGCACCGGTCACGGCGTCGGCTACTTCCTCAACGTCCACGAGGGGCCGCAGGTCATCGCGTATCAGGCCGCCGCGACGCCGCAGACGGCGATGCTGCCGGGAATGATCACATCGATCGAACCGGGCACTTATCGTCCGGGTCGCTGGGGCGTGCGAATCGAAAACCTGGCGATGAATCGCGAGGCCGGTCGCAGCGAGTTCGGCGAGTTCCTCAAGTTCGAAACGCTGACCTTGTGCCCGATCGATACTCGCTGCCTGATTCCTTCCTTGCTGACGCAGGAAGAACAGCAGTGGTTAAACGCCTATCACGCCGAGGTGCGTGAGCGCTTGAGCCCGTTGCTTGACGGTGCGGCACTGCAATGGCTGAAAACCCGTACAGAAGCCATCTGATCGGTAACCACTCAGGCGCTGCGACCAGCGTCTGAGTGCCGACCTCGTTCTAGGCCTGGCGCAACGCCTCCTCGACGAAGTCCAGCCGATCCTGACCGAAAAACAGCTGATTCCCGACAAACATGCTCGGGGCTCCAAACACACCTCGTTTAACCGCGGTCTCGGTATTGTCCTTGAGCGCCGCTTTGACCGACTCGTCATTGCTCAGCGCGAGAACCTCTTGCGGATCGAAACCGTGCTCACTGAGTACGGCGGCGACGGTTTCCGGTTCATTCAGGCTTCGGCCGTCAACCCACAGTGCGTTGAACAGGCAATCGATAAACGCCGCGAAGCGTTGCGGTTGATGCAACTGGATGCCCGTGACGGCCCGCATCAACAATAGTGTGTTAATCGGAAAATGCGGATTGAATCGCAGCGGCACCGCGTAACGTTTCGCGTAGCGGTCCAGGTCTTGAAACATATAGCGACCTTTGGCCGGGATCATCGCTGGCGATGCGTTACCGGTGGCTTTGAACACACCACCCAGAAGCATCGGGATATAGCGCAGTTCGCTTCCGGTAGCGGCGCAGATCTTCGGTAATTGGGTGTAGGCCAGGTAGGTCGCGGGACTGCCGAGGTCGAAATAGAACTCCACGGTTTTAGTCATTATTACGGTGCTCTCGTTATTGTTGTAGGGGAGGGCTTTACCAGCGTTCGTTCCACGGCCGCAAATCCAGCTCGAATGTCCAGGCGTCCCGTGGCTGGCTATGCAAGTACCAATAGTTTTCAGCGATATGCTCGGGGTCGAGAATGCCATCGTCCTCCTTGGTCGCATATTTCTCGGGAAATTGGGAACGGATAAAGTCGGTATCGATTGCTCCGTCGACCACCACGTGCGCGACATGAATGTTCAGCGGGCCCAGTTCTCGCGCCATGCTTTGCGCCAAGGCACGAATGCCATGTTTGGCCCCGGCGAATGCCGCGAACCCGGAAGCACCGCGCAACCCGGCCGTGGCGCCGGTGAACAGGATCGTGCCGCGCTGGCGGGTCACCATACGTTTGGCGACTTCACGCGCATTGAGGAAGCCTGAGAAACAGGCCATCTCCCAAATCTTGAAGTACTTGCGCGCGGTTTCTTCCAGGATGCTGCAGGGCACGTTAGCGCCGATGTTGAAGACAAACGCCTCAATCGGGCCAAGGCGGGTTTCGATATCCTCAATCAGCGCAATGACGTCCTCTTCTTTGCGCGCATCGCAGGCGAAACCATGAGCTTCACCCCCCTCATCGTTTATCGCATCCACCAAAGGCTGAAGCTTGTCAGCGCTGCGGCGCGTTACACAGGCAATGAAGCCCTCTTTGGCAAAGCGCTTGGCAATAGCGCCGCCGGTGGCATCTCCGGCGCCGACTACCAGTACGACCTTCTTGTTATTCATTGGGATTGCCTTTGGTTAACGATCGTTTAGTTAACGAACGTTATGCTAGGATTCGATTAACGTCAAGGCACTGCAGTACGAGGAAAAACACGTGCGTTATTCTGCCGGTCACAAACTGGAAACCCGCGAGCGTTTGTTGCACAGCAGCTCGCTGTCGGCGAAAAAATCCGGATTCTCCACGGTCGGGGTGGACGGCTTGATGAAAGCTATCGGCTTGAGTGGTGCGGCGTTTTACAGCCACTTTTCCTCCAAGGACGCGCTGTTCGCAGCAATTGTCGAGCGCGAGTTGAGCCAGAGCCTTGAGCGACTCGGCGGTCAGGAGGGTGCGGATCGCGAGCGGCTGCAACGCTGCCTCAAGCAATACCTGAGCATGGCGCATGTGGAGCAGCCTGAAGCGGGGTGCGCGCTGCCGACATTAGGGGCCGAGATCGCCCGTTCGGATGTGCTTGTGCGTGAACAGGCGCAAAAGTGTATTTGCCGTCTGCAGCAAAGCTGGGCGCAGATTCTGGAGAGCGACAGTCTGGCCTGGGCCATTCTGTCGCAATGTGTCGGTGCGCTGGTGGTGGCGAGGATGCTGGCTACCGAGGACGTTCAGCGCACGGTGCTGAACGCCAGCCAGGAAGAGATCGCCCGCCAGCTCGCTGTGCCGCGAGCCGAATAACCTGAAGGCTATTTGCAGATGACGATCATGCTGCGGCTGGTGTAGCCGGCAGGGTTCAGGCCGAATGGGTAGTCGCCAGGCTCTTCGACGGTATCGCCGGACTTGGCGATCACTTTATAGCCCTTCGGTGCGCACGAATTGGCGGCGCTGGCGTAGCACTTGTCCCACGAGGACGAGAGTCCTGAACAGTTGATATGCAAACCCTTTTTGCCGCGTTTGACTTGGGTTTGCGAGGTTGCTGCGCAACCCGCCACCGCCAGTATGGCGATCAGTATCAAAATTCGTTTCATTACCGTCCTTAATAGCGGCCTCGAGTCTGGTGCTCGGGTCTGCCGGTGTTCGCTCGCATTTGCAGCGTCATGTCCCTTGGCGAAAAAATCCATGTCTGGCGATAGGTTACGAGCCTAAACATGGCCTAAATGAACGCCAATTGCTAGGCCCGCGTTTAATCCTCTTTCAATCGGCTGCGATTGCGGGCTTTGCGGCGCTGCCCATGGTCAGGGTCGCGCCAACGGATGCCAGAATAATGCATAGAATGGCCATCCATTGTGACAACGAGAGGTACTCCTGAAGAAACAGCAGGCCTGACAGCGCGCCGAACGCGGGTTCGATGCTCATCAGTGTGCCGAACGTGCGGGCAGGCATGCGGGTCAAGGCAACCATTTCCAGGGTGTAGGGCAGGGCAGTGGACAGAATCGCCACGCCGATGGCGATCGGAATCAACGAAGGCGTCAGCAGCGCAGCGCCGGCATGAACGATGCCGATCGGTGCGACAAACAGCGCGGCGATCATGACGCCTAGCGCCGCCGTGGTGACGCCATTGTCGGCACCGGCTTTTTGCCCGAAGAGTATGTACAACGCCCAGCAGACGCCGGCACCGAGGGCATAGCCTGCGCCAATCAAATCAATGCTCGCGGTCGTGGCGCCTGTCGGTATCAGCAGGAACAGGCCGACCGCGGCCAGGCCTATCCACAAAAAATCGATGGCTCGGCGAGAGGCATATATAGCAACGGCCAGTGGGCCGGTAAATTCGAGTGCGACGGCGATGCCCAGGGGCACCGTGCGCAACGACATATAGAAGAGGAAGTTCATGCCGCCCAGCGCCATTCCGTAAACGATCACGGTGCGCAAGGATTTGGCCGTCAGCTTGACCCGCCATGGCCGAAGCAAGAGCAGCATGATCACGCTGGCAAAGATCAGTCGCAAGGTGGTGGTCCCTTGTGCGCCTACCACCGGGAACATGCTTTTGGCCAAAGACGCCCCTGATTGAATGGACGCCATGGCTATCAGGAGCAGGCCAACCGGGAAAAGGATAGAGGCAAGGGAGCGGGGTTGGTCATTCATTTGTGTGGCGTCGTCCTGGGTGAGAGCGGGCATTGTTTTAATATTGGGCAATATACTGCGCACTGGCGGCGCTTACGTCTAGATAGAAGCAGCTTTTTGAGTCTTTCAATAGAAAACGCAAATTAGGGGTTGACGGCAGATTCTGGAAGTCTATAATTCGCCCCACTTCCGGCGCAGTCGAAACGGAAAACTCCTTGAGA